>NZ_CP023278.1:323958-647916 GCF_002896875.1 Nostoc sp. CENA543
GTTGCGGGGTGGTCAAGCTGGTGGTGTAGTTTTTTTTAAATCCCTCGGCAATACACCAACAGAAATTCTGTGGAATGTTATCACTAACCCTGGCTTAATTTTAGGTAAGTTCTTTTCAACAGATACTCTCTTTTATTATCTTCTACTCGTCTTACCAGTCATACTAGGATTACATTGGCGAAAAGCGATAAATATTTTGCCATCTGTGCCGATGTTACTGCTGAACATTCTTTCTGATTACTGGGCGCAGCGAGATTTAATCCACCATTATTCTTTAATGATTTTTCCCTTGATTATGGTGTGGTTAATTTACTCTATTCGTCAGTACCAACAAGAGAAAAAAAGAAATTGGTTGCAGCCTCGGATTTTAATTATTTGGTCTATTATTGCCTTTTTGGTATTAGCTAAGTATGAGTTTTTTATCACACGTTATCTAACAAGTGTGCCGAATCTGAGTTCTCTTTATACTGCCGTCAGTTTAGTTAAAACCTCTGAAAGTGTTTTAACAACCACAAAAATTGCTCCCCATCTCAGTCAGCGTCAAACAATAAAGTTAATAGATAATGAACAATCTGCATCGTTTGCGGACGCTAATATTGCTTTTAAATATATTCTGATAGACTTACTAAATTTAGAAACAAAATCTAATTTTTATCCTCGCGTAATTCAAGAACTGCAAAATAATCCGGCGTTTAGGTTGGCGTATCATCAAAACCAAGTTTACTTATTTATTAAGCAATAAAGAAACAATTATATTGAATTACGAATTAAGGTAAATCCTGTGTTATGACCAAGCATTGCATAATTTGATAAATTAAGTGTTTGTAATGTGGCATCGTCTAAAAGTAAATAGGATTTATCTAACCACATTTGTTGAAGAGTTACTTTTGATGCTGGAATAACTTGACAATCGCAGTAAAAATCTAAGCTGGGACGACTATAAGCAAAAGAAGTGTAGATTTTTGTCCCTGGTGAGACATGGTTGCGAATTAATTCAGCTACTGGTTTGACGGGAAAAGCTTCGTTTAATTCCCATATCCAAGATTTGGAAGTCATAAGTAACATTAAAACCAAATACATTCCGATAAATAAAACAGGAATGAAACGGCGATCGCTCCTACTCACTAGCCATGCTACACTACCCATACTCATGGCTAAAACAATGCTCATTACTATTAGTACAGGTTGAGGATCATTCGCGGCGAAATAAATACAACCTCCCATCCCTGCAATAGATAACAGAGCAAATATGATTGTCCAAACTCTCTTTTGCAGATGTTGCTTTTCCCAAACTTCGCTGATTTTCGCCCCAACTGCTAAGGCTAAAAAGGGATATACAGGTATGACATACCAAGGAAGTTTAGTTGGCATTAAAGAAATAGTGCCTAAATAAACTATTGTTCCTACCAACACTAAACTTCCCCAAGTAGTATGACGTTTTTTCCCAGCTAAACACAACCCTCCAGGGAGAAATAACAACCAGGGAAAACCATATTTGAGAATTTCGATGAAATAATACCAAGGCGAACCTGTATTTCCCTCAACAGTTTGTACAAGTCGGTTAAAGGTTTGGTTTTGTAAGTTGATTTGTAAAAAACTATTGCCATAATGCAGCCACTGTGCAGTATACCACGCGATCGCAGGCAGACTACCTAATAAGATTCCCACCCATAGATAAGGATTTTGCCACCATTTCCATTGTCGATTGATGATGAGAAATAAACCAATAATTCCCCCCAATAGTAAAACTATCATCCCTTTAGTCAGGGTAATTAGTCCTAAACCCAAGCCTACACCTAACCCGTAGCGGAGGTTTTTTCGCGCCTGGAATAAACAAAACAGTGCTAGCAGAAAAAAAGTCACTAGCGCACCGTCTAACATGGCTAATCTACCGTGACGGACAACAGGTAGCATTGTCATGTACACTAAAGCCGCAAATACAGCAGGTAAATTACGCCCGAAAATTAATCTTCCCAAGGCAAACAGCAAAGGCACACCCAAAGCTGTCAACACCGCACCTGGTAAACGTGTTGTCCATTCACTCACTCCTACTGTAGAATAAGCCCCAGCAATGAGTGTATGTATCAAAGGTGGCTTATTATGATAAGGTTCCCCCCCTAGCGTTGGATACAGCCAACCCATAGAATCAATAGGCGATCGCCAAATTTCACGGGCTACTTGTGCTATTGTTCCCTCATCCCAATCACGCAGGGGTAAATTACCTAAGCAAATTAACCAAAGCAACAGCGATAATGCGGATAAAGTTAATAGCCATTCTTTTTCTCGGAATGGACGCATATCAAAAACGTAAGATAATTTTGTAATCAATCCTTGGTAAGTAATGAGTAACTAAAAATACAATTTGGACTAATTGAATTTTCTCTGATATTTATGAATTACTCTTTACAGTTTAAACTTTTGGTAAACAAATTTCAGTAATTTTACTGTAACAATATATATTTAATTTTAATATTAATAATGTAGGACATAAAATACATTAGAGATAGTAACTAAAAAAGTATCTAGTCATTTACCCCTTAAAATTCAAATTGTCCTTCTTTTGAAGATAAGATTCAAATTCAATATTTAATAACATGATTTCTCATCAAGGGTGAAAAGAGTATATAGATTAACTTATAAAAAGCTCTTTCTTATGAGAAACTATTTTAGTCAGAGTTTAGTCTACCTGCTTGATAGAGTCTAACTTAGAAAACAACTCAGTAAAAACTTAATTTTTTCTTTAAAAGGTAAAAATGGCATTCAATACTAAAATGTGTATCATCATTAGTAGTTGCATAGAACTTTTAGCAGATAAAATATTTAACCTGAATAAAAATTTTGAATAGCTCATATTTGATAAATATCTACACACTAAATAGTTGTGAAATTCATAACATAACTTTAATTACCCTTTTAATTGTATACTAAACCACTTAAGTGACTGTAATTATATCTAAACTTTCAGTAAAGCTAATGAAATCTTTCATTACTCCTTGAGTGAATTTAGCTAGTATTCAAAGGTATCAAATTTTTCAGAGAGACTATAGGAAATCAGTATATAAATTTAAACACTATTACCTACAGTTGCTGCTCAAGATCCCAGGGTGTAGATTCTTAATTTCTATGAATTCGTATTCAAAGTTTCAGGATTATCCGATATTTTCTGCGTATCCAAATATTGGGATTTAGATGTGTTAAAAATCACCATCACAATAGGGTTTGATGGTTGTTACCTTGGAGGAGCTAGGAAGTGGAAAATAATAAGTCGTTGCTATGGCCACAGGGAATATTAATTGCTCTGTTTGCTTTAAGTGCCAGTTTGAGTGTTGGTTTGATGATGTTAGTAAAACCCAATACATCTGATGCTGAGAGTAGACACAGCATTGATTTCAGCAATGTACCGACATCAGCCGCTAAACCAGGAACTCAAAAGCGAATTGAAAGCTTAAAAACAATGATGCTGAATAGTTGGCAGCTACAAGCACAAGCCAAGGGGATTTCTGCTTTACCTCCACGCTTCCAAGGAGCCGTGATTAAATCAGCAACTCTCGGTAAAGAACAAAAAGTAATTGCATTAACTTTTGATGATGGCCCTTGGCCTGAATCAACAGCACAAGTATTAGATATTCTTAAAGAAAACAACGTTAAAGGTACATTCTTTGTTGTTGGGAGAAATGTCAAGGAGTATCCTGATCTACTCAAGCGTGTAGCAGCCGAGGGTCATGTCATTGGTAATCACACTTGGCATCATTGGTATCATACGATGAATGCCCAATTAGCTGCTTATGAGGTAGCTAAAACAACCGAGTTAATTTATCAAATTACTGGTGTCAGAACAACTTTATTTAGACCACCAGGGGGAATTATGAACAACGGGGTGGCGGCTTATGCCAAAAATAATAAATACGCGATTATTATGTGGTCATCAGATTCTGTTGATTATTCACAACCCAGCGTACCCAGATTAATTAACAATGTTTTTAGCCTAGCAAGACCTGGCGGTATTGTCTTGATGCACGATGGTGGTGGGAATCGTTCTAAAACTATCCAAGCCTTACCAGAAATTATTGCTAAGTTTCGCAGTCAAGGTTATAGCTTTGTGACAATTCCAGAATTATTGGAAATGCAAGAAAAAGCCCAAAAGGTGGTAGCAAAGAAGAAATAACTTCTCGAAATGTTCATTAATCAGCAAACAGTTAAATAATAGACCTTGCTATCATAATTTTCACTTTATAATTCATCATTTTATGAATGGAAAATTAACAGATTAAGGGCAAATACTAGCAAAGCATATCTTGGTTTGAAGTGTTATCAACACTCTACCAATATTGATATTTCTATACAGTAAAAAGCTCGACTTTTTTAGAGTCGGGCTTTTTGGACAAATTATCAGACTAAAATCTGACGGATTAAAATACTTATAATTCTTTAAAACTGGATTGATAGTTACTAAAAATATAAATGGTGTCCATTTAATTATTGATGAAACTGATAATAAGGTTAGTAATCCCAAATCTGAAATCTAAAATCGCTATGGTCGGTAATTGGTCATGATTGAAAATTCGCGCTCAACCAAAGACCAATTACCAAAAATCACGTAACGTCTTTAGATACATAGGGTTTTAAGCCAGAGTTTCTGGACAGTAACCCAATCCTCGAACAAACTGCTGTCGAAAAGCTTCAATTTCCTCTCTTTCAGGACTGCCATGAGAAACTATCGCTACCTGATAGCGACGCATCACATCTACAGGACATTGCCCAGCTTCTAAACTCCAAAGTGCCATTTGCACACGCATTGGTGGTTCATAGGTAATTCCCAACTCACTGAGGAAAGCCCGAATATCACCATCCTCTTGCGGCGAAATTTGCTCTTTGAGTTTGATCCTAACCACCCAACCATCTATTTGATGAATTACGGTGACGAAAGCAACGGGGATTCTAGGTCTAGCGTGCAGGTGTTGAACAACTCTGAGAGTTAGGCTGGCATTTGCCAGATAATACAAGTATTCCATCATGGTGCTTTTGGATCAAAGCCAATCCTACATCTCTATCTTCTTTAATTCCCCCACTTTCCGGTAGGGTAAATGCCCCCGTTTTGGCATGGGGAGTTTTACCCAATTTTGATTTTGTTGTGTATCTGTCACCAATTCTTGTAGTCTAGGCAAGGGATTGGGGATTGGGGATTGGGGAGTAATCGATTTAATATCCGAAATTAAAAATTTTGTTCCCTGTTCCCTAATGACTGATGACTAATGACTAATGACTAATGACTAGTTAATCACAATCAAATGTCTAATCAAGGAACAAACGATACAAATCAAGAGCCAAACTTAGATTCTTCATTAGCTGGGTATGATTATGAACTACCTCCAGAACTGATTGCACAAAATCCTGCTGTTCCCAGAGATAGTTCTCGGTTGTTAGTAGTCAATTCTCAGACTACTGGTAGTACAAGCGCACCATTACATCACATTTTTCGTGATTTACCAGACATCCTCCGCCCTGGCGATTTGTTAATTATGAATGATACTAAAGTCATTCCGGCTCGATTGTATGGGCGGAAGTCAACTGGTGCAGAGGTAGAAATTTTACTTTTAGAAGAACGTCAACATAACTGTTGGTTAGCTTTAGTCAAGCCTGGGAAACGCTTTAAAAAGGGCAGTAAAATCTTTTTTACACCTAGTGAATTAGGTCTTGCCTCACTTCCCAATTCTCAAATCACAGCCACAGTTTTAGAAACTGACAAAGATACAGGGGGAAGATTATTAAAGTTTGATTTGCCTGAACATCAATCTTTGGTACAAATTTTAGATAAATTTGGAGAAATTCCGCTTCCGCCTTATATTACAGCTTCCCAAGCCGCAGATGAGCAGTATCAAACAGTTTACGCCCAACAGCCAGGAGCGATCGCAGCTCCCACAGCTGGATTACACTTTACCCCAGAACTAATTGCCAAGTTAGGCGATCGCAATATTCACCAAGCTTTTATTACACTGCACGTAGGTGTGGGAACTTTTCGCCCTGTGGAAGTAGAAGATGTCACCAGCCACCAAATGCACGAAGAATGGATTGAAGTTCCCGCCGATACGGTAGAGAAAATCCGTACCACCAAACAAAACGGTGGTCGCATTATTGCTGTAGGTACAACAGTAGTTCGTGCCTTAGAAGGTGCAGCCGCCGCTTCTGGTGATTTACAACCCTTTTGTGGCAAGACAAACCTATTTATTTATCCTGGCTACCAATGGCGAGTCGTAGAAGGTTTAATTACAAACTTTCACTTACCCCGTTCTAGCCTATTAATGCTAGTGAGTGCGCTGATTGGCAGACAAAGGTTACTAAATATATACCAAGAAGCGATCGCCTCTCGATATCGCTTCTATTCCTTCGGCGATGCCATGTTGATTTTACCAGAAGCGAGAATTTAGGGCAGGGGCAGAGGACAGAGGGCAGGGGGGCAGGGGGCAGAGGGCAGGGGGAGAACAACTAATGACTAATGACTAATGACTAATTCACAAATTTTTCTTCGGTGATTTTTAATTTTTCATGTAGTGGTGGGTACTCTGACTTATAAGGATTTAAACCTTCGTACAGAGATTCCATTATGTATAAACGAAATCTTGTTAGGCAGTGGTTCTGCGGTTTGTCTCCCATAACTGGCGATCGCGCTTCTTGTTGGCAAAAACCATCACTCGGAATTCTCTGTGCTGCTTCTGCTGCTGTGATGTTAGTTGCACCGACAGTTGTGAATTTGCCTGCATCTCAGGCAATGGCGCAAATGCAAACGCCCATTTCTCAAGATTTAGAAGCTGCTATTGCTTACCAACAGGGAGTAACACGCTATAACCGTGGTGATTGGCCTGGTGCGGAATATGCTTTCCGTCAAGCATTACGGCGAGATCCAAGTCTGGGGATGGCGAGAAATTATCTTGGCAATATATTTCTCATTCAAAATCGCTTGGATGTAGCAGTACAAGAGTATAGTGAGGCGATTAGAATTAACCCTAGTTTGGGGGAAGCTTACTATAATCTGGGGCTGACATTGCAGCGTCAAGGACAAAAAGAAGCTGCTATTACAGCTTATCGTCAGGCTTTGGTAGTAGAACCAACCAGGGCTGCAACACAGTATAATTTGGGTTTATTGCTTTACGAACAAGGGCAATTACCAGAAGCGATCGCAGCTTACGAACAAGCGATTAATTTTGATAGTAGCGATGCTAATACCTATCATAACTTGGCGATCGCTCTGCAAGAATCTGGCAAAATGGAGGAAGCGATCGCCGCTTATCAGCAAGTTTTGAAACTAGACCCCAAAAACAGCGCAGCCTATAGTAATTTGGGTAGTTTAATGGCACTCCAAGGTCAAACTGCTGAAGCGATCGCCGTTTATAACCAAGCTGTGCGTCAAGACCCCAAAAATGCCTCAGCCTATTATAACTTGGGTGTAACTTTATATAATCAAGGCGAACTCAAAAAAGCCAGTAGCGCATTAAAACGCGCCCATACTCAATACCGTGAACAAGGGAATCTTGAACAAGCACAAAAAGCTGAACAATTAATGCAGCAAGTTGAGCAAAAAATCGCCCAACAAAAACTCCAACAGCAACAAGCATCTAGTCCTCAGCCATCAACAAACCCCACCAACAACACCGCAGAATCCAATTCACAACAGCCAAGTCAATCAGATAATTCCGGCGGTACACCAGTTTCATCAGAACAGCCTCTATCTAAACCAGACCTTCCTAGTTCTACACCAGATCAAGTTGGTGGTAATGGTAAAGTTTAAAGTTGACAGAGACGCGACATATCGCGTCTCTATATTAGTTTGAGATTTTAAATCGGTAAGCGATTAATATCTTTATTACAACCAATCACTACCATTGCTGAACCCCGTTCTAAACGTTTGTAAGGATCAGGATTAATCTGAAATTTGCCATCATTACTTACAGCCAACAAATTTAAACCGTAGCGGTTACGCAGTTGGAGTTCAGCAATAGTCTTGCCGTGAAATTCATCAGGTACAATGACTTCGACAATACTGTTATCTGGGTCAAGGTCAAATCTATCTAAGATGGATGGTTTAGTGAGTGTTCTTGCTAAAGCACAACCTGCTTCATATTCAGGAAACACCACATGATCAGCACCGACACGCTTTAACAACTTGTAATGAACTTCACTAGAAGCCTTAGCAACTACATGAGGTACACCACCTTCTTTCACATTTAGAGTGGTGATAATACTTTCTTGAACATAGTTACCAATCGCTACAATTACTGTGTCAAACTCAAATATCCCGGCTTCCTTTAAAGCAGCCGCCTCGGTAGAATCTAACTGGAGAGCATGACCAACTATATCTTCTGTCAATGCTGCACAGACGCGTTTTTCATCAACGTCTGTTGCTAACACTTGATAGCCTAATTTATGCAGTGTTGAACAAACAGAACGACCGAAACGACCTAAACCAATCACGGCGAATTGGTGGTTATCTCTACGTAAAGAGCGAAAAAAGCCTAAAGATGAAAGATTCACAATGTAATCCTTATTATCAATCCCTGTATGAGTTATTAGTCAACATTTATACCCCCCGTCACCCCGTACACTCAACTAACCCACAAGTAGGTTTTCTTCGGGATAGTGAATTCTGGTATGTTTAGGATCTCCTAATATAGATGACATCAGCAGTAAAATGCCTACTCTGCCTATATACATGGTGATAATTAAAATGATTTTAGCTGCTGGTGTAACACTACTGGTGATTCCTGTAGAAAGTCCAACTGTAGCAAATGCTGACATGACTTCAAACAAAATTTGAATAAAATCTAATTCTGGATCTGTCAGAGCTATCAGAATCGTGGAGATTATTACTGTAGATATAGAACCTACCAGTACGCCTACAGCTTTTAAAATTAGAGAAACAGCTATTTTTCTATCATATAATAATACTTCTTCTTTTCCGTGCAAAATTGATTTAGTACAACTTGTTAATACTCTTACAGTCGTGGTTTTAATCCCACCACCTGTTCCCCCAGGACTAGCACCAATAAACATTAGGGCAATTGTGATAAATAGTCCAGCAGTTGTCATTTTGCCGTTGTCAATCGTGTTAAATCCAGCAGTTCTAGGGGTAACTGATTGAAACCACGCTAGCATTACTTGGTCGACAAAACTTTTATTTCCCAGAGTTTCAGGGTTTCTCATTTCTATAAATAAAAAGGCAATTGTTCCCAAAACCAAAAGTATTAAAGTTGTGCTAGTTGCGACCTTAAAATCTAGAGAAAAAACTAAAGTTGCCTTTTTTTTGAGGATGCGATCGCGCAACCATATATAAGTTTCTAAAATGACCTGATAACCAATTCCGCCAAAGATAATTAAGCCCGTAATTGTAAATACAACTATGGCAGATGACTGATAGCCGACTAGACTGTCTTTGAACAAGCTAAAACCAGCATTATTCCAAGCATTAATACTATGGAAAATTGCCAACCACAAACCTTTACTCCAGCCATGATCCGGCACAAATGCAATTAGAAGTAAGAATACCCCTGTAATTTCAAAAATCAATGTTGTGGCAATAATTGAGCGAATAACTTGCGTGCTACCACTCATTCCCGGCCTATCTAGGGCTTGTTGAATGGCGATTTTTTGTCTTAAATCAAACTTGCGCCCAATTAATAAAATCAAAAAGGTAGTGGTTGTCATGTAACCCAAACCACCAATTTGTGCTAACAAAGCAATAAATAGCTGTCCCCAAAAAGAAAAATAAGTGGCGGTATCAACTACAGTTAAACCAGTCACACAAACTGCGGATGTTGAAGTAAATAATGCCACAATTGGATCATTCCAGCTACCACTGCTAGTGGAAAAAGGCATCATCAATAAAATAGCCCCAATGGTGATGACAGCCAGAAATCCTAAACAAATAGTGCGAGAAACTGTCATAAAAAATTCAAAATACTCTACGTGCGATTTTGTATCCAAGTAACATAAAACACCATTAAATTTTTAAGTGATTTGGCAATGATTCTCGTATGAGAAGATACAACGAATTAGTTAACTTTTCCTGAGATGGTTGATGAACTTTAACTTCCCAAAAAATGAAAACTTTCTTATTTAATTAAAAGCACACATGGTAGCCTACGAATATATTTTTTTTCATTTCTGTTTTGTCTTAACACTGATTTATCCATGAGTGCAACACTTTACCAGCGAATTCAGCAATTTTACGATACTTCTTCTGGCCTGTGGGAGCAAATCTGGGGTGAACATATGCACCACGGCTATTACGGTGTAGATGGCAAGGCTAAAAAAGACCGCCGCCAAGCACAAATAGATTTGATTGAAGAATTGCTGAGTTGGGCAGGGGTAAAAACGGCAGAAAACATCTTAGATGTGGGCTGTGGTATTGGAGGTAGTTCTTTATACTTAGCCGCCAAGTTTAACGCTCAAGCTACAGGTATTACATTAAGTCCAGTACAAGCCGCTAGAGCCACAGAACGCGCTCAAGAAGCGAATTTGAGTGATAAAAGTCAGTTTTTAGTGGCAGATGCTCAAGCTATGCCCTTTGATAACGATACTTTTGACTTGGTGTGGTCATTGGAAAGCGGTGAACATATGCCAGATAAAACCAAGTTTATGCAGGAGTGCTACAGGGTGCTGAAACCAGGCGGGACGTTAATTATGGTGACTTGGTGTCATCGTCCTACGGAGGAATTACCCTTATCAGCAGACGAGCAAAAACACTTAGAAGATATTTATCGTGTGTACTGTTTACCCTATGTGATTTCTTTACCAGAGTATGAAGCGATCGCGCGTCAACTACCATTAAATAACATCCGCACGGCTGACTGGTCACAAGCCGTTGCTCCTTTTTGGAATGTAGTGATTGATTCCGCCATCACTCCCCAAGCCATATTCGGTTTACTACGCGCCGGCTGGACAACAATTCAAGGCGCATTATCACTAGGATTAATGCGTCGTGGCTATGAGCGTGGGTTAATTAAGTTTGGTTTATTGTGCGGAAATAAATGATGGGCATTGGGTATTGGGAATAGGGCATTGGCTTAAATCTCCCCAGTCCCCAGTCCCCAGTCCTGACAGATGTAGGTTTTTTACGTTGTGTACCAAAAACCTTGGTTTTGGGGTGTAGGGGTGTAAGGGTTTAGGGGTGTAGGGGTGAGTGAAACAATGATTCTGTTGTTAGTCTGAGAGTCATCACTCACTGCTGGGTAAAAAACCTACACTTGTGAGAGTCCCCAGTCCCCAGTCCCCAATTTATACCAAATGCTGCAAACGAGTTAAACGCTCTGAATAATTTTTAATTACCATCAAAGCAAACATAGGCGTTTCTTGGACAGCAAAAAGGAATCTTTTTTCGTCTAAATAGGCTAGCATACAATTTGTTTTGGCGATCGCTGTATAAGTCCTCTCTTTGACACCTACGAGTACACCAGTACCAAAAACATCACCAGAGCTAATGGTTTCTACAACCTTACCGTTGACTAGTATTTCTATGTCGCCCTCCACAATGCCGTACATATATTCTCCTGAGTCTCCCTGAGAGAAAATGACCTGACCTGCGGCAAAAACTTGGGGGTCATGTTGTTTTTGAAATATACCAACTGTAATTACAGGATTTGACATAGTACATCTACATAGTTGTTAATTGTCAGTGAAAATCTGCGACTAGGCAAAAAAATCACAGAGTAAAGTATACTACTTTACTGAAAGTAGGGTAGACTCCGAAAATATTATTAAGCACTTACCCAAAAACGAATTTTTGCCAATTTGGCAACCATAATATCGCTAATACTGGTATTATTTATTTAGTGCAAGGGGTGTAGCAAAAGTAGCCCCGACCGCAAGGTTGGGGTGACTTCTGCAAAAACGCCAGAAATCGATTCATCGATAACCCCCCGCCTTAGCTAGACTAAGCACCTATTTTTCAGAGTCAGTAGCGATCGCTTTCCACAATATCGCCACAAGAGCTACCTCAATCAGAATTTACACACCAAGACCACAACCACACCCCACACAGCCCCACCATTGCGCTGCCAAATGACTATTGACTATTGACTCTCGCCCACACAGCATGGTGAAGAATTCGCTAAACTCTGGATATAAAGACGATCTAGGCGCAATTGGATCTAGGATCGATTTAATAAGTCCAAAAGATAACACTTTGGAGCATAGGTTTGTAGTAGACTTTAGCACTACAACATAATCTCTTATCACCATTGTTAACTTATCTAGGTATCACACGATGGAATTAACAGTTGAAAACGTTGAAAAAGTTTTGGATGAAATGCGTCCTTATCTAATGTCTGATGGTGGCAATGTGGAACTTGTGGAACTCGACGGGCCTATTGTCAAACTGCGTCTGCAAGGTGCTTGCGGTTCTTGTCCTAGTTCTACCATGACGCTGAGAATGGGTCTGGAACGTCGTCTGCGGGAAATGATTCCTGAAATTGCCGAAGTTGAGCAAATCCTCTAACGGCAAAAACTGAGGGAAATGGGACTAGGTTGGGAATGAGTTATGAATACGCAGTTGAAATCATTCATAATTTATCAATATTACCCAGTCCCAAATCCTTAATCAGTTTCCATGTCTCACCCACTTTATGTAGCCTTTATTTGGCATCAACATCAGCCGTTGTACAAGTCTCCTAACAATGGCGTTTCGGAGTCTTCAAGTCAGAAATACCGTCTGCCTTGGGTACGTCTGCATGGCACAAAAGATTATTTGGATTTGGTGTTAATTCTGGAAAAGTACCCTAAATTACATCAAACGGTGAACTTAGTACCATCTTTAATCTTGCAACTAGAAGATTATATTGCTGGTACGGCCTTTGATCCTTACTTGACAGCCAGCTTAACACCAACAGAACAGCTGACTCAGGCACAAAAAGAATTTATCATTCAACACTTTTTTGATGCCAATCACCATACCTTAATTGACCCTCATCCCCGTTACGCCCAGTTGTATTATCAAAGACAAGAACAAGGACAGGCTTGGTGTTTAGCTAATTGGGAATTGGCTGAGTATGGTGATTTGCTGGCGTGGCATAACTTATCATGGATAGACCCATTATTTTGGGATGATCCAGAAATTGCAGCTTGGTTACAGCAAGGACGTAACTTTACATTAAGCGATCGCCAGCGCATCTACTCTAAACAGCGTGACATCCTCAGCCGCATCGTCCCCCAACACCGCAAGATGCAAGCCGCCGGGCAATTGGAAGTCACCACCACACCCTACACACACCCTATTCTGCCCCTACTTGCTGATACCAACTCTGGACGGGTGGCAGTGTCAAATATGACTTTGCCAGATTACCGCTTTCAGTGGTCTGAAGATATTCCTCGCCATTTACGTAAAGCTTGGGAACTATACACAGATAGATTTGGGCAAGAACCCAGGGGTTTATGGCCTTCCGAACAGTCAGTCAGCCCCGCAATTTTACCGTATATTATTAAACAAGGATTTAATTGGATTTGCTCAGATGAAGCTGTTCTCGGCTGGACATTGAAACATTTCTTTCATCGAGATGGGGCGGGTAATGTCAAAGAACCAGAATTGATGTACAAGCCTTACCGCCTGACAACTCCAGCCGGAGATTTAGCCATAGTATTCCGTGATCATAGATTATCAGATTTAATTGGCTTTACCTATAGCGCAATGCCTGCTAAACAAGCGGCGGCTGACTTGGTGGGACATTTGCAGGCGATCGCTAAAATGCAAAGAGAACGTCCCAGCGAACAGCCTTGGTTAGTTACCATTGCTTTAGATGGTGAAAACTGTTGGGAGTTTTATCCCCAAGACGGTAAACCCTTCCTAGAAGCCTTATATCAAAGTTTAAGCAACGAACCCCACATCAAACTCGTTACTGTCTCCGAATTCCTCGAAAAATTCCCCCCCACAGCCACCATCCCAGGAGAACAACTGCATAGTGGTTCTTGGGTAGATGGTAGCTTTACCACTTGGATTGGCGACCCCGCCAAAAACCGCGCTTGGGACTACCTCACCCAAGCTAGAGAAATGCTAGCCAGTCATCCCGAAGCTACAGAAGAAAATAACCCTGAAGCTTGGGAAGCGTTATATGCAGCCGAAGGTTCTGACTGGTTCTGGTGGTTCGGTGAAGGACATTCTTCCAATCAAGATGCCATCTTCGACCAACTATTTCGCGAACATCTATGCGGTATCTACAAAGCCTTAAATGAACCGATACCCCCCTATCTCCGACAACCAGTAGAAGTTCACGCTGCACAAGTTGACCACTCGCCCCAAAGCTTTATTCATCCCATAATTGATGGTAGAGGTGATGAACAAGACTGGAACAAAGCCGGACGCATAGAAATCGGTGGCGCAAGAGGTACAATGCACGTCAGCAGTGCTATTCAGCGTCTTTGGTATGGAGTTGATCACCTGAATTTTTACTTGCGCCTAGATTTTAAAAATGGTTCTGCACCAGGAAAAGATATACCTACAGAGTTAAATTTATTGTGGTTCTATCCAGATAGAACAATGCACAATAGCCCCGTTCCTTTAGCAGAAGTACCAGATACAGCCCCCCTCAATTACCTGTATCATCATCACTTAGAAATTAACTTACTCACCCAATCAGTACAATTTAGGGAAGCCGGAGAAAATTATCAATGGCATCCCCGCAGCAGTCGCGCTCAAGTTGCTATAGAATCTTGTTTAGAATTAGCAGTACCTTGGGCAGATTTACAAGTTCCTCCCGATTATCCTTTGCGCTTGGTTTTAGTCCTGGCTGATGAAGGATGTTACAAGAAATATTTACCGGAAAATGCTTTAATTCCCATTGCAGTACCTTAGTTTTTTCTTCTTAAATTAATGAGGGCTAAAGCCCTCACTACAAACATGAGAATCAACCTTTGACACAAACAACTTGCTTGAGTGTGGCTACAACTTCTACTAAATCAGCTTGATTTTTCATGACTTCATCTATCGGCTTATAAGCACCAGGAATTTCATCTAAAACATCCTTATCTTTGCGACATTCTACACCCTTTGTTTGCTCAATTAAATCATCGAGGGTGTAGACATTTTTAGCTTTATTTCTTGACAATAAACGACCCGCACCATGAGAGCAAGAACAGAAACTATGTGCATTTCCTTTACCTTTGACAATGAAAGATTTTGCTCCCATTGAACCAGGAATAATTCCATAGTCTTCTGTATCAGCACGCACCGCACCTTTACGAGTGACATACACATCTTCGCCAAAATGTACTTCTTTTTCGGCGTAGTTGTGATGACAATTCACCTGTAATAAAGGTTTAGTTGGCTTTCCCCCCGCTAGATGTTTCTCAATGATGCGTTGGAAACGTGCCATCATCACATCACGGTTAAAACGTGCATATTCTTGGGCCCATTGTAAATCATTCCAATAGGCTTGAAATTCTAGTGTACCAGCGACAAAATAAGCCAAATCAGGGTCAGGTAAATTATTATCTGCCATTTTTGCTAATTCTTTCGCTGTATTAATATGACACTGGGCAAGATTATTACCAATGTTCCGCGAACCCGAATGTAACATCAGCCAAACTTGGTTCTCTGTATCTAGGCAGACTTCAATGAAGTGATTCAATTTGTTACTGATTGCTTGCTTAATTTGTTGAGTCTCCATAGTCTAAGTTCGATACTATTTCGACTTCTACTAAGCACTTTCATTGATAACTCAATCGAATGGGTAGTAATGAATTGATCTTCTTCAGGTGTCCATAACTTTCTATTTTTCACCCGTTTCATATCATTAGGACGACTCCAACTTAGAACTTCTCTAGCTTTAATAAGTTTTCTAGATAAAGCTAGACAATTGTCATAGTACAAATGTCTGACTAATGTTTGAGCATCTTCCTTGTAAACCACTATGTTGTAAACCCTATCTCTAGTGTTTCTAGTCGATGTCTTGGCTTGTCCTGTCATCTGGTTAATAAATTCTATATATCCAGTGGCAATATATGAACTAGATGTCACCAGAGATAAAAAGGGAAATCCCTTTGAGGTCAGTCCTAAAGATCCATCTCCATCTATCAAACCTCGGAAATAGTCAATTTCGGAAAACTGACAATTTGGAAGTTTGATTAACTGTGATTTACTACCATTCGGTAAACCCCATAATTCTAGATAATCTCGAAATTCCTTATTATAAACTCTCCAAATAACTGATTTATTACTGCTACTAAAGTTAGTTTTACGTACACGTTCAGTGATTGAAGAATTATACGGTATGAGATTTTTGAACTCCCAAAGTATGTGTTCATCCTGCTTATTAATCTCTATACTTAATCGACCGCGATCGCGAGTATCGTTGTATAGATGACCATCGCTTTGGATAAAGCCAAACAAGTAGGAGTAACAGGGATTTACAAGACTGATATTGTGAGATTCCATATAATCACAATATCACACATGAAAGTCACAATAGATCAAGTCATTTCTGCTTGATTCTATACCTTCCTTTTCGGTATAGTTCGGAGCACACCTTCATCCTAATTTATTCTAGGATGCCCAAGTCCCTCTGCTCTCTACGGGGCGTTTTACCGCTTCCCTCGGTATTAGCAATCTCAGCTTCCACCGATTTGGACGAGTTTTGATTACTGTATTACTACAGTAAGGGGCAATCTTTTACCCCCGCCTAGAGAACCAATTTGTTTCATTGCTTTAGTTTGTAAATCTTGCACACCACGGTGCAAGTCTTGAAACTCTCGCCAATGCTGCCAATTAGTGACAGTTTTTTCTATCTCTTTATTTTCATTAAAACCTGTGGGAATGGCCGCTTCAATATCGAGTCGAATTTTTTTGAGTTTTCCTTCTAATTTATCACCTGTAAATGGTGTTTTGATTGCACACATACCACAGCCAACATCTACACCCACAGCAGCAGGAATAATGGCTTCTTTTGTAGCAATTACAGAACCAACTAAAGCACCTTTTCCTAAGTGAACATCAGGCATTAATGCTACGTGTTTAAATACAAAAGGTAGGGATGCCACATTCTTAGCCATCTTGGTTTCTTCTGTACCCAAGGGGTGATTCGCCCAAGATAAAACAGGTGCTGGCGTATTAATTTCTAACTCTTCGTAGGGCATTTTTTTCTAGAAAATCAGGAATCAAAAGTGAAAGATAATAAGCTAACAAGTTTAGGTCATAAAATCGCCTATATTACAAATGTAATATAATGTAATTTTAGTGTCAACAGCAATCATCACTAGTTAAGTCTGCCAAAAAATCCAGGCATTTGCTAAATACACTACAATTTGTAAAGACCATGAATCAGCCGAAATCAAACCTATGGAGACACGTCAGAACACCATTTGGGAAAGCTTTTTATCGCCCGTAGTCCGATTTTTAATTGATGAAGAAAAATTGCAGCGTTATGCCAAAAGTATCGACTGGGAGAAAGAAAGCGAGAAGTTCCGGTGTGATGATGTGACAACACCGGCGTACTACATAAACCAAAACTTTCACGGCATCAAAAAAGGATATCTCAATCCTGGTGCGGCGGTCAGTTATGATCCTATTACTGCATACGTCATTCCACCGAATGAAACTTGGGTGCGTCAAGCTGTAATTGATGCAGTTAAAGTCAAACCCAGACGTATACTCGATTTAGGCTGTGGTACAGGTTCTACAACTTTGATGCTAAAACAAGCTTTTCCCCAAGCTGAAGTCATCGGTTTAGACTTATCACCCTATATGCTAGTAAGGGCGGAAGATAAAGCCAAAACTGCTGGTTTGGATATCAGCTGGCGACATGGAAACGCAGAACAAACTGGTTTTCCCGATGCTTCCTTTGACTTAGTGACGGCTACTTTACTTTTCCACGAAACGCCAGTTGCCGTTTCCCAAACCATCCTCCAAGAATGTTTTCGCCTGTTGGTTGCTGGGGGACAGGTATTAGTTCTGGATGGAAATCAGAAAACCTTACGTCAGCTAGATTGGTTGAATAATGTGTTTGAAGAGCCTTACATTCGTGAATATGCTGCGGATAGTGTAGATGCACGGATGGGTGCGGTGGGGTTTGAGTCGGTGCGAACAGAAGAAGTTTGGTGGATAAATCAAGTAAGCAGTGGTGTTAAACCTTTGCCTGCCACAGATGTAACTAATCAAGCAAAGGTGAGACAATATAGACCTGTGATGGATAATAATAATTTGGAGGGTTTAGAGTCTCCAGCTTTTGGCATAACGGCATGAGTTTAAAGGCAATTCTGTTTGATTTTAATGGCGTAATCATTAACGATGAACGCATTCACTTACAATTAATCGATGAAATTCTGGTTCAAGAAAATCTGCAACCCCAAAAAGTGAAAGAGCGTCAAGCTTCATTAGGACGTAGCGATCGCGCTTGTTTTCAAGAATTGTTCGCCAATCGTGGTAGAGTCGTGAGCGAAGAATACTTAACTCAGCTACTTCGCCGCAAAGCTGAAGCCTATGTATTGGAACTAGAGAAACTGGAAAAATTACCCATATATCCAGGTGTGGAAGACTTGATTTATCAAGCGCGTTCTCAACATCTCAAATTAGCTATAGTTAGCGGTGCGCTTCATCAAGAAATAAAGCTAGTATTAGAGCGAGCTAAACTAACAGAGTATTTCCCTGTGATTGTTGCTGGAGATGATATCACTACCAGTAAACCCCAACCAGATGGTTATTTACTTGCAGTTACACGCCTAAATCAAGAGTATCCCGATTTAAATCTACAACCCCAAGAATGCTTGGCAATTGAAGATACCCCCGCAGGTATTCAAGCAGCCAGACACGCACAGATGCAAGTGTTAGGTGTAGCGAATACTTACCCTTTCCATATGCTCCAGCGTTGCTGTAACTGGACAGTAGATTATCTTACAGAATTGGAACTAGAACGAGTCCAACAAGTATTTTCCGGCAAAGAACCACAGCCAACCGCCAGTGAATGTTAGAATGTTCTTTAATAGCAGAGCGTTGATTTAATTGCTGATACTCTTATTAACTCAGCACTCAGCACCACTTTCAGGGGAATTAGCTCAGTTGGTAGAGCGCTGCGATCGCACCGCAGAGGCCAGGGATTCGAGTTCCCTATTCTCCATTGTACATTCGCACATTATTTGTCGCAATTCGCAAATAATGTGCGAATGTACAATAGACTCATACAACGAGTTTCATTACGAAGCACTCAATATGATTCTGCAACTTTACGGTAAAACTACTTAATCTTTAAGATTCATCAATGACATCGAAAGCACCTGCAATATATTCTTGTAACTGGAATTGATAGCCTGCAACTGATGAGATAGCTAAGGCTGTTTGGGTTGCAGAGAAATTAAGGTTTTTTTGTGATATTGGTTGACAACTGACAATCGCTACATCAAATCGACAAGAATAATTTGCTTTTTCAGGATATTTAGCTAAAAATAACCCCGCAGTGCGAGTTATTTTTGCTTGTTTTTTAGTATTGATGGCACTTTTGCCCCAGCTATCCCAATTACCACCACTACGAGTTTTTACTTCTATAAAAGCTAGTGTCGATATTAGCTCATTCTCTGTGGTATCAGGATATTGAGCGATGATATCAATTTCTCCCCAACGACAAGAGAAGCGACGTTGTAAAATTAACCAGCCTGTAGATTGTAACCATTGAGTTACAAGTTCTTCTCCTATGTCGCCGATATCGGGATAATGTGATGAAGGAGGATTCACCATTGGCTAAGATATAGTTATGAATTCTAAGTTAAATGATGGGCTATGCCCCAGTGTAGCCGATCGCATATTAGCTTCTATACCCAAGTTATGCCGTACTTACAACGGATTAGGGTGTCAAAAATATCAGCGCATTTTGGCTAGTATACTCAGTTTATTGCTGTGGGGAGTAGTGGGCATTACGACAATTGTCGGTTTTTCTCTTCCAGCTTCAGCATTGGAGTACAACAAAGAAATTTTAATTGGAGCTGATTTTTCAGGACGTGATTTAACAGACTCTAGTTTTACTAAAGCAAATCTGCGTCAGAGTAACTTTAGTAACTCTAATTTACAGGGTGTGAGTTTCTTTGCCGCCAATTTAGAATCGGCAAATATGGAAGGTGTGAACCTGACAAATGCTACCCTAGATTCAGCTCGTCTGATTAAAACTAACTTGACAAATGCAGTTTTAGAAGGTGCATTTGCAGCTAACACCAAATTTGATGGCGCAATTATCGACGGTGCAGATTTTACTGATGTGCTGTTGCGTCCAGATGAGGTCAAAAAATTGTGTAAGGTAGCTAAAGGGACTAACCCGACTACTGGCCGTGATACAAGAGATACTTTGTATTGTCCTTAAGTAAATTAGGGAACAGGTTTGAAAGCCGGCTGTTATCCTGAAATTTGATATTGAACAATAAATCTGACTTTTCACGTTATGTGGAAAAATTAACGTAAAACCTAACCCCCAACCCCTTTCCTACAAGGGAAGGGGAGCAAGAATCAAAGCCTCTCTCCTTGCAGGGGAGCCAGTGCATTGGGCGGGCAATGCCCGACTTGTTCGCGGAGCGTTCCCGTAGGGTAGCAACTGGCGTGAGAGGTTTGGAGAGGGGTTTTTTAGATCCGGTGAAAAGTCAGAACAATAAATAACCCCAGTTTTATTGAGAAAACTGGGGTTATTTACTAGAAAACAAAGTGTTTAAAAAATTAACAGATGCTCAAACTCCTTTTATCGTTATCCCCTATTCCCGTTCATAACGATTTATCTTTCGGTAAGTCCACGATAAATTGACTAGTTCCGTTAGTGGGTGAGGTTTGAGGTACTACAGGTTGTGGGTATGTGGGTGTAACTTCACCATTTTTGCTGGTTTGATTCCATAGAATCATTGACAGTAAACCATCCACTAAACCGTTAGTGCTGCCGTTGCTACCACCAACTAAGATATCAGGTATTAAACGGACATTGCGATCGCCAATAATCTGCATCAGTTGCATAGCTGTATAACCTTGTGTCCCCAAGGCTTCCACACCAGTACGGTAGGTTTCGGCTTTAGCGTTACCTGTGGCGCGAATCCCTTCCGCTTCCGCTATCGCCCGTAGTTTGGTAGACTCTGCTTCCCCAGTCGCTTGTTTGATATGCGCTTGGGCTTTGAGTTCGGCAATGTGGACGCTTTGCTCAGATTTCACCATTTCCTGTTGAATATCAGCCAAGGCTGTTTCCCGCACCAGTTGTTGCCGTTGGGTTTGCGCCATTTGCTGTACTTCGTAAGTCTTGCGTTCTTCTTCGGCAATCTTTCTGTCTGTTTGAGTCTGCATTAATGATGCGGGTGGCTGAATATCCCCAATTAGGGTATCAATTGCCTGTACGTCATAAGCTCGCAATGCTGCTTTAATATATTCCGAGGCTTCAACTTGCCTCTCACTCCGGGCATTTAAGAAATCTAGTACAGTGTAATCTTGGGCTGAGTTGCGGAAATAATTACCAATACTAGGTTCTAGAACGTTATCAACCAAGTTTTGCATTGCACCCACACGGGAAATTACTTTCGGTGCATCTAACGCGCCGACATGGATGATTTGCGAAACTTCTAAGTCAAACGCAAACCCATCTTTAGAACGTACCGTTAAAGATTCTAAGTTTGCGTCGTATTTGTGTCTTTCTGTCCGTCCTGACCAGTTTAAAACAATGTTAGTAGTCGGGACTAACTCTACTTTCATAATGCGGGTATTGATGGGGTGTTTACCTGGATACAGAGGTTCAACCCATACACCTTTATGCCCAGGATTTACTAAGTTACCGTGGGTGAAGGACGCGCCGCTAACATCTTCTTGGGCTTTACCAACGAAAGAAATCACCACACCGACATAGCCAATGGGAATTTCTGTCATTGGTACTTGTTCAACGTTGACGAACCAAGGATTAAGATTCCAAGAACCAGACAGCAGAATTTGCTCTTGTAAACCTCTGCGTCCACCACCGTCTAAAAATTTCTGACCATTTTGAAAGTTATCATGGGCTGAAATCACTGGGCCAGCAATTTCACCTACACTAATCGGCATCCCATCTAAGGTGGTCACAATACCGACTTTATCAGAGGCTACAGTATGCACCCGTAACTGTTCGGGACTCATACCGTGACTAGAGGCGTTAGCCGCCATAATCACTTTAAATATAGCTGTATTAATCCGATATGTACCAGCAGTCAAAAAGCCCATTTGCCGCCCTTTTTCACCGCCTTGGGTGAGAAATTTTCGGGCATCTTGGAAGTTATCACAATTGGTGATTTTGCCCAAGATGCGCTCAGGGGGTATAGATTCACCATCAGCCGCCACAATTAGAGCAATTTCCCCTTGAGGAACGACTACCACAGGTTCTTTCCGCACTGAATACTGCCAAGGCCAATAACCCCAATGCCAACCAGGTGCGAGAGTATCTGCTTGTAAACCCGCTTCACCGTTGAGTGCAATCAAACGTCCGGCTGGAAGTCCCCGTCCAGAAACTGCAAATTTTTTAACGACGACACCAACTTCTCGTTCGCCGATAACTACTAAACCACCAAAGAACAGAGGAACAAAGATAACGAAGCCACCAACTAAAACAATAGGAATCAGCACATAAGGATCAACTGCTGCTGCTTGATATTGAGTTGTAGTTGGCTTGGTTTGTTCGAGGATGACTGATGCGGATGTATTTTCTTTGAAAACGGGTGTCTTGACATTACTAGCATGAGCCGAGTTAATACTGCTAGCCAATGCTAAAGAAGCTATAAACGTAGTTGCAAAACGAGCTAATTTATTTTTTTTAGTCTTACCAAGGAAAGATGAAAAACTTTTCATAATCTGCGCCCTTCTGGGCAACTAATTATCTAAGGTATCACTTCACTTAATAAGGCTGAGTTTTCTTAAACTTAGTATTATTTTTTTCTTTTTAAACAAAGCAAACCTTTAACACTCTGGGCCTCTTTATGTTTACCTTAGCGTGCCTCCGTGTTAAAAACAAAACCAGCATAAACAAACAAGGGTGAGCAAATAGCCCACCCCAAAGCAATATATTTAGTGTATTTTTACACCAAACCGCCAGCCGCTTGAAAACGAGCGCGGGCGCGTTTAAAGGCTTGGTTTGCCTGAATTTGAGCTTGACGATCGCCTGCTGGTACTTGGCTCAATTTGGTTTGAGCTTGGTTATAATCAGTACGGGCTGCTTCTAAGTCGATGCTGTCGCCACGTTCAGCACCATTCACCAGAATGGTAACTTCGTTGTCTTCGACTTCAGCAAAACCACCGAGAAGAGCGATCGCTTGCCAAGATTGGTTTTTGTTGGTGCGGACGCGCATCACGCCTATATCCAGTGCGCTCAGTAGTGGTGCGTGTCCACTCAGGATACCTAGCTGACCGGTAGTGCTGGGTAAAATCACTTCATCAGCTTCCGCATCCCACACTGTTTTATCTGGGGAAATTACACGGACAGTTAGGGTCATAAGTTTAAGTTAATGGTCAACAGTCAACAGTCAACAGTCAACAGTCAACAGTCAACAGTCAAATAGCTTTGGACTAATGACTATTGACTAGTGACTATTGACTAATTTTTAGCCTTTGAGTTTTTCGGCTTTAGCGATCGCTTCGTTGATGTCGCCTACCAAGTAGAATGCTTGTTCTGGCAGATCATCTAATTCACCAGACAGAATCTTCTGGAAGCCTTTGATAGTATCTTCTAACTTCACGTATTTACCAGGAGAACCGGTGAATACTTCCGCTACGAAGAAAGGCTGAGACAAGAAACGCTCGATTTTGCGCGCCCGTGCTACTGTGAGACGGTCATCTTCAGACAATTCATCTAGACCCAAGATGGCGATGATGTCTTGCAATTCTTTGTAGCGTTGTAGAGTTGCTTGTACAGCACGCGCGGTGTTGTAATGTTCATCACCTACGATGCTGGGTTGCAACATGGTAGAAGTTGAACCTAATGGGTCAACTGCGGGATAAATACCCTTCGCTGCCAAACCACGAGATAGTACAGTTGTACCATCCAAGTGAGCAAATGTAGTTGCAGGTGCGGGGTCGGTCAAGTCGTCCGCAGGAACGTATACAGCTTGAATTGAGGTAATAGAACCTTCGGTAGTGGAGGTAATCCGCTCTTGCAGTTCACCTACGTCAGTACCCAAGGTTGGCTGATATCCTACAGCAGAAGGCATCCGACCTAACAGCGCGGATACTTCCGAACCAGCTTGGACGAAGCGGAAGATGTTGTCAACAAACAGCAGTACGTCTTGTTTGTTTACATCGCGGAAGTATTCTGCCATTGTCAAACCAGACAAACCAACCCGCATTCTCGCTCCGGGTGGTTCGTTCATTTGACCGTACACCAGCGCAATTTTAGATTCGTTGAGGTTATCTTTGTTGATTACCCCAGATTCAATCATTTCATTGTAGAGGTCATTCCCTTCACGGGTACGCTCTCCCACACCAGCAAATACAGACACGCCACCGTGCTGGGTCGCAATGTTGTTGATCAATTCCATCATGATCACGGTTTTGCCCACACCTGCACCGCCGAACAGACCAATTTTACCGCCACGACGATAGGGGGTCAGGAGGTCAACAACCTTAATCCCTGTCTCGAATACGGAAGGCTTGGTTTCTAAGTCAGTGAGTTTAGGCGCGGAACGGTGGATGGGTAAGGTTTCCTCGTTGTTGACGGGGCCTCTGTTGTCTACAGGTTCGCCCAGAACGTTGAAAATCCGTCCCAGGGTAGCTTTACCTACGGGTACGCTGATGGGCGCGCCTGTATCAATAACTTCCAAACCACGTACTAAACCATCGGTAGAACTCATCGCAACGGCGCGGACTTGGTTGTCGCCTAAAAGTTGCTGTACTTCGATGGTGAGGTTGATTTCCTGTCCAGCTTCGTTAGTGCCTTTGATGGTCAAAGCGTTGTAGATTTGCGGTAATTTTCCGCCGGGAAATTTAACGTCTACAACAGGACCAATGATTTGGGTAATGTAACCGATGTTTGTTTTTTCTGCGGTGGTGACCATGCTGCGCCTAATGATTGAAGCTATATTTCAGAATGGGTCTTAGAAGACATAAGATTATGCAATGTCATCTTTCACTCTAACACTGGAGGGGGACAGAGTTCCGTTAGTAATTTCTTAAAAAGTTGTTTGGCGAATTTCTGCCCACCAGCTTGACTGCATGACCCAATTGTTAATCATAAATTGATTCTTAAGACTTACAACATCAGAAAGTTAATTTAATTTCAGTGGTGTTGGGCAAAAATAAAAACTGCCCTATTGCTGATTTGCAAATACGGCAGTGATCAGGTAAAAACCTGATTTAAAGAAGCTTCTTAAAGTCTTAAACTATATGTCTAGCCTTAATTTGCAACTTTTTTTTGCTTACGCTTGAGCAATGAATTAGCACCGAAAGCGGCAAAGACCAGGGTTCCTAATGTCACAGAAGGTTCAGGTATATCAGTTGGAGGTTCAGTGGTAATTCTGAATGTGCTGGTAACGAATAAACCAAACACATTATCATCGTTACTGGGGTTGCGAGTGGTTAATTTGATAAATTTGTCACCTGGGTTGATGAAAGGGTTAGGATTAGCAGTGTTACCCAAAGCTAGATTATAATATTCATCATCGGTTCTAGGTCCACCAGCATCGGTAGCAAAAGGATCTGGGTTGGTAGGACTGTCATCAATACCCCCTACAGTGATTAACGCACCGTTATCTCCCGAACCATCATCTTGACCACCAGCAGAGCTAGTTAATCGCCGAGAAGAAGTAGAGTTAGTTGTTACGTCGATTGTAGTAAACTGGTTAGCTGGCTGAAAACTGAAGCTAGAAGCTAGAGATACCAAGAAATCTCCACTCGTATAGGGTTGAGCAAAATTAAATGTAGTTTCGTCGCCTCCGGTGGAAAGCTCACCATCTAGGATTACAGATGTAAAGCCTAAGGTATCTTCGTTTTCATATGCGACTACTAAAACTGCGCCGTCGTTATCGCCGAGTTCTTCGATAGTGTGGCTTTGCAAACCACCTAAAGAACCTAGAAGGCTGGTAACATCCCAACGAACAGTTGTTGCTGGGTTCAAATCTGGTGTAAGTACAGTAGCATCACTTACTTGTAATAAGTTACCGTTTAGTCTGACATTAGAGACAGGACTAAAATTCCAAATGGAAGAAGCATACAGGTAAGCTTTCCGTACAGTGGAACCTGTGGGTACGTTGGTTCGGATGAAGCCATTGTTACTTGTGCTACCAAAACCATCAATAGAAAGGGCTGCGTTATTAAAAGTGTCTTTAACGAACAAAGCTGCTGATGCAGGTGAACTAGAAACAGCAACACCCACACCCATACCTAAGAGTGCTAATGTGGTCAAGCTAGCCTTGCGGATAGCGAGCTTCTGTAAATTTTTCATGATTTGAAACTTATCCATAAAATCCTCAATTTCTGCCTATTTCCAGTGGGATTGTGATTTTTAGCCAACACAGATGCTCTACTTAAATCGATAAGCCCAAACCTCTACTGTGTGTATTGGTGTTCTGAGCCTATGTGGTTTGCTTAAGAGCTATAATCCACAAGCAGGGTGTAAATTTGCCCTTTGCGGTACTCGCCAACAGCACACAAAAAGTTCTCGAATAAATTACTGAGATTGGCACTATAATTTGCCGTTGTTTGACAATACAAGGGAAACTTAACTCAGTAATTTCCTCATTTGGATATTCAATACACTATGACAAATCTACTTAGACCGCTAGTCTGATGGTGATACCTTTACAAAAAAAATATATTGTAAATTCTGCTAAATCATTTAGCACAACCTAGATATTACCGAGGTTCTCAGAGATTTTTGCATTCAAAGAATTAGTTGAAGCAAGGTAAACTCTTTATGCAGTTTTATTCATGCTTTATATAAAATTAACAATAAAATGACTGATTTTCAGTATATTCAGCTAATAAATGTATTTTGTCACCGTAGAAAATATTTTTATCTGAGCAATACGAGTCTTCAGTAAGTTACTGAAGGAGTGGTGCGATCACACTCCTCAATTCACTACAAGACTCGTAGCAATTAATACTATTCTTTGTCTAATTATCCGGTTTTAAATCAGTAAATAATTGTTGCCAATTAATACTTTGTGATGTATTTGTGCCTTCTTTCACCTCAAAGGTTAAATTACAAGCCTGGTGTGTTTCTAAACTTTTGACACACAATTGAGCCACATCTTCACGGCTGATTTTGCCTCTGATATTATCACCTTGTTCTAGAATTATTTCTTTACCTCCTGTGTCTTCAGTTAAAGCACAGGGTCTAATAATAGTGTAGGGAATACCGCTAGTTCTTAGACTGTCTTCCCCTTTTAATTTCCAGGTTAATATTCCGCCTAATTGGTCATTTAACCTAACTGCGGGTGGTTCTTCATCTAAGTTAATTCCTGGTCTACCAGGACGAGTTACACCGGCGGAACTCACTAGAATAAATTGGGGTGTAGGGATGTCACTATAAGCCTTAATTGAGGATAATTCTAAAGCAAAATTCCCTGGCGAAAAGTGAGGATTTAATGCGCCATCGTATTCAAATTTACTCAACATTAATTGCAAAGATGTAATTCTATCTTGGGGAATTACGGGAGCATCTTTTACAATTTTGGCTCGAAAAACCGGGACAAAATCACTAAAGGGAATGCGGATATTTATCCAATTGTTCGCCACTGTATCAAAAGAATAACTATAGCCTAAGCCATCCCATTTTGTATCTGTACGCAGAAAAACTTTATAACGTTTGCCGTCACCTTTCACGCGCAATTCTACACCTGTATAGCCAGATAAATTAATAGTAGGCTCAAAATTTTTGGTTCTAACAGATGCAAATCCCCCAGAATTAGCAGTGGAAACATTACCAGTAAATACAGCCGTATTTTCTAACAACTGCATATTACTTGCACTCACACCTCCCATAACCACATCATCGAGCGCGCCCCAAATATTCTTTAATTCTACAGAAGGGCTAGTAAAATCAAATATCAGTTTTTCCTTGGCTGATGATAGATATTTCTTAGCAGCTTCTACGAGATTTTTAACACCTTGATATTCCACATTTTCTGGAGTATCACCCACGATTTCTGGTTGATAAAATTTCACACCTTGATAATATTTAGCCCTATCGGCTGTGTCTCCTTCTACTGGTTGCACACGTACTGCTGTACAACAAATTACAGCTTGAATGTTCGCCATTACTAGAGGTGTTAAAGTTTCGGGTTTAGTAATATCCGCAGTTACCAAGTCAACATCATTACCAAGTATGGCTCTAGCTCTATCGATATCTCGTACTAGTGCGCGGACTTTGTAGCCTTGTGCTAATAATTGCTTGACTACCCGTTTACCAACGCCACCTGTTGCACCTGCTACTAAGATTGCACCCATGCTGTTTTCTCCATGAGGTGGATTTTGATGAGGCTGGGAAGCACCTTGGAATAATCGCTTTACCCAGTTCAAGCAAGGAAAAACCTCGAAGTAAGTCAAGGTATTAATAAATCTGCCTAAGTCCCATTGAGAGCGATTTTGATCTGCCACAATTACGTTTTGTTAATGCTTTTCTTGTTACATAATAACGAAGTGGTGAGTGTGGAGTTATGAGTCTTGAGTTGGACAATGCGAAAAAATAAAATATCCAAATAGACGACTTAGTGGGGTGCGTCAGTGCGAGAAAAACTCACTACACCAAAACATGATTCATACTGACGCACACTACATATACTTGACCTTGCCAATTTTAGATTGTGGATGAGTTTTTTGGGTTCAATGATGTCAGCACGTTAGGATATTTGATTAGATATTACTAAATAAATAGAGATTTACTTATGAATCAATTAGAAAAAGCTCAGGCTGAATACGAAAATTTCACAGAGAAATTTGAGAGTGTGATTATTAGTACAGTAAATGAACAAGGTATTCCCAACGCTAGCTATACTCCTTTTGTGACAGATGATGCTAAGAATATATATATATACGTAAGTGGGTTAGCTGCTCATACTCAAAATATTCATATCAATCCTCATGTGTGTGTTTTATTTATCGAGGATGAAAGTCAAACTACTCAAATTTTTGCACGTCGTCGCTTGAGTTTTGATTGTGCTGCGACTTTAATTGAGCGAGAATCTGAGACATGGAATCAAATTGTTGAGCAATTTCAACAACGTTTTGGTGAAATTATCGAAGTTTTGCGCGGCTTGGCTGACTTTCGCATTTTCCGCCTGACTCCAACAGCAGGTAGATTTGTGATTGGATTTGGAGCAGCATACCATATCAGTGGCGATCGCTTAGATCAACTCGCTCAAATCACCGGCGAAAAAGCTAGATGAGAGTAACGAGTGCTGAGTAAAAAGTTAATTCAACTTGTAAAACCGAGGTTTAGGTGTGTGAGGGTGTAGGGATATAAGGGAAAAAACGTGTTTCTTCGTATATATTGCTAGTGTATTGTCATGCTAGTAGGATGCTCATAACTCAGCACTCACAACTCACCCCTATGCTACGTTTTCAACCCCCTGGTTTTGGGCATAAAGTTATTAATACATCCTTGGGAAAAACAGTTTACTATACCCAAACTGCTGCACCTTGGTTAGATTCCGACACAGAAAATTTACCGCCGTTACTGTTCTTACATAATTTTGGCGGTGGTGCTTCTGCTTACGAATGGTCAAAAGTTTATCCGGCTTTTGCTGCTACTCACCGCATCCTTGCACCGGATTTAATTGGTTGGGGAGATTCGGCGCATCCGGTGCGGGATTACCAAATTTCTGACTATCTGACCACTATTACTGAATTTATTACCCAAACTTGTCGCCAACCTGTAACAGTCGTTGCTTCTTCATTAACTGCGGCTTTTAGTATTCGCTTGGCGATTCAGCAACCAGAGTTATTTAAAAATCTGTGTTTAGTCTGTCCTTCTGGGTTTGATGATTTCGGTCAAGGTGCAGGAAGGAGACTACCACTACCCATAATTAATACACCTTTATTAGACAATATTATTTACGGCTTGGGGGCAGAAAATGAAATTGCGGTGAGAAATTTTTTAGAAAGTTTTCTGTTTGCTGAACCACAACGGGTTACGCAGGAGATGGTAGAAGCTTATCTCGCCTCTGCACAACAACCCAATGGGAAATTTGCCGCTTTAGCATTTTTACGCGGGGACTTGTACTTTGACTTGAGTTTGTATATTCAACAACTTACTGTTCCCACAGTGTTCTTTTGGGGAGAGAAGGCGCAATTTACCAGCATCAAGCTAGGACGCAGGTTGAGGAGTTTAAACTTAAATGCGATTCATGAATTTTATGCGATCGCCGACACAGGAGTATTACCCCATCTAGAATTACCAGCTGTATTTACTGGGTTATTACAGAATTTTGTGTGAAAATTTTACCGAACTTTTACATAACTAGTTGTTTGTTCATCAAATTAGATCGGAAAATCAAACAAGTGTGTTGCCTCAAAATAACTAGGCTAGTAAGTTCGATTAAATATGATTGCATTACCACAAATATTTGCTTCTACCCAACCATTTACCATCAACAAAGAAGTAGAACTGTTGATGTGTTGTGCTAAGACAAAAATTGACCCAGAAACAGCAGCTAAAATTAAACAGTTAGTAACCACAGAAATAGATTGGCATTATTTAGTCAAAATTGCGGTTTGGCATAGAGTCCAGACACTTTTGTATACAAATCTCCAGGAAATTTGTCTCAATCAAGTTCCGCCAAACATTTGGGAAGATTTACACAGTCTTTGCCAAAAAATCACCCTCAATAACCTATTTTTGACCCACAAATTGGTTAATATTCTGCAATTATTAGCAGAAAATCATGTTCGCGCCATACCATTTAAAGGTTCTGTCTTAGCAGTTTCCGCCTATGGTAATCTTGCACTGAGAAAATTTAGTGACCTTGATATTCTAGTTAAAAAACAAGATATTCCCAAGACAATAGAAATTTTAAAATCACAAAATTACCACAGTAAAGCTTATTTAACAGAAGCTAGACAAGAACTACAAGAAGTATTTTGTGAATACAGTGTACTCAGTGCAGATAGCAGAGTCTTGATAGATTTACATTGGGAATTAACCCCGACTTATTTCGCCTTTAAACCAAATTTTGATGCACTGTGGAATAGATTACAACCTATCTCTTTAGCCGGTCAAACTATCCTGCAACTTTCTCTAGAAGATTCTCTGCTATATCTTTGTGTCCACGGTTGTAAGGATTTATGGCAAAGGTTAGCTTGGATTTGTGATATCGCTGAACTAATTAAATCACATCCTGAAATTGCCTGGACAAAAGTTTTAGAACAAGCACAAAAACAAGGCTGTGAAAGAATGCTATTACTAGGATTATTCCTCGCTGCCGATATCCAAAAACTGCAACTACCAGAAATAATTAACCAAAGAATCGCACAAAATTCTATTATTTACACCTTGGCTACAGAAGTAAAAACCAGATTATGGATGCACATTGACGAACCATTAGATGTATTTGAGAGGTCTTTTTGGTCTTGGCGTTTAGCTTTTCATTTTAGAGTGATGGAAAGCTGGCGACATAAAATTTTACTGTGTCTCTTTGTAGTGAGATTCGCCATTACTCCCAAGGATCAAGATTATGTGGCTTTACCTCTGCCTAATTATTTAGCTGGTCTTTACTATATGATTCGTCCGGTGAGATTAATCATCAAATTTGGTCTGACTCCATTGAAACGGGGTCTTGATTTGTGTGCGGCTTGGTTGAGCGATCGCCATTAACAATTCAAAATTCAAAATTCAAAATTAAAGACATTTTCAGTCGGGGATTTCAACCCCCACTGAAAATATGCTACGTATAGACGTAGGGGTCTTAAACCCTCTGATTTACGATAAATCCAAGAAAAAGTTATTATGATGATTGCAGTTGTATTTCTTCATATCTAAAAATACAACTCAATTTTTAGAAAACCCACAAATCTCTATTTCTTCTCGGCTAAAAGTATCCTTTAAAACTTTGCGGAGAATACGTTGAATATGCAGGTGTTTTCCTGGCTTGACTTTTGTCAATGTCAACAGCAAAAGATTATTTTCTCCGAAACTTTCTATTCCAGCTACTCGTGTGGGTTCTAAAACATCTTGTTCATCATGCTGTAACTGCTGTCCTAATTTTTCCACTACTCTATACACATGATCCAAATTAGATTCATAGGAAACACTAAATTCTACTCTTGCATATATGTAACGCTTGGAATAATTAATAATTGATCCAATATCACCATTGCGAATTATCTGCAATTGACCATCAGGGTGTCGGACATGAGTAGTTCGTAATTCAATTGCTTCTACAATACCTTCCACACTCCTCTCTTCCATTTTTCCAGCTTCAACATAATCACCTACTAAATAATAATTTTCAAACAAAATTAAGAAGCCACAAACCACATCATTAATCAGATTTTGCGCCCCTAAACCCACTGCTATACCTACAATTCCTGCGCCTGCTAAAATAGGTGCAGGGTCAATGCCAATCAATTTGAGTACAGTTACTCCAGCAGTAAAGTAAACAAAATATTTAGCAAAACTCCTGATTAACGGAATTAGTGTCAGCCGCTTTTGTCTTTGTGCTTCTCCTGCATCTGTAGCTTTTAAGTAGAACTCATCCAGAATAAAATAAGCTACTTCAATCAAAACGTTGCTAATAAAGAAAACCCCAATAATCTGCACAACTCTAGGAGTATAAGCACTAATCCAAGCAATAGGTTGAATTTCTGGAACAACTAAATTTACTATGCCGACATAAAGCACATATTCTAAACACTTTTTCAACAGAGGTATGAGATGACGTAGTCGCTCATATAAACGTAGTAGATTACTAGAACTAGAATATTTCAGACTCAGAGCATCGAGAGTATCAACAATAGTTGCAACAGCCTTAACAATCAGTAAACCAATTGTGATAGTGATATATATTTTTAAAGCGATAAAAGTATATTTAGGAACAACATCTGGAAGGTGAAGAAATTCAGCACAGAGGATAGCAGCAGATATCCAGATAGTATGAATAATAGTTCTCTTTAAGACGTTGAAAAAAGCCTCGACACTCGTATCATTAGCCTTAATGTGATCTACTTTTTTAGCATAGTCACAAACCCAATCTATCCCACGGCTTAAGGGTGTGACACTCAGTTTAACGAGTAAAAGTAAACTCACAGATTTCAGAATTGCTGTGCCGAGATTTACCCAAAATTGCGTAGGTAAACTGCGAATTAAATTCAGTTGAAATTCTTGAACGTTACCACCTCGATACATTACCATTCCATTGACACCAAGCAGTACCAGACATAGCACTACGGTGGTTAAAATTAAAATTCTGCTGATACTGTGGCGTAAAAAGGTGACATTGTCCGTTCTACCTTGCAGCCAAGAAACTTTAGCAATCTGCTTAATTGAGATACCGATTAGCCAGTTAAGTAACGAGAATATTAATACTATAAATACAACTTCACCCAGAATAATTAATATATTCATCTTTTGAATAGAAACTTACCTACTAGCTTGAAAATGCTGATTCACCCAACCTTTAAAAATCTCAAACTTGATGTAAGAACGCAAGGATATTTAAAACACTTAAGATGATTAAGATAAACAATAAATAATATATATATATTGTAGAGCAAAATATAAAATAAGTTTATTTTATAGCGAAATCCAAGTTAAAAAGGGTGGGAAATTTCCCACCCTCTAGATTACGAACCCAGTGCTTTAGCAGTTTGCTCTCTATCCAGCTTCAGCATCAACACACCTAACGGTGGTAAGCACAAATCGATAGAATAAGGTCGATTGTGCATAGACCAATCATCAGTCCATTTACCACCTAAGTTACCCATGTTGCTACCGCCATACTGACGAGCATCGCTATTAAACAACTCAGTGTAAAAGCCTTTCTCTGGTACACCGATGCGATAGTGAGAATGGGGTTGTGGTGTGAAATTACAAATCACCACGACAAAATCACCAGAATCCTTATCACGACGGATAAAGGAAACCACGCTATGGCGATTATCGCTGCAATCAATCCACTCAAACCCCTCACGGACAAAATCCTGAGTGTATAAAGCAGGTTCAGCGCGGTAGAGATGGTTTAAATCTTGGAAAAACTTTTTCAGTTGTTGGTGTGGTTCATGTTGTAACAATTGCCACTCCAAGTCAGCCCACACATTCCACTCACTCCACTGGCCAAATTCCATGCTCATAAACATGGTTTTCTTCCCTGGGTGAGCAAACATATAGGTAAACAAGCAACGCACATTTGCTAACTTTTGCCAGCGATCGCCCGGCATTTTGCCAATGATGTTACTCTTACCATGTACAACCTCATCGTGGGACAACGCCAGCATAAAGTTCTCGCTGTGGTTGTACCACATACTAAAGGTGACATTGTTTTGATGGAATTGGCGAAACCACGGATCCATGCTGAAGTAGTCCAGCATATCGTGCATCCAGCCCATATTCCATTTCAGGTTGAAACCCAAACCACCTGTATATGTAGGCCAAGATACCATCGGCCACGCTGTGGATTCTTCCGCAATCGAAAGTACACCAGGGAAATAACTAAAAATCAAATGGTTGACTTGACGCAGAAAATCTGCTGCTTCTAAGTTTTCTCTACCGCCATACTGGTTGGGTAGCCATTCACCATTTTTGCGACAATAGTCGAGGTAGAGCATAGAGGCTACCGCGTCTACCCGAATACCGTCAATGTGGTATCTATCAAACCAGAACAGCGCATTGGCGACTAAGAAATTGCGGACTTCGTTTCGGTTGTAGTTAAATACCAGCGTTCCCCACTCCTTATGTTCGCCTTTGCGGGGGTCGGCGTGTTCGTAGAGGTGAGTCCCATCAAAGAATGCTAAACCATGTCCATCTTTGGGGAAGTGACCAGGAACCCAATCGACAATCACACCGATGTCGTTTTGGTGACATTGGTCAACAAAATACATGAAGTCTTCCGGGCTACCAAAACGAGATGTAGGAGCATAGTAACCGGTGACTTGATAACCCCAAGAGCCATCAAAGGGATGCTCGGCAATCGGTAATAATTCGATGTGGGTGTATCCCAAATCTTTCACATAGGGAATTAATCTCGCTGCTAACTCCCGATAGGTGAGAAAACGCGAACCAGGATTCAGTTCTGCCGCAATCACCACAGGTTCGGTTTCACCATTAGGTAATATTGATGGTTCTGAAGTTGCAGCGTGTAACCAAGAACCTAAGTGAACTTCATAAACTGAAACTGGCTGTGTTAAGGGGTCTGTGTGGCGGCGTTTTTCTAGCCAGTTCTCATCTTGCCACTGGTAAGAATTTAAATCAGTGACAATGGAGGCTGTTTTCGGACGGGGTTCTTGTTGAAAGCCGTAGGGGTCAGACTTTTCGTAAATGTGTCCTTCCCAGTTTTTGACTTCGTATTTGTAATGCGCTCCAATGGGTAGTTCAGGAATAAATAATTCCCAAACCCCTGTGATCCCTTTACGCATCTGGTGTTTGCGTCCGTCCCACTGGTTGAAGTCGCCCAAAACGGAGACATTCCGCGCATTGGGGGCCCAAACAGCAAAATACACCCCTTTAACACCTTCTACTTCGGTGGGGTGCGCTCCTAATTTTTCGTAAATTCGATGGTGATTACCTTCTGCAAACAAATGTAAATCAAAGTCTGTTAAACGGGGAGAACGAAAGGCGTATGGGTCATAAGTCACCCGTTCGTGTTCTCCCTCTTTGATTTTTAATTGGTAGTTTGATAATTCGGCTGTTTCAATAGTACATTCAAAAAAATGGGGGTGGTGTACCGCTTGCATGGGGTATTCTTGGCGTTGTTCCGGCAAGACTACCCAGGCGGCACTAGCATTGGGAAGGTAGGCACGTACAGCCCAAACGTTTTTACCATTCTGTTCTACTAAATGAGAACCCAGGATTTCAAAAGGATCTTGATGCTGATTCCAAACGATGCTATTAACCTGCTCAGGGGCGATCGTGGTCATGGACATTAAGCTACCTACGTAGAATAAACTGATTGGCTAAATCGGGTTTTGTATATATATATTCTTTACATTTATTTGCAAATTTGTCGCCATCGTTATCCTATCTCAGATTGAATCGTATATACTTACGCAACAAAATTATTCATTAAGATGAGGAATGGGGCATGGACAAACAGGGCATTGCTGCCGTTTTCCTAGTCTCACTGCCTCTTGCCTTCTAATTAATTGCTTTGGCGGATAGAATAGTTAGCAAATGTTGCCTACCACCTGACTCATGACACCTTCACAAGAAGTAGACACCCTAACCACTCCTAATATTGACGCTGAGGGCTATGGCAACTCGGAAAATGATCCTCTCGATGAGTTGCCAGATGAGGTCGAAATGTCTCTTTTCGACCATCTAGAAGAATTACGACAAAGGATTTTCTACTCACTGATTGCTGTAGCTGTGGGTGCTTTCGGTTGTTTTGTAGCTGTCAAACCCATTGTTAAGTTGTTAGAAGTTCCCGCTAAGGGAGTAAAATTCCTACAACTTGCACCAGGAGAATATTTCTTTGTTTCTCTCAAGGTTGCTGCTTACAGTGGTTTGGTACTCTCTAGTCCCTTCATCCTCTATCAAGTGATTCAGTTCGTGTTACCGGGACTGACTCGCCGTGAACGTCGATTGCTGGGGCCGATAGTTTTAGGTTCGAGTGTGTTATTCGTTGCAGGTTTAGTTTTTGCTTATTTACTTTTAATTCCAGCCGCTTTAAATTTCTTTATTAACTATGGTGCAGATGTAGTTGAACAAATTTGGTCAATTGATAAGTATTTTGAATTTGTACTTTTATTAATGTTCAGCACTGGTTTAGCTTTTCAAGTGCCGATCATTCAACTTCTGCTCGCTAATCTAGGCATTGTTTCTTCTGCAACAATGCTTGCAGGTTGGCGTTATGTAATTATGGGAGGAGTAATTTTAGGTGCTATCCTCACACCATCTACAGATCCTCTCACTCAAAGTCTTTTAGCCGGTGCCGTACTGGGTTTATATTTTGGTGGCATTGGTTTAGTGAAACTCTCTGGTAAATAAAGATAAATCAAGAATGCAAATTACCTATGAAGACTTTGAAAAAGTTGATATTCGTGTTGGTAAAGTAATCAAAGTAGAGGAGTTCACTAAAGCACGAAAACCAGCTTATAAGCTATGGATAGACTTTGGTGATTTGGGTATCAAAAAATCTAGCGCACAAATCACCAAATTATATAATCCCAATGATATCGTCAATCAATTTATATTAGCTGTAATTAACTTTCCTCCACGCCAAATAGCTGATTTCATGTCCGAGGTTCTAGTCTTAGGCGTAGTCTTAGATGATGGTGGAGTTGCTTTAATTCAACCAGATAGAGATGTACCTTTAGGTAAACGCATTTTGTAATCAACACTACTACACTGATTGTTCAAGACTTGAATTTGAGTGCCAAGTAATTTAGGATTCCTAATTGATTTTTGAACAAATACGTATTGGCGTGGCAAGCTTTAAATGTTGTACTAAAGCATTGATTTGATCAGCGTACACTGCGGGTAGGCTTACGCCATTGTAAGAGACGCAAGCTACATCTACGGTTATTTTTTTGTTTTAATGTACTACTTTATCCTTGTTACACCACTAACATCTTAATCTTTACACAATAGAAGTTGGCGTTAAAACTTTTCGCCACTGCTTTACTAATGTTTGCAGTTCACCAGACAACCAACTATCAAACTGGGGATATATAGGTAAACGTGGTACTAATTCCCACCCCGCAGGCTGTAAAATTTCTCTTAATTCTCGTTCTTGAAGATGGGGATAATCTGGGTTTACTTCATCTTTCGGGCTAATTCCGCCTAAATCTCTTGCACCAGACTCAAGACAAGCAAGTAACCATTGCTTATCTTTCACTAAATTAGGCGGAATTTGAATTGTAATATCTGACGGTAAAATCTGGCGTGCTTTAGCAATAACTGCTGGTAGCTGATGAGGATCAAACGGCGGCGCGTCAAAGGTTTGCTGATTACCTGGGCTATGGGGTTGTAAGATGACTTCTTGAATATGATGATAACGTTGATGAATTTGAGAAATGGCTGTTAATGTTTCCCAGCAATCATCAGAAGTTTCTCCAATTCCCAATAATAAGCCTGTAGTAAAGGGAATTTGCAATTCTCCCGCCCATTCTAATTGTTGCAGCCTGAGTTCTGGTAATTTACTCGGTGCGTGACGATGAACTGTCTTTAATAATGCTGGGGTTAACTGTTCTAGCATTAAGCCCATTGATACATTGACAGTTTTGAGTCGCTGCATCTCTGCAAAACTCAAAGGCCCTGCATTGGTGTGTGGTAAAAAACCCATCGATAAGGCTAACTCACACAAATCATAAATTCTTTGAAACCAATCTTTACGTTTATGTGAGTGAGTACTCACTTCACCGCTAAGAATGAGAATTTCAAAAACTTGCTGATTTTGGAGTCTTTTTAAGATACCTTCAGCTGCTGACAGACTCAACCAAGGGCTTTTACCAGGGTCAGTGCGAAAATTGCAGTAAGTGCAGCGATTGAAGCATTCATAAGTTGGAACGATTGTGTAAGCAGGGCTGTAGCTGACAAGGAAAGAGTTGGCTAATGGTTTAGTCACAATCTTTGAAGAATAGTAAATGAACAGTGTTAAGCAAAATTAATTTACTCTGTAAGCCCGAAATATCTATAAAAACTCAGTATCAGAGCTTTCCACAGGTTAAACGAGAAAATTTTTTCTCAAAATACTTTACAAAACGCAATACTATGAATTAAGCTATGTAACAGGTTGAAAGACCTAAAACATTCATACCAAAACGTAATCATAAAGAAATGACAGCAACCTTACAACAGCGCAAAAGCGCAAACGTATGGGAGCAGTTCTGCAACTGGATCACCAGCACCAACAACCGCCTATACATCGGCTGGTTCGGTGTATTAATGATCCCCACCTTGCTAGCTGCAACCACCTGCTTCATCATCGCCTTCATCGCTGCACCTCCAGTAGACATCGATGGTATTCGCGAACCCGTAGCAGGTTCCTTAATCTACGGAAACAACATCATCTCCGGAGCAGTTGTTCCCTCCTCCAACGCTATCGGTTTACACTTCTACCCCATCTGGGAAGCAGCATCCTTAGATGAGTGGTTGTACAACGGTGGCCCTTACCAATTGGTAATATTCCACTTCCTGATCGGCGTATTCTGCTACCTCGGTCGTGAATGGGAACTATCCTACCGCTTAGGAATGCGTCCTTGGATCTGCCTAGCATTCTCTGCTCCCGTAGCAGCAGCAACCGCAGTATTCCTCATCTACCCCATCGGACAAGGTTCCTTCTCTGATGGTATGCCCTTGGGAATCTCCGGTACCTTCAACTTCATGATCGTGTTCCAAGCAGAACACAACATCCTGATGCACCCCTTCCACATGTTAGGTGTGGCTGGTGTATTCGGTGGTAGCTTGTTCTCCGCAATGCACGGTTCCTTGGTAACTTCCTCCTTGGTTCGCGAAACCACCGAAAACGAATCCCAAAACTACGGATACAAATTCGGTCAAGAAGAAGAAACCTACAACATCGTAGCTGCACACGGTTACTTCGGTCGCTTAATCTTCCAATACGCTTCCTTCAACAACTCCCGTTCCTTGCACTTCTTCCTAGCTGCATGGCCTGTAATCGGGATTTGGTTCACAGCATTGGGCGTAAGCACAATGGCGTTCAACCTCAACGGTTTCAACTTCAACCAATCAGTGATTGACTCCCAAGGTCGCGTCATCAACACCTGGGCTGACATCATCAACCGCGCTAACTTGGGTATGGAAGTAATGCACGAGCGTAACGCTCACAACTTCCCCTTAGACTTGGCTGCTGGTGAAGTTGCTCCTGTTGCTATCAGCGCACCTGCTATCAACGGTTAATTCTTCAAGCTTCTAGCTGAATAAAAAAGCGTCCTTCCGTTCTGGGGGGACGCTTTTTTGCTTATGAGTTTGTAGTAAGGACTTTAGTCCTGAGATTGAGATGAGGACTAAAGTCCTCACTACGAACTTCTGAATTTTAAAAACGTTGACCTATGCCTAAATGTACTCTGCTTTCACCTTGGTCATTAATACCGTAGTCAGCACGAATTAGACCTAATGGAGAATCTACCCTGACTCCTGCACCATAACCAAAACCAGTACCAGGTTTATTTCTTGCGCCTGCGGGGTCTCCAACAACTGTATCGCCAGAACCTAAATCTGAGGCGAAGTCAGCAAAGACTACACCCCCAAATATTGGGGCAATAGGAAAACGATATTCGGCGGAAGCTAGTACATAACTGCGACCATTACCGACATCGCCAACGTCGTAACCACGTACAGAATTAGAACCACCTAAATTAAAGGTATCGTAGGGGGGTAATTTGCCTAAAACTGTCCCAGCTTGGACATTGACGGCAAATACTTGGGGTTTTTGGTTGTTAAATAAGTTGACTGGCAAATATTGACTGTAATTAGCGGTGAGACGATTCATGGAAATGTTAGCTTCACCGATGGGTACAGATTGTTCCGTACTGAGTCTGAGAACAGAACCTTGGGTGGGATTAATCAGGTTGTCGCGTTGGTCTTTGGTGGCGGTAAAAGATACGGTAGCTAGGTCATCAACACCGTTACCACTAGCCGATAGAGGATTACCTTGAATATCATTGGTGTTAATATTACCTTGGCGATCGCGGATGCTGGTACGAGTATAATTAAAACCTAATGAGGTATCCCAATTATCAATGGGTCGTTGCAAGCTAATACTTGCACCAATCTTACCTTCTCGGACTTTATCACCGTTGGCTAAGGTAATCTGATCATCAAAGGTTTCAGAAAGTTGACGGTTGCGGAAGATTTTGACGGTATAGCCTAAGCGGTCGGGATTTGTCGCCCGATAAGGACTAATAAATTTAGTATCAAATTGCAAATCACGGCTACCAACACCAACATTCACATTTAAAATGTCATTTCTGCCGCCAATATTTTGGTCTTGATAGTTGACAGTCCCAATTAACCCTGAATCAGCATTGTAACTGCCACCCAAATTAATCGCCCGCGCTCCATTTTCCTTGAGTTCATAAATCACATCTAAATTACTAGCATCACCTTCAAAAGCCACATTGATACTTTGAAATAAGCCAGTACGATACAAGTTCTGCACATCTTGACGGACAATATTTTCTTGGAAGACCTGCCCTGGTTTGAGTTGCAGTTGTTGTTTTAAGAAATCTGGTTTGGTACGTCCTGAAACGGGATTACCTTGAGAATCAACGGTTTTACCCTCATCATTTACAAAGCGGAACTTGATATCACTGACTAAACCTTCCGCCACATTGACCGTGAGAATACCTTGGGGATTGGGTTTTATAGATAATACTCGCCCTAAGTTATAACCATTGTCGGTGTACCATTTATTGATTTGTTCGACTGCGGTTTTTAGTTGTGCAGGACTGATGGGTTTACCAACCTGAGACTGAAAAGGTGTGAGGGCGACTTGGTAAGTCAGGGCTTTAGCACCTGATAGTTGCAGCGATCGCACGACCACGGGTTGCACCTGATACACTACATTTAGCCCTGATGGGTTAACGGTAGTATTAACCTCCGCACTGACAAATAAACCAGTCTGTAAAATGGCGGCAATATCACTTTGCAACTGATTTTGGCTAGTTTCTCCCCCCGCCTGAGTTTTGATGAGTTGGCGAATCACTTGCTGTAATTCGGGAGTTGCACCTACTATCTGTACATCGGTAGCTGTGACAACTAAACCGCTTTCAGTCGTGGTGGGTTTGGGGGATGGTGGTGTGACTACAGCAGGTGCAGGAGGCAGGACAACAGGCTTGGAGGATTGAGAAAATTGGAGAGTAATCTCTGTTTCTGGTGCAGCCACATTCTTGAGAGGAGTAGATTTTTCTTCCACTACGGGAACTACAAGATTTTGGTCTGGTGCAGCCTGAGTAGAAGCGGTAGCAGGTGCAGCCATAGCTGATTGCGTAACATTACCAGCCGCCAAAGTAGCTAAAGTCAAAATTGTAGTAGAAGTAACACGCATAATAATTTGAGAAATAGGTCATGGGGAATTGGGCATGGGAAAAAAGCTTATCCCACACAATGTGATGTTTTACACGATTTTATGAATTCCGCAGTAGCGGTATTGAGAATTAAAAATTACGAATTACTGAAATAGACCATTAATTTTGTGATTTTGTTTCTTAAATTAGGGGTATAGGGGTATAAGGGTGTAAGGGTGTAAGGGAAGCAAACAAGATTTTACCCGATGCCCTATTCCCAATGCCCAATCCCTGGTTATGAATGATTTATCTCGCTTATCTTTTGCCTCTAATTTATCCAATGCCGATTCTCGATTGCAGCTATTAGTATTAAGTAATGGTCATGGGGAAGATGTAATTGCTGCCCGCATTTTGCAGGCATTATTGCAACAACCTTACCCACCGGATATCTTTGCATTGCCTTTGGTGGGAGAAGGACACGCCTATCAAAAGTTAAATATTCCCCTAATTGGTACAGTCCGCACAATGCCTTCTGGTGGGTTTGTCTATATGGATGGGCGACAACTGGCGCGGGATGTACGCGGTGGGTTATTACAATTAACTTGGAGTCAAATTCAAGCAGTGCGGCGTTGGGTGCGATCGCAAAAAAAATTCAGCAAGCAAAACGCTGTCTTGGCGGTAGGGGATATTGTCCCGCTATTGTTTGCTTATATCAGTGGAGCTAAATATGCTTTTGTGGGGACAGCCAAATCAGAATATTATGTGCGGGATGAAGTAGGAATTCTCCCTCGACAATCCAAAGCCGCCCGTTGGGAAAACTTTTCTGGTTCGATTTACCATCCTTGGGAAAGGTGGTTAATGAGTCGTCGGCGTTGTAAAGCCGTGTTTCCTAGAGATGGACTGACAGCCAAAATTTTAAATCAGTGGCCGATTCCCGCCTTGAATTTTGGCAATCCCATGATGGATGGACTAGAACCAAGATTTAATACCCAACAACTTTATAGTATTGATAGCCAACAACAAGAATTAACTAGACCACTGATGATTACTTTGCTTCCTGGTTCCCGTCCACCAGAAGCTTATAAAAATTGGGAAATCATTATGGTGGGGGTGTCTGCATTGATGGCGAGTTTTCGGGAGGAAAATTCATTTGTCCCCAATTCCGGTAAAGTGGTATTTTTAGGAGCGATCGCACCCAATTTAGATATACAAGCCTTCGCCAAATCCTTAAAATCTCATGGTTGGCAAGCCTCGACAGAATTCCCCTTACCTTTACCTGATAATCAAGCTCTCATCTTTCAACAAAGAAACGTCTATTTCCTGTTAACGCAACAAGCATACAATGAATGTTTGCATTGGGGAGATGTAGCGATCGCTATGGCTGGGACAGCTACAGAACAGTTTATAGGTTTAGGGAAACCAGCGATCGCCATCCCAGGAGAAGGGCCACAATATAACCCCGCCTTCGCTGAAGCCCAAAGCCGATTGTTAGGCTTATCTTTAATTTTAGTCTCAGAACCAGCAGAAGTAGCTTTGCAAGTGCGATCGCTGTTCACTCATCCTGACAGGTTACACCTGATTGCAGAGAATGGTAGGCAAAGAATGGGTAAGCCTGGTGCAGCACAAAGAATTGCTGAGTGTTTGATGGAAAAATTTTGTTAGTCAATAGTCAATAGTCATTAGTCAATAGTCATTAGTCATTAGTCATTAGTCATTAGTCAGCATCGGCTAAACGCCGCGCTATCGATAACAGCACAGGCTAAACGCCCTGCTTCCGCTAACACCACTCACCACTCAGCACTCACCACTCAGCACTCATTACTCAAAAAATTAACCTGTAATTGGCAGGGAAATGATGAATTCTGTTCCTTCTTTTAAAACGGAATTAACCTCGATTTTCCCGCCGTGTTTTTCTTCCACAATTTGACGAGCGATCGCCAGTCCTAACCCCGTACCTTTACCTACACCTTTAGTAGTAAATAAATGGTCAAAGATGCGGTCTTGCACATCTTTACTCATGCCTTCACCATTATCTTGGATATGAATATAGACTTGATTGGCAATTACTCTGGTACGAATAGTAATTTTTTGGGGTTGATTTTCCAGTTCCTCAAATGTGTACTTTTGTGCCACATCATCGAACATATCAATGGCATTAGCCAAGATATTCATAAATACTTGGTTTAATTGCCCAGGAAAGCATTTAATTGAGGGTAAATCACCGTATTCTTGCTCAATGATAATAGCTGGGCGATGTTCGTCAGCTTTGAGACGGTATTTTAAAATCAGCAGTGTACTATCAATCCCTTCATGAAGGTTAGCCATAACTTTGTAATCAGTATCAGCACGGGAGAAGGTGCGTAAGCTGGTACTAATCGATTTAATGCGCTCAGTAGCTCCCGTCATCGCATCAAGCAATTTAGGTAAATCTGCCATCACAAATTCTAAATCGATATCTTCGGCATTTTCTTGAATCTCTGATGTGGGCTGGGGATAATGTTTTTGATAAAGTTCTAAATGTCCTAATAGGTCTTTTACATAGTCATGAGCATTGCTGATACTACCGTTGAGGAAACCAATGGGGTTATTGACTTCATGAGCTACACCTGCGACCAAATTACCCAAAGATGCCATTTTTTCACTTTGGACTATTTGCAGTTGCGATTGCTTTAAATCTAACAATGCTTGATTAAGTTGTTTGGCTTTATCTTGTCGTTGATTAGACTCTATAGCTAGGGCAATTAAATTAGCCACTGAACGAATAAAGTTTTGTTCCGATGGAGTCCAAGTTCGTTTTTCTCCAACGTGTTCACAACAGATCACTCCTCCCATGTCTCCATTAATTTGGAAACTAGAATCTAGCATAGATGAAATATTCAAGACATCTAGATAACCTTTGCTAAATTGACAGGTGCGGGGATCATTCATAGCATCATCAGCAGCAATAATTGGTTGTGACTTCACAGCAACAAAATAGGCGGGATAATCAGCCACTATGAGTTCAAATCCTCGTGAATGTTCTTGAGAAGAACGTTGAAATAAATCCATACATTGGATTTTGCTTTGATCTTCATTAAATAGCCAAACACTAACTCTTTCTGTTTGTAAGGTGTAAGCTGTAACCTGTGTCAGTTCTACAAATGCTGCACTTAAATTTCCTTGATTAATTGCTGGACTTTGAGAAAGCTGAAGCAGAGCTAAAGCTTGTCTTTGTAGTGTTTTTTCTTCTTGGAGTAATTGTTTTTGTGCTATTTGTAATGTTTTGAGAGATGTTTCTAATTGTTGGGCATAGTTTTGAGATTGTTGATAAAGACGAGCATTTTCCAGCGAAATGGCGGCTTGAGTACAAAGAAAATTGAGAATGAGGACGCGATCGCTAGTAAATACCCCACTAGTAGACTGATTTTTCAAATACAAAATCCCAATTAAATTGCCCTGATTGAGAATCGGTAAACATAGCACACTTTTCGGTTGCTTCTGAGTTAAATATATGCCAATCACAGGTAAATCTGTTTTGAGATCATTAATTACTACCACTTGTTGGGTATTTTTGACGTACTGAATCAGCTTAATGGGTAACTTAGGATTATTCTCTAGAGGTTCAGCGTACAGCTCGGTATTTTCAGGTGTGGCAATAGCTCGTAGTAACCAATTCCCATCACTATCAGGTAGGATGATAGCGCAGCGATCACCACCAGAATTTTGCAGAATAATCTGAGTTAGTTGATGCAGTAATTCATTTAATTCAATTGTGCTGGATAGGCTTTGGGATGCCTTCAAAATTGCAGCAAAATCTAGAAATGTATTGATACGGGTACTAGAGGAAGTTGTAGCAGTGTAAGAAGAATGAATTGAGAGGTTAGGGCTAGTAATCGCCCCCAGGGTTTCCCAGGGGTTGATGCTGGATGTAGTCTGCTGGAAAATGGGGCGCAATAAGTTAGGGTAGAGGCTTTCTAACTCTTTGGTTTTAGCTGCTGCACCCCAATGAGCATAGCCGTAGTAAGCTTCCTGCATATAAACTGCCGCAATTCTGTCCTTACCCGAAGCTAGGTAAAATTTAGCAGCAAGTTCATGGGCAAGAGCAGCTTCTTGGAGATAGTTTTTACCTTGAGCTTCAGCGATCGCGCGATCGTAAAAATCCCCTGCTTCATATTTTTTTCCTAATACTCGACAGATTTCAGCTTCTACCAGCTGAAATTTGTGCAGGTAATTCATGGGGGCATAATCTGCCCATATCTTCATAGACTTTTGATTGCTTTTTACCTTTTCTAAATAAGCATTTGCTGTCACTGTATCTACACTCTTATACAATGACAAAAGACTCAATGATTGATAAAAATTCTTCAAAGGAACAATTAGTAAACCAGCCGCACCCTGTTCATATTCTTCAAATTTATCAGCATAATCCTTTCCAGTTTGAGCATCACTAAATAAGTAAGACAGTAGTAGTTTTGCTAGATAGACATAGCAAATACCATTGACATTACGGCTAGCAATTAAAGCAGGTAAATCCACAGTTTCATTAAAGCTAGAACCAATAAGCATCATAGGATTTTCAGCATTACCACGCAGGTTAATTACTGTTTGTCGCCATGTATTTGCCCAAATTAAAGAAGCTTCCTGCTTGATATTTTCAATCAGTTGGCAGTATTTATTGGCTTCAGATTCCGCCGTTTCTAGATTTTCTCCTGTCCAAAATAAAAATTGGCAATAACAATTAGCACAATATCCCACATACTCTAAATCGCCATGTTCCAACCCACTAGTTAAACCAGCTAAAAATATAGGTAATGTAGAACGGATGGAATCTCGCCAATGTTTAATAAATAAAGCAAAAGTCAGATTAACTTTACTGGTTAATTCTTTAGCTTGCAGTCGCTCTAAAACAATAGTGGCTAATTCTCCAAATTGATAGCCGCGTTCAATTTCACCAGTAGCACATAGAAATAGACCATAAAAACTATAAGCAATTGCAGCTTGGGGAGAGTTACCAAATTGAATACAGATTTTCACCATTGTAAAAATCTTTAAGGGTAACAACTCAGGTTTAGCTAAATACACAGATGCAAATAAACCAACTAGAATTCGCATAGCGGCGGCTTGATGAGAATCTACCAAAATTGGTAGATTAGCGAGGCTAGCGATTGGGCGATCGCCTAACATCATTTTGAGTTTTTGATGTTGAGCAATCATTGTTTCAAAATCACATGATTCGGGGAAATCTATACCCAATAAATCAAGGGCTTCTCTACCTGTATTGATAGCTTCTATCAGTTGATTTTGGGCTGTATATGATTGAATTTGAATTTCATAAACCTTGATTTTATCTAATGAATTTTGTGCTGATTCTAGCGTTTTTTGAATGATATATTTACAGTTTTCAAAATTAGTATTTAAATATTCTGACTCAGCTAAAGATTCATATAATCTCAAAGTTAATGTATATTGACTCTGCCAACTATCAACATTTAAAAGCATTAGACCAGTATTTAAATAATTGACAGCCGCACTGTAAGCTGTAGCAACTTTCGCCTTATTACCTGCCCTTAAGTTTAATTGAGCTAATTTTTCTCTGGCAGATAATTCGTCAATCAATTCAATACCTATATTTAATTGATTGACAATATCAAAGATGCGGGTTTCTAAATCTTGCTCTATTGTATTGTGCAGCAGTAATTCGCCAATTTTCAGATGTGTGGCTTGTTTTTGGGCATTAGGAATCAAGGAGTAAGCAGCTTGTTGGACACGATCATGTAAAAATCTATAAGTTAAATTTTCACCTTTGGGAGTATTGATATTGACTTGCTCATCAATCAAATAAAATTTATAAACCTCACTTTGGGGCAGAATTAATCCTTCTTGTAAAGCCTTCCATAAAGCTACAGCAGCATCGGCTTGCAGCTGCTCAGAAACAATTGCTAAAGTCGCTAAATCAAATTGATTACCAATACAAGCAGCTAATTTGAGAATATTTTGCGTTTCCTGTGGTAACTTCTGCAACTGCTGTGCCATAAATGCCACCACATCATCGGTGAGAGATAGGGCATTGATTTGGGCAATATCACATTCCCAATAACCATGCTGACGGTTAAAAGTAATTTGCCCGTCTTCGTATAATGCTTTGAGAAATTGAGTGATAAAAAAGGGATTACCCTTGGTCTTACGAAAAATTAATTCTGTCAAAGGCAGCGATCGCTCAATTAGACAATGTAATGTATCAGCAACCAACTGATTTGTATCACTTAAGTTTAAAGGTGCGAGGGTAATTGTACTAACGATTTTTCCAGTTTGTTGGAGTTGATCAATAGTCAACATCAAAGGATGTGTAGGGGAAACCTCATTATCACGATAAGCCCCCAATAAAAGCAGATAATTCTTATCCGCCATTAACAATTTCATCAACTGTAAAGAAGCAGAATCTGCCCACTGCAAATCATCCAAAAACATCACTAACGGATGTTCTTTAGTGGTGAACACTGCAATAAATTTCTGGAACAATAAATTAAAGCGATTTTGGGCAGCAGTGCCAGAAAGTTCCGTGGCAGGTGGTTGTTGACCAATCAACCTTTCAAGTTCTGGCATGACTTCAATCAACACTTGCCCGTTGTCTCCTACGGCCGCTAAAATCTCACTGCGCCATTTTTGTAGTTGACTATCGGATTCGGAAAGTAACTGTCCAATCAAATCGCGTAAAGCTTGGACAAAGGCTAACAGAGGCAAATTGCGATTGAATTGGTCAAACTTCCCTTTGATGAAATATCCTTGTTGGCGAGTAATGGGTTTGTGAACTTCATTGACAACGGCAGTTTTTCCAATCCCCGAAAACCCCGCCACTAGCATCATTTCTGTGCTGCCATTGGCGACTCGCTCAAATGCTTGTAGTAATGTTGTGACTTCTGTTTCTCTACCGTAGAGTTTTTCGGGAATTAAAAAGCGATCGCAAATATCCCGTTTACCAATTTTAAAGTCAGTGATTTCGCCTGTTTGTTGTAATTGTGCAAGACAAATTTCTAAATCAAATTGTAATCCTAAAGCACTTTGATATCTATCTTCGGCATTTTTCGCCATTAATTTCATCACTATATCTGAAATTACCTGGGGAATTTCTGCATTTGCCATTTCCTTGACTGGTTTGGCAATGTGACAATGTAATAACTCCATTGGGTCATCACAAATAAATGGTAAATTCCCGGTGAGTAATTCATAAAATGTCACGCCTAAAGAATAAAAATCACTACGATAATCAATACCGCGATTCATTCTCCCCGTTTGTTCGGGGGAAATATAGGTGAGTGTGCCTTCTAAGACATTAGGACTTTTGATTTCTGGGGTTTCTTTGGGTAGGAGTGAGGCGATACTAAAGTCGATGAGTTCTATTTGTTGGCTGTGGGTATGGATGAGAATATTGGCAGGTTTGATGTCTTTATGAATGACACGATTTTGATGTAAGTTGTGCAGAATTTGACTAAGTTGAATGGCGATAGTGAGAAATTCTTTTAGGGATAATCGGTGGTATTTGATGTATTCGCGCAGGGCAATGGCACCTGTATCTGGCATGACTAAAATGTAGCCATGTCCGTAGGTTTCTAGGGCTAAGGGTTGGATGATTCCGGGAATTTGCAGATTTTTACTGATGGTGTATTGATTACGAAACTGTAGTAATTCTTGAAAATTGGGATATTCTGAGGTCAGTAGTTTAATGACTACTGATTGTTGCGATTGTTGGCGGATGGCTCGATACACTCTGGTTCTTGAGCCTGCATATATTTGTGAGATGATTTGATATCCAGGAATCAACAGTTTTGTAGTCTCATTAGCCATGTGTACAACCTTATGGTGTGAGTTAGTTCCGGCCTTTCATGACAAAGCCTTGCAGAACGCGTCTACATAAATTTAGTATTCCCAATGTTAAGAATTTTATTTACTTACTAGAGGTAAGAGTAAGCGACTAACTACACGATGATCAGGTAACTGATAGAGGTTTAATTCTCCTTTTAGTTGCTGCATTAGCTGTTGACAGATGAGTAAATGTAACCCTGGAAGTTGGTCGAGATGACTGTAAGTTAGCAAATCTTTACGAGTTTTCTGTTCTAGTTCCGTTAATAATTCTGGTGCAATTACGCCGTTGTCTGTAATCGATACCTCGACAAATTGTTCATCTAAGCGACGACACCAGATATCAATTCTGCTGCCATGAGGGGAACGTTCACAAGCAGCAAGCAAGACTTCATGGAGGATTAATTCAAATTTCATCAAATCGCCAGTAATCACCATTGGGGCAGAATGGGTGGCGGTGACTGTATTCTTGACTAAGGGAGAACTATGATGAGATTCTGAGTCAGAATTATTTGCCCCCAAACCATGAATCCCAATCCACATTTTTTGGCTTTGGAGTAAATTGTCTATGCGTTCGAGCGATCGCTTTAATAAACTGGCAATAGGCATAGTCTCCCCACCCATAGACAATTGCCACTGTTCTTGTTTCAATAATCCGGTAATTGCTGTATTGGCGTGATCTAACTGTCGTAACAATAATTTGTAGCGTGTCTGTGTCAATTCATTATTGGGAATCCCCACATCATGAATTTGACCAAGTAGTTGTGCTGTAGTTCTGTGGACTTCTTCTAACCGCCGATGTTTATACCAATTGAGTTGTCGTAATTCTTCAATTTTCGCTTCCTGAATAGTGCTAATTTGCTGTTGACGACGCAACCAAGCCAATTGCTCAATCAGTGTTTCTATGGCGTTGAGAGTTTGTTGTGGCCAGTAGCGTTCTGCATGGTCTGCTAGAACAATTACGGATGTAGGTTGATGATGAGCCGCCGTCCGTAAAGCGATGATTAATACTTTACTCGTAGCCGGACAGTTTAACCATTTTTTGGTTTCCGGTGGTAAATCTTCAACTTTCAAGTTTAGATAACCATCTTTAGACAATGCCCACTGAATTAACGCTTCATACTGCACAAATACTTGGGAATCTGCACGAATACTAAAATGACTATCAGCACAAACTCCAGGGATAATCTCTGCTGTTTCTTGTTCCTCAGACCAAGTCAACATTAATGATAAAGGACAACCAAGAATCGCCGCAATTTGCTTGAGTGTGGTAATTTCTAGATAATTTTCTTCAGTCTCAGCATTGTCGCTATGGGCTTCTTCTAAAATACAGAGTGATTGTTGAATACTCTGCAAAATCTTTTGTTGTTGTTCATTACTGGTAAGTAGTCGCCACTGACGTAAAACTACACCAATTTGCTGACTGACAATCCACAACAATTCTTTTTCGGCGTTACTCCAGGTACGATGTTGAGTATGGGTAATCAGGAGAATGGCTTCTGGCCGATGACCTTGAGTACAGTTACAAACTAAGAGCGATCGCACACCGTTGTCAATTAACGGCGGTCGCCAATTAAAAAAGCGTAAATCTTCGTCTAAATTCTCCACCTCTACAGTAGTTTGCGCCGACTTGAGCATTTGTCTATCGGTTTCGGTTAATAAACTAAAAGCGAAGGTTAAAGGACGGCGATTGTGAGGTTGGGTTTGATAAATTACCTGATAGTTATTGCGATCAGCGTCATATTGTAAAACTAAAAAACGGGTGGCATTGAGCCGATTTAAAACTTTAGCCGCACAAACTCTTAAAGTTTCTTTGAGGTCTTGGTGAGTATAGATAGCTTGAGCTACTTGACTTGTCAGGTGCGAATCTTCTTGAATTTTTTCAACGGTAGTTTCCATTTTTTCCGTTGGAGTGACCAAAGAAATGAAACCCGCCGCACCTTGAACAAAATTTTTGTCTGCTTCTGACCACATCCGGGGTTGAACATCTTCTACAGCCAAAAAACCCAAGAGGTCTTTTTGCCAGATAATAGGAGCTGCTAACAGCGATCGCACCCGCCAGCGTTGCAACAACTTGGCTGTAAAATGGCTACTGAGAGAACTACGCGCATCACCAATCCAGACAATTTGATTGGTTGACAAAGCATAGTAAAAATCACTCAATTCTTGTACAGTCATCCCCACAGCCTGCTGTTGCTGCTGTGCATCTCGACTCATTTTCACCAATTGATTACTAATGCGACACCAAAAATAGCGTCCCGGCCGATCAAACCAATAGATGTTGGTGCGACTTGGAGACACGAATTCATGAGTTGCTTCTACTGCGGCTTTGAGTCTTTCTTCTAAGTTATTGAGGTTATGTAAATTATCGAGTAATTCTAATAAAGGCTGATCAGGACGTTTAGTTTGCTTTTGCTGCAACCGAATTTCATTTTGATGCAGAATAGAACCCAATTCCCCCAAGACAATCGTCACACTGGTTTTCGCCTCTTCTGGAATTAAATAACCCCAGCGTTCAGAAGCTATTAACAGCAATCCTAAACAAGTTTCCTTGTAGCGGATGGGAAAAATGATTGTCCCTCGGACATTGTGTCTTGTACCGAATTCCTGCCACTCACTCAGTCTAGTTTCCGTGCGAATATCCGGTACACCCAAGGGACGCTGTTGAATCACCACTTGTTCTAACAAATCACCAGGACGGATGATCAAGCGTTTGCGTAAAAAATTATCATCACCGCTAGGAGTGATACCGCCTTGGCCTGATAAAGAGTGCTTGAGGCGATCGTAAGTAGCAATCCACACTAAATTGTAATTAAACTGTTTTTGAATATAAGAAGTAGTAATTTTAATCAGAACCTCGACATCATCTTCTTCCCTCAGACTTTGCAAGACACGTCCCAAGGCAACAATTTGTTGTTCGGCAGCTATCGGTGGTTGTGGCAGCCCCATCTGATTCTTAGTCAACATAACTTGTAATATATAAGATGCCCATAAAATAGCCCTGACTAATATTGTTACGATTGTTTACCGAGAAATTCAGGATAAAAATTGGGGATTGGGGACTGGGAGAAGAAGGCAGGGGCAGGGGGCAGGGGGCAGGGAGCAGGGGGAGACAAGGTAGACAAGGTAGAAAAATTGACTATTGACTATTGAAATGGATATCTATCAAATCGCTGTTCGTCCGGTTTTATTCAACCTATTAAAAGCAGATCCAGAGTGGTCACATCACCAAGCAATCAGCATTCTTCGTTGGCTATCTCATCAGCCTGACAATAGTTGGATGCACAGCCTGCTAGCGAAATCTTTATGTTTACAAAATCCCCGCCTGGAACAGAATCTATTTGGTTTACGTTTTCCTAACCCGGTAGGTTTGGCTGCTGGTTTTGATAAAGATGCTGTAACGTCGGGTATTTTGTCAAGTCTGGGTTTCGGTTTTGCTGAACTGGGAACTGTGACATTTGTAGCACAACCGGGAAATCCTCGCCCTCGTTTATTTCGCTTGCTTCCTGATCAAGCTGTTCTCAATCGTATGGGGTTTAATAATAGTGGTGCAGCAGCAATGGCAGCACGACTAACTCAAGACCAACAAGAATTTACGCCATCCATACCCATAGGTATTAATTTGGGTAAATCAAAGGTGACACCTCTAGAGTCAGCCGCCGATGACTATTTAGGTAGTTTTAGGCTACTCAAAGATTTGGGAGATTATTTTGTTGTCAATGTTTCTTCACCCAACACTCCAGGGTTGCGATCGCTCCAAGATGCCTCTATGCTTAGTTCTATCTTGGATGTACTACAAAAAGAAAACAATTCACATAAACCAATATTTGTCAAGATAGCACCTGATTTAGAATGGGAAGCGATCGCCGACATTATTACCTTGGCGAAAACCTACCAATTAGCGGGGATGATTGCCACTAATACAACTATTAGTCGTGAGAGACTAAAAACTCAGGTGATTGACATAACGGGTAAATCACCTGAGCAAGAAGCCGGAGGGATTAGTGGCGCGCCATTACGCGATCGCTCCACAGAAGTCATCAGATTTATTTGGCAGCAAACCCAAGGGCAGATTCCAATTATCGGGGTAGGTGGCATATTCTCCCCTGACGATGCTTGGGCAAAAATCACTGCGGGTGCTAGCCTCATTCAAGTGTATACAGGCTGGATTTACGAAGGCCCAATGATGGTACGCCGCATTTTAGAAGGTTTGCTCACCAAATTAGAACAACATGGACTCAATTCGATCTCGGAAGCAGTGGGTTTAGACTTTCGGAGTCGACAGTCAACAGTCAACAGTCAATAGTCAACTGTCCGCACTTAGCACGGGCTAAACGCCCCGCTTCCGCTAACAGCACTCCCTAACTCTCCTCCAGTGGAAAGAACTCCTTAGTTTTTTCTGAAAAAGTCCAAGCAATTCCATCAGGATCGCGGCTGCGAGTCCATTCAGGAAAGTCAGGATCATTCCGACGTTTATAAACAGTGCTGGAATAAACATTGAGCCTTTTAGCCAGTTCTGACTGAATTAAAGAGCCAAATAATAGCTGTTTTGCTAAATTTTGTCTCGCTTCTTCAGTTGCTACTGGTGGCGGTAATTCAGCTTCTGGTTCTGTCTGTGGCTCTGGTTCTGCTGCAACAGGTTCTGGTGGTGGCGGTGCTAAAAGCGATCGCGCCTCTTTGGTGACAGTTGGTGCAGTTAGTTGCTTAACAGGCTCACTACTGTCAAGAATGTTACCTAAAATACTACCTGTAATGAAGTAATAAACTTCACCACTCTCTCCAGCTGGTAGTATGCTTGCGCCGAATTCAGAAGCTTTACTATCTAGATAGCGTTTTGCTTGTGTACCGGGAAAATTTCCCCGAATTGCCAAATCTACAGGTGTAATTTTGCCTTGATTTTCTCTAACTAACTGACTAAAAATCGGGTTAACTCGCTGACACCACTGTTGCCATTGGTATTGTTGCCAAACATTTAACCCAATCAGCAAAACCAGAAAAGCCAGCAAAAATTTCCAGGTAGTAACCAGGACAATAATCACAAACGATATTGGCAAAAGGAGAACGAGAAAGCCTTTCCCGCTACCTTCTATGGTTTTTTCACTCATGCCGATTTTTGCCAAGCGATTTTTTTGGGAAATAATATATTATATTGGCAAAAATCGAGACACATAATTGTATAGTTTGGCAAAGTTAGGGAAAAACAGGCAAAAATATCATTAACTTAAATTTGCCAAACCTCCAAACCCTTATAAATAAGGCAAAAACCAGGGAAAACTTTTTGCAAATTATTTAGTGGTCTGAAAAAGCAGCTTTACTGGGTGAATAAGTTCGTAGTAAGGACTAAAGTCCTTACTACGAACTTGCCAAGAAAATCAGCAAAAAATTTATCTTGACTCTTGACACTACAAAATACATATACTACATTAATACTACAAGCTGACGTTCCCAAAGGAGTTAAGCAAGACTTTGAACCAACTTATGTAGTGGATAGTTCAAATACTAGAACGCCCACCTTGCCTGAAAAGGCTGACCTATCGAGGGTTATCGAAACAACTAATAACTTATTTCCCATACCCTTGATTAAACTCCTGGAAGTGCAGGTGTAAATCCTGTTCCACTACATCAATCTAAAATTAATAAAAAATTTTTATCTGGTGGGTAGCTCAATTTGGTAGAGCAATGAAAATCCTTAGTTCAGCAATTTGCCTGCAAAGGCCGACGAATCAAAGGTTATCGTTAATTCATGAGTTGTAGGTTCAAATCCTATCCCACCAGACAAGCAACTATTTTAAAGTTTGAGTTTTCATGTAGCGGGTGGCGGAATTGGTAGACGCGCTAGACAAAAAACCTTGATCACAACTTGTCTGCAAAGGCTGAAGATTTGAGGATTACCGGGATCTTGTGACTAACTGTCTTGCAGGTTCGACTCCTGCCCCGCTACCAATATTTAGTGCTGAGTGCTGAGTTCTGAGTAATGAGTGCTGTTAGCGGAAGCGGGGCGTTCAGCCCGTGCTGTTAGCGATAGCGCGGCGTTTAGCCGATGCTGAGTTGAAATTTTGAATTTTGAATTTTGAATTTTGAATTGTTATGTGGCAGGTAACTCAGTCGGTAGAGTGCCTAAACATCCTTGTTCACCCCTTGCCTGCAAAGGCCGAAGAATGAGGGTTATCGCCTTCCATGCGGGATGTCGCAGGTTCGATTCCTGCCCTGCCACCTTTCATTTTTGCCCGCAAGGGCTGGGAGATGCAGCGATGAATTATAATTTTTTTACCAAAAACAAAACAACCACACCACAAAATCAACCCATCCCCGGAAGAGAAGCGGAAATGATCAAAGGCCGTTCCGGTGGTTGGATGTTCAATGCTGGTATTTGGCAGATGCTGCGCCGTTGCCTTTTAGTTGGTACAGCCCAAAGCACTTACTACGCAGGTAAACAAGAACTCACAGAAGACTTTGTGGCGGTTGTAAAACAAGCTGTTGCAGAAAATCCCAGCCGTGTCGCCGAGGAAATTTTATACGCCAGCGATGGACGCGCCATCAATAATAGCGCACCTATATTTGCTTTAGTGTTGCTGTCAATGGGTGAAACCCCAGAAGCAAAACAGGCTTTTGGTGAAATCTTTCCTCAAGTTGTCCGCACAGGTAGCCATTTCTATGAATGGTTGAACTATACCAAATCTCTGCGGGGTTTCGGTAAGATAGTGCGGGAAGCTGGTAAAACCTGGTTATCTCGTGAAGATGTCAAAGGTTTGGCTTATCAACTTTTGAAATACCAACAACGTCAAGGCTTTACTAACCGCGATGCTTTACGGTTGTTTCATGTTAAACCACCTACAGAAAATCACCGTCAGCTCTACGAGTGGGTAGTGAAAGGTTGGGCAGAATTACCCAGCGAAATACCCTCACAAGCGTTAGCGCAGATTTGGTGGTATGAATGGTTAAAACGCAACCCCAGCGAAACCCACCAAGCCATTTTGCAAGGGCGTTTAACCCACGAAATGGCTGCGCCTGTGGGCAACATGGATAAACAAGCTTGGCAATTACTATTTCAGGAAATGCCCATTGGTGCAATGTTGCGTAACTTGGGTTCATTAACTGAACTAGGTGTGTTGCGGGCTGATGAAACTACCAACTTGTCGCGGATAGAAGCTGTTCTCAACAACAAAGAACATCTGCGTAAAGGTCGTATTCATCCCATCGATGTTTTGAAAGCACTCAAAACTTACGAGTCTGGGGGCAGACTAGGACGCAGTAAGAAAACCTGGAGTCCAGTTCCCCGCATCGTAGACATCTTAGAAAAAGCCGTTGAGTTGTCTTTTGATGTGGTAGAACCCACAGGTAAAGTGTTCATGCACGCTGTAGACGTTTCTGGTTCTATGGGTAGCTTGGTTGCAGACATGGGACTTAGCTGTTGTGAAATAGCCACCACAATGGCATTAGTTACAGCTAAAGCTGAGAAAAACTATATGATTCGTGGCTTTGCTACCGAATTCCGGGAATTAAATATCACTGCTAAAGATAGTTTTAGTTCTGCGGTGCAGAAAGCCAGCAACCAAAACTTCGGCGGTACAGATGCTTCTGTAGCTTATGACTGGATGATTAAAAATAAGTTCAAAGCTGATGTCGTCTGCTTCTGGACTGACTCCGAAAGCTGGGCGGGTTATAAACATCCCTCTCAAGCTTTGGCAGAGTACCGTAAAAAAGTAAATCCTGATGTTAAGGCTGTGTATGTCACCTTGACACCTTACCGAATTACCTTAGTAGATCCTCAAGATCCACTGTCTTGGGATTTGGCAGGATTTGACCCTGGTACACCTCGCATCATCCAGATGCTAGCTCAAGGCGAGTTGTAAAAATAGTTAAATAGCTTCAGGATAAGGGGTGATCACCTCTTATCCTGTTTCCTGACTAATTCCAGAAAATAAATTATCCAATGTTGATAGCAAAGGCGATGAGAAGATTTTTCTCCCTCTGCTTCCCTGCATCCACCTTTTAATATCATAATAATTGTTAGAATACCTATAAAATAAGCATTGGCTTTGATATGTCAGCCAAAGATCAATTCCATGAGGCTGTAAAAGTAGCACTCCAAAAAGATGGTTGGGTAATTACGGATGACCCTCTACATATTCGTATTAGTTCTACAACAAAGCTTTACATTGATTTGGGAGCGAAAAAGATTCTTGCTGCTGAAAGAGATGGAGAAAAAATAGCAGTGGAAGTCAAAAGTTTCTTGGGTGCTTCTACTATAAATGAATTTCACTTAGCGATAGGTCAATATATTAACTACCGTTATGCCTTAGCAGATTTTGGTTATGAACAAACCTTATATTTAGCAGTACCGTTGAGTATTTATGATGATTTCTTTACACAACCATTTATTGAAGCAGTCATTGAACGGAGTCAAGTTAATCTCATAATTTTTGATGATGAAAAAAAAGAGGTTGTAAGATGGCGAAGTTAGAAAAATATAGAGATTATATTCAGCAATTACTGAATAAATACGCAGCAAGTGACTCTGGTGAAGATGGTGTGGAATTGCAAACCATTTTTGATATTGAACATGACCATTACCAACTTTTTTATGTTGGTTGGCACAATCGCAGGCGAGTTTATGGGCCTGTAATCCATTTAGATATTAAAAATGAAAAGATTTGGCTTCAGTGGAATGGTACAGAAGATGATATCGCTGCTGATTTAGTAGAAATGGGTGTTCCGAAGCAGGATATTGTATTGGGATTTCACTCGCCTTATATGCGTCAGTTTACTGATTTTGCAGTTGGTTAAGGTATTAATCCTAACTTATTTGCTTCGTGTCCTTGTTTCAATTTCAGCTATTGGTAGTAGTAGGGTATTTTCAATATGCGATCGCACCTTGTCTTCCATCTTATTGCCTGATTTACAAAGGCGGAGGAAAGCGAATATCGGCACTGAAACTCTCTACATTAGCACTTTGATGAATGGGTAAGACATATTCTAAGTTTTCATGGGGACGAGGAATAATGTGATCAGCTAGCCACTCACCACCATTAACTCGTTTGATGGCATCTAGTCCAGCTTTCACGGCAACATTAACTTCCCCTACTTCTCCGCGAATCAGGACTGTAATGCGTCCTAAATCAGTATTTTCGTATCCGACTAAAGTGACACGGGCAGCTTTACACATGGCATCACCCACTTCTACTGCTGTGGGAACGCCGTAAACTTCAATCATGCCTAGTGCCAAGGTCATAGAAAATTTAACACTGAAAAAGAATAGGATTTGCAATTGGGATGAATACAATTCAAATCCTATCAAGAATGAGGAATGAGTAATGCAGCTTTTGTGAGAAGAATCTCATCATGGTGAACAGTGAGTCACTTCAACTTGATAAAATTCTCAAGCACTAGAGCGAACTTCATTCCCATGCAAATCAACTGGCAATCTGTCAAAACCTACGAAGATATCCTGTATCACAAAGCTGACGGTATCGCTAAAATCACCATCAACCGTCCCCATAAACGTAATGCTTTTCGACCGAAGACTGTCTTTGAACTTTATGATGCTTTTTGTGATGCTCGTGAAGATACTAATATTGGTGTAGTTCTTTTTATGGGTGCAGGGCCTCATACTGATGGTAAATACGCTTTCTGTGCAGGTGGCGACCAAAGTGTCAGAGGTCAAGCAGGTTACGTTGATGATGACGGTGTGCCTCGCTTGAATGTGTTGGATTTGCAACGTCTGATTCGTTCGATGCCTAAAGTTGTCATTGCCCTTGTCGCTGGCTACGCCATTGGAGGTGGGCACGTTCTTCATTTAATTTGTGATCTGACTATTGCGGCAGATAATGCGATTTTCGGGCAGACAGGCCCAAAAGTCGGCAGTTTTGATGGTGGTTTCGGGGCTAGTTATCTGGCTCGCATAGTCGGACAAAAAAAGGCGCGAGAAATTTGGTTTCTCTGTCGTCAATATGATGCTCAACAGGCTTTAGAGATGGGTTTAGTAAATTGTGTGGTGCCTGTAAATGAACTGGAAACAGAGGGAATTAAATGGGCGCAAGAAATTTTGGAGAAAAGTCCGATTGCGATTCGTTGTTTAAAAGCTGCATTTAATGCCGATTGTGATGGGCAAGCGGGTTTACAAGAATTGGCTGGTAATGCCACTTTGTTATATTACATGACAGAAGAAGGCTCGGAAGGTAAGCAGGCTTTCTTGGAAAAACGTCCACCTAATTTCCGTAATTTCCCTTGGTTGCCTTAAGGTGCTTGGCGGTGATTTAAATTAGGGTGCTTGATGGTTAACAGTTGGATGGTTGACTGTTAACCGTCAACTTAAAAAAAGATCCCAAGACCTCACTATTCCCTGTTCCCGCTCACAAATCCAACTAAAAAATCGCACCCTGCCTAGAGTGCGATCGCTAAAGACTATGAACTTACAGCACAAGAAATTTTAAAATCGGATGTTAATTTGATGCAGAATGGACATTAAGTTAGGTAATATGGTGGATGATTAGATGAATACTGTCTCAACTTTTGTTTGTTCAGAAGTGGAGGCAGTGTTTTCCTGGGCTAAAACAAAAGCAGAATCTTCTAAAGCAGATATTTGACAATCAGATTTATTTAAAACTGGTGTAGCATCAGGTAAGCTCCAAGCATCTTCCAACGTTTCCCAAGAAGGCGCAAAAGGTGGTAATGCTAAAGAACAAGCCTTCCAACTAGCTTGGACAGGTACGCCCAATTGTTGGCAATTTCCACCACGACGACCTTCTGGTTTGTAGTGGCGACAATAGCGACAGGCAGATGTCAAACAATTAATGGGTTTCATTTGGGTTCATCTTTGATGCCGAGTTAGGGCAAATTTCTGTCTTTATATTTTCCGTCTAGATATAAATACGTAGTGATCCCATAACCCGTGATTATATATAGGTTATAGCCTTTTAATGGCTAAATATGCTTTAGATTATTTTTAGATTCTTGTTATATTTTTAAATGTTTATTGTAGTGATCACATAGAAATTATTGCCTATAACCAGTTGGGGATCAACGGTAAAGATAAAGTTTTTAATGTAGGGAAAATTTTCAATTAATTTCTAAAGTGTGACTTTATAGACTATTATTGTGTCATTTTTATGATAATGACAAGTAAGTTTCCGTACAAGAATCAAATATAATCGACAGCAAAAATTAAATCCAGGTTGTTGGGGTTGACTGGATGTAATTTAATCGATATTCAGACTGGCGGTACAGAATTTACCATCAAAAGAGTAGATGGTATTCTACTTGCAGATAGAGAAATCAACTAATTTTGGATTTTGGATTTTGGATTTTAGGCTTTAGATTGACCCCAACCACCTTAGCGTAGCGGGATATACCTCATTGTCTGAGTGATTGTTTGACACTACATAAAGCACATACACCCCACCGCAGCAGTTCTCCGGATGGTGTAGGACATTGACATTGAGGGCAGAGGGGTAAACCTTGCGATCGCGCCTGTGTCACTTTCGCCCAAGACTCAAATACATGATTGACATTCTGTTGAGTAGGCTGAGTCACTGTGTAATGGTGATGGCTATCTCCTAAATAACTGGGATGTTCCTGCACTTTAAAGCCAGTTGGTGGCGGTGATAAATCTGGAGCCTTGTGCCAACCAGCCGTAGAAAAGCGGATATCTACCAAAGACATAGACAACTTGCTATTTAACTTGAGCAGTAGTGTCTGACGGCTAAATGTCAAATTCTGCGCCCACGCCGCGCTAGAGGTAGCGACGCGCAAAACATCACGCTGCATGGATAAGGGGCGAGAATGATGAGCAGCTACAGATCCCACAACTTCTGCCCAGGATTTAAGTATCAATGCCAACGGGTCGGCTTGCCAATTAGCTTGCTGTTCTAAAACACCTAAAATATCATTAATTGGTTTAAGTGACATTTCGCCTAAGAGTAGCAAAAATCAAGATTAGTTCTGGGATCTATACTAATCAACAATTTTCGTTACGATTAGCACAAAATTATCTACAGTTAATCCAGCAGCCCCAGTTGGAGGTACGAGGCCATGAGTCAAAATCCCCTGACGGATTCCGGTACGCGATCGCCTAAAATATCTGGCTTAAACCCAGCATTAGCAACAGCATTAGGAAGTTTAGAAGTACAGTTAGACCAAGAATTAGCTCGTTACCGACGCTCACGTATGGGAATACGAGCCACCAGCAAGCCTTCAGTACATAGCTATGTCAGTAGTCCTTCCCCAGAAGTGACTACCCATCCTAGCCCCATCACCGATACTCCATTCCCAACCTTAGAGATTAGCAACTATCTAGCTACTATCCCTGTTCCAGAAACCCCAAAAGCACCACCAGCTAACCCACCTAGCATCAAAGAAACATCGGAACATCACGCAGTTGCTATCAACTCCGAGTCTCACAACCAAATTCCGCTACCTCCACCCCAAGCTGCTAGCAGCCTAGTGCCGGCGACTACCCAGACAACCCCACAGGACAAACTTTTAGCTAATGATGCTCCTAGCCAACCAGATGACTATTTAGAATCGAGTGAAGCTCTGTTGCGTAGTTTAACAGACGAACGATCAGCAGATAATCAACCCAATAATTCTGGTGATAGCCTGTTATCACCCTTGGGTATAGGTTCGATACTACTGTTGTTATTAGCAAGCTTGACCTTGGGCTATGTGGTGTTTAATCCCAAAAGTCTACCCCAATTCAATTTGAGCAAGTTACTTAACAATAATCCACCCGCCAATAACACTAATTCCGAAACTGTCAGCAATCAGTCCCAACCCCAACCAGAACTCACACCTATACCCAAATATCCCAACTTAGCCGCCAAGGAATTTCCAGAAGTCAAAGATCCCAATGACATAGTTGGCTTACAACCAAAAATTGCCCCCATACCCGTAGCACCATCAAATCCCTTAGTAGTTTCTACACCCTTGCTTCCCCCTGCTACTAATCCTCTCAACCAAGTACAGCCTTTACCACCTGCGGATTTATCACCCACTCTAAAACCTTCGCCATCAATTACCACTACTACACCCACCCAGACAAACGTAGAAATCAAACCCGCAGCAGATGGACGTTACTATATAGTGGCTGAAAATCAAGATGCTAGTACCTTAGCAGCAGCCAGACAGGTAGTTGCTGATGCTTACTTATCAAGCAATCAAAAATTAATTTATCTGGGTGCGCTCACTAGCAAGGAAGAAGCTCAACAAAGAATCAAACAGTTACAAGCTAAAGGAGTCAAAGCCAGGGTGCAACAGCCATGAATGGTAGAAATTAATTTAGGATAGGATTGGGGAAGCTTACCAATTCAAAATTCAAAATTCAAAATACCCTACGGAAAGCAAGCTACAAAATTAAAAATTAGGAAATCCATATTTTGCAAGGGTTTCTGGATTTGGATATGTTTCATAATTTTAGTGAATTGGTATTACCCAAGGGGATTTTGCATTAATATCATGCTCTGCAACGGAGAGCCACATGGAATTGATCAAGCGGATCGTGCGTGTAATCAACGCTAACGTTAACAGTTTCTTAGACAGTGCAGAAGATCCAGAGAAAGTGCTGGAGAAAACTGTCATGGAAATGCAGGAAAATTTAGTTTTGTTACGACAGGGAGTCGCCCAAGCGATCGCCACTCAAAAACGCACGGAACGCCAAGCCGCATCGGCTCATTCCACAGCAGAAGAATGGTATCGTCGCGCCCAACTAGCCCTCAATCAAGGTAATGAACCGCTAGCCAGAGAAGCCCTCACCAAACGCCACGCCTATCTAGAAACAGCTACCGCCTTAAATAACCAAATACAACAGCAAAATCAAGTAGTAGCCAGGCTCAAACAGGATATGCGAACCTTAGAGTTAAAAATAGCGGAAGCCAAAACAAAAAAAGATATGTACATCGCTCGCGCTCGTGCAGCCCAAGCTTCCTATAAACTCCAGGATATGCTGAGTGAAGCATCCGCCACCAGCAGCAAAAGTGCGTTTGAGCGGATGGAAGAAAAAGTTTGGCAACTGGAAGCGCAATCAGAAGCGATCGCGCAATTGGGTAATGATAACTTAGAAAAACAATTTACGGCTTTAGAAGCTGCCCAAGACGTAGAACAGGAACTAGCAGCTATGAAAGCAAATCTCTTAGAGAATACGGAACAAACACCAAGACAGCATTTACCCCCTAGTTAGAGCAGGGGGCAGGGGGAATGAGGCAAGGGGGCAGGGGGCAGGGGGCAGGGGAGAAAGAATATAATGGTCTTCTACTGTATCAAAAGGCCATTCATCTTTGGCGGTTCATCATCAATTGAACAATTAGGTAATCTTCTAGTTCAGGGGATATTTTAGTAGTTAGATGAGTTTCGGTATGTACTAAGCCAGACCGGAAAGATTACATTAAAAATGGAAGTTATTAAGTAGTAAAAAAGCGAACTACCCAAGCTAGCGCGTAAACTTTACAAGGAAAAACAAAGTTATGGGACTATTTGATCGGATTAAGCGAGTTGTTAGTGCTAACCTCAATGATTTAGTGAATAAGGCTGAAGATCCAGAAAAAATGCTGGAACAAGCCATTCTAGAGATGCAGGAAGACTTAGTACAGTTGCGTCAAGGGGTAGCTCAGGCGATCGCTGCTCAAAAACGCACAGAGAAGCAATATAATGACGCTCAAAACGAAATTAATAAATGGCAACGCAACGCTCAACTAGCAGTACAAAAAGGGGATGAAAACCTAGCTAGACAAGCCCTAGAACGGAAAAAAACCTATACCGAGACTGGTACCGCCCTCAAAACTAGCCTAGATCAACAAAACATCCAAATCGAAACCCTCAAACGCAATTTAATCCAGTTAGAGAGCAAAATCTCGGAAGCCAAAACCAAGAAAGAAATGCTCAAAGCTCGGATTACCACCGCCAAAGCCCAAGAACAACTCCAAGGCATGGTGCGGGGTATGAATACTAGCAGCGCAATGGCAGCTTTTGAGCGTATGGAAGAAAAAGTCCTCATGCAAGAAGCGCGCGCCCAATCAGCCGCCGAACTAGCAGGAGCAGACTTAGAAACCCAATTTGCTCAGTTAGAAGCAGGTAGTGACGTTGATGATGAATTAGCTGCTCTCAAAGCCTCCTTAGCTCCTGCAACCCCACCCAACCAACCCCAACTACCCCCCCAACAAGAACAGCAACAATCCCCCCCTCCTGCTCAATCTAACCCTCAATCTAACAACGTGGTTGACAGTGAGCTGGAAGCCCTACGTCGCCAATTGGATCAAATGTAATCATTGCGAAATATCTCAGTATAAATAATCCCACACCTCCTGGTAGTGGGATTTTGTTTTTAGTCAATACACAAAATGTCTGTCCCTGGCTTCCCCATCTAATTAAATAAAACCAATTCGCAATTCGCAATTCGCAATTCGCAATTAATTCAGCCACCCACAAGGGGGAGCCAGTCTCGTGGGCGGGTTTCCCGACTTGAGAGAACTGGCGTTGGGGTTTTTACCTACCTTGGGAAACAAGGATTTTTTCGCCCACCAGGGGCGAGGTTTTGAACCTATCTTTTTCCAATAAAAATGGCTTGACAGATAAAATCATGCGCTCTAACTCATTTTTATTGTGTCTAAGAAGATGATGATCCCAAAAGTGATTCGTGTTTTGAGAGCAATCTAATGCTAGAGCTTCGCCAATACCTTCAAAATCCTTTTTGGCATCTCTCTTTAACTTTTCTGGTTCAGACAGCACCCCAATAACGAATACTCTCTCAATGAGATCCTCTGGAATTTGACTTTGTATATAACTCAATCTTTCTTGTGGCTGATTATCAAAATCAACTAACAAAATCATCATTCTTTTGGGGAATTTCCGCATTTCAGCAATATGAACTGAGGCCAATATCTCCAAAACCCTCTGCCATCCCCCAGCAGGTGTCAGCACTTGAATTGCTCGGTTGTTAAGGTTGGAATCAAGAATAAATCCGTTAGCTATTTGGCGATTAGCATCGTCTTCAGGTAAGACAAAAACGTGAGGTTGATATTTATTGATGCTCATAATTCTATGTCGCCACGAATCAAGGCATCTACAAGATCCCCTTGTACAGACAGATCACTGAGTAATCTAATTAAGGTTGGTTCTAGGTGGGTTTTGCGCTGGAGAACTAAGGTATTAGTATCGGAAAATTTGCGGATGGCTTCAGGATTATGAGATGTTACTAAAATTTGCCCATGAGGTTTAAATGAACGGCGCAGGGATGTGACAAAATGTCCAACCTCCGATAAAGATAGATAGTTATCAGGTTCATCCCAAAAGCATAAAAGTGGCCCATAGAATTTGTTAGCAGCTAAGACTACAGCGCAAAGAAAAAAGCATTTTTCTCCGTCAGATAAATCTTTAAATTCAACGTTCAAATTCGCATTGTTGGCTGCAAATCGAACTATCATACTTTTAGATTCCTTGCCAATCTGTTCATTCAGGAAGTCCTGAATGTCAGGCATAACTTCTCGCAGATATTTGTCAATTTGTGTATAAGCAGCAGGATAACGACTGAGTAATCCAGAAATCCATTCTCCAAAGTTGGTAGCATCTCGCTTCGGCTCTAAAGTTTCACCATTGGAATCTCCACTCATCAAGCTGGGGATTGGGGCTAAAATAATCATGCGAGCTAGCCAAGTCTTAAAAATGCGGAGGGGATCTGTTTCCGATTGCTCCTGAATTACTGGCAGGGCGACAAGATGCCAGTCTACTAAAAATTGAGCTTCTCGGTTGTGTAAACTATGATGAAGGGTAACTTGGGCTGCTTGGCGTGAGTATATTGGTTCTCCTGCAACGAGTAATTGCTCTTCTAAAACTCGCAGTTCTTTAAATTTTTCTGGTAAATCCAAAGCCAAGATATATGTATAAACTTTTTCATTGAGTAATACTTCTATTTCCAAACGCATCGGAACATCCGATCTACCACGCACAAAATCTTTTGATTGTACAAGTTGCCCAACTCTATTTATACCTCGACCGATGGACTGAAGTATCTCTAACGCAATTGCAACAGTTGATTTACCTGTACCGTTTTTTCCAATCAAGAGAGTAGATGACATCCCTTTTACGGGTAATTCAAAGTTTTCTAGGCATCTGAAGTTGTGTATGTATAGTCTTTGAAGCATAGGAAAATAATTCCAAGGAGTGGAACTGACAGAATTTTTGGGACTGCCTCATTAGTGGTTGAGCATTGCCACGAATGTCTAGAAAATTAGAGTGCTTGGCTGATATAGAGGGGAATTGCTACATACTAAAGCATTCTGCTCAATCATCGTTAACATAAGAAAATATCTATGCAATATAGACTATGGACTGTTGACGACTTTGGGATACAGTATTTTGTGTGCCAATTTTGATCGATGCTAACTAATGGAGACTGCAATGAGTAAGGGTGTAATCACCATCACCGATGCTGAGTTTGAAACTGAAGTGTTGCAAGCCGAGCAGCCTGTATTAGTTTACTTTTGGGCTTCTTGGTGCGGGCCTTGTAAATTGATGTCGCCAGTGATTAATCTAGCGGCTACATCTTATAGCGATCGCCTAAAGGTCGTCAAACTAGAAGTTGATCCTAACCCGATCACGGTGAAACAGTATCAAGTAGAAGGCGTACCAGCTCTGAGACTACTTCAAGGAGGACAACTCCTAGCGTCTACAGAAGGAGTAATCAATAAAGATAAACTCCTCAATCTTCTCGATACGCATTTAAATAATAATTAGTCCATAGTCTATAGTCTATAGTCCATAGTGAAGACCATTGACCAGGGGAGGCAGGGGAGAAGAGAGCAGGGAGCAAGGGGGAAATTCGCTTTTCCCTACCAACAGGGATTCAAGCAACATTATTTATTTATGCTCGCAAGTAAAAATATTTATTTCAAGGCGCGTAAGCACGAGAAATAATACCTCCTTATTTCCAGCCCTTACATTTATGTATGGGGTTCTTTCCCCCTGCCCCCTGCCCCCTGCCCCTTGTCCTTTTCGTTAACCCGCCGAGTTTTAGATTTGGGATTGGTTTGTCCTCAAATCACTAATTTAAAATCTAAAATCTATTGACTATTGACTATTGACTATTGACTAATAGCTGATAACTACTATGCAATTTGCCCAACGGATACAACCCCTGCAATCTAACGTGTTTGCTGATATGGACAAAGCTAAGTCTTTGGCTATAGCCGCAGGGAAAGATTTAATTGATTTATCTCTAGGTTCTTCTGATTTACCTGCCGAAACTCATGTGATTGCAGCGATCGCTCAGTCACTTTATGATCCTAGTACCCACGGTTATTTACTGTTTAACGGTACGAGGGAATTTCGAGAAGCGGCGGCTAAGTGGTATGCACGAAAGTTTGGCATTGAAGTTGATCCAGAAACTGAGGTGTTACCTCTAATTGGTTCTCAAGAGGGTACTGCTCATTTACCTTTAGCTTTACTCAATCCAGGAGATTTTGCCTTACTTTTAGATCCTGGCTACCCTTCCCACGCTGGCGGAGTTTACTTAGCTAGTGGGCAAATTTACCCTATGCCATTAACCGCAGAAAATGGTTTTTTGCCTGTGCTGAGTGACATTCCTGCTCATATTGTGGCGCAATCACGCATGATGGTATTGAGTTATCCTCATAATCCCACAGCCGCGATCGCACCTTTATCTTTCTTTCAAGAAGCCGTCGCCTTTTGTCAGCAACACAATATCGCCTTAGTTCACGATTTCCCTTACGTTGATTTAGTATTTGAGGAGACTGAGAACTCCGAGAAATCCCTTGTACCTTCGATTTTACAAGCTGACCCAGATAGAAGCGTTTCCATAGAGTTTTTCACCCTTTCTAAGTCTTATCATATGGGTGGCTTCCGTATTGGTTATGCCATCGGTAATGCCCAATTAATTCAAGCTTTACGACAAATTAAAGCCGCCGTCGATTTTAACCAATATCGCGGAATTTTAAATGGCGCGATCGCAGCTCTTTCCGGCCCCCAAGCTGGAGTTAAAGTTGCTGTCGATAGGTTTCGTCAACGTCGTGATGCGTTCATTAATGCTTTACACCGCATAGGATGGTATGTTCCCACACCCAAAGCCACGATGTACATTTGGGCGCAATTACCATCACCTTGGAGTCAAAATTCTGTAGAATTCTGCACCAAGTTAGTGCAGCAAACTGGTGTAGCCGCTTCCCCTGGTGCTGGTTTTGGCAAATCCGGTGAAGGATATGTCCGTTTTGCTTTAGTTCATGAACCCGCATTATTAGAAACCGCCGTCGAGAGAATCGCTAAGTTTCTTTAGTAGGGGTGTAGGGGTTTGAGGGTGTAGGGGTTTGAGGGTGTAGGGGTTTGAGGGTGTAAGGGTGTCCTATGAATTCCCCATTAAAACCCACCCTTCACCACTCATTACTCATTACTCAGCACTCATCACCGGCTAAACGCCGCGCTACCGCTAACAGCACGGGCTGAACGCCCCGCTTCCGCTAACACCACTCACCTTCACTCAAACGTTGAGTATTCCAAAACTGTTCTGCAAATGCCACAGTTGGATGAATTGGAGCTTTAGGCTTGTTTTTCAGTACCATTCCTGCTTCATGGGGTAAGCGATCGCTTTTCGTTGAGTTACACTTTTCACAAGCTGTAACAACGTTATCCCAAGTATGCTGTCCACCTTTAGAACGGGGGATTACATGGTCTAGTGTTAGACGCTTGGTGCTACCACAGTATTGACAGGTGTGGTTGTCTCGTCTCAACACCTCACGACGATTTACAGGCGGTACTTTCCAATGTCGTTCGGGATTGCTCACAGTCAAGCGGATGTGTTCTGGTACTTGTAGTACAAAACTGGGTGAACGAACTTCCCACTGTTTTGTAGTACCAAAACTCAAAGATTCTGCTTGGCCTGTAACTAACAGCACAATTGCGCGCTTGATGTTGACGCGTGCTATTGGTAAGTAGTTCTTGGAGAACACTACGACAGAATTTTGTAGTATGTGTGGCTGCTGAAAAGGTGGTCGAGCTTCCATGTAATTCACTCCTAAAAAAATAACCCCCGCCTCTGGTGAAATAAAGCGGGGGTTAGGTAGTTGGTACTTTCTGCCTGATATTGGTGCTATACAACATTTGCACCCCCACTGTAGATAATTGGATTGCGATCGCTCATAATTGCGTTTACAATGCTTGCCGCAGGAATTGCCCAAAAGGTGTATTCTTTACAGGATAAACCACTAAACAATTGACGTGTTTTCTCAAAGAAGAACAGCACAATTCCTCTACCTGAACCCCGTGCGGAGTATGGACGAACTGCACTATTAATATTTGAGAAGAATTTGTGGTTCATTGTTTTTTGTAGTATTTGTAGTTACGACCTGATCTTATGTTACACGCGTATTACAAATCTGTCTATAGGTGGTTGGAGTGAGTTTTTTGCATACTTAAGACCGAGTCGGAAGTTCAGCACAGAGATAATATTGAGAAAAATTGCTAAAAGTCAACTAAAAGTGATGAATTACAAAGTTACGCCTAATGTGAATTAAAGAGATTGAGACTGGAAGGTGAGAACATTGATACCAAAACGGCGGCGAAGTAATAAACGTAGTGTATGCGATGCAATTTTGGCAGCAATGTGTACACAAAAGCCATCAACAGTTTTGTTGAGTAAGCGTTCGGGATTACGTCCGGTGTTTTGAATTTCGTGAAAAACGCCTTCGACACGCTGGCGAACACGACTAATAAAACGCTTGAGTGCATGAGAATGTTGAAGATGTTGGTTCTCACGGGTGAGTGTCCAGATCCGATGACCTGTGCGACGAGCGTAGGCGTAGCCCGCCGAAGGCATCGCCAGTTGCCAATCAGCAGAGATAAAGCCCTTATCTGCGTAAATATCACTATGACTAACCGTTTCTAAAACACCTTCAGCAACAGTTCTCTCATCTGTATTAGCAGAGACAATATCATAAGAAATGGGGATTCCATTCCATGTTGAAAGCATAACTAGCTTGTAGCCTGTCTTGAAAAGTTCAGATGCCTGCGGCAAGCCGCAAAGCGTCTACGGCGGAAACCGCCGCTCCGACTTTTCGCAAAATAACGCATTTCTCTGGTTGCACACCAACCAGGGGTGGCATTACCCGAAAAGTCACTATATCGCTTGTCTCGCTTGAGTCCCAATACTGGTAAGGGTTTGGTGTCAACAATAAAATATTTTTCACTTAGCCCACCCAATTGCTCTACCCAACTACGACGTAACTTCTCTAACATTCCATCCAATTTGCGTAACCGACGATTGAATTGGCTTTGCTCAAGTAAATTGGGAAACCAGTCTCTGTAGTTTCCCCGGATAAAACCAAGAAATTGTGTTTCTCCAGGAAATGGCAGGTAATCCATGACTAGTGATAGTGTCATGATTTCACTATCGCTCATACTTGCCTTTACTCCTGGTTTTATTAATGTTGTCTTGTTTACTTGCTTTTGATGCCAATCATCTACGATTACAAAGATTGTTGTTAATAGCGTTCCAAAGTCTATGCTATTCATGGGGGGAGGTTTGAGTTGAAAAGCTGGTAACTTTCATCTTCTTACTTCTCCCGCCTTTTTTCTAATTCACATTAGGCGTGATTCTCAATATCTGTTTCGTAGCTGTAACTTGAGAGGCCGGCCCGGCAATTCCAGAAATAGCTTGACCAGACTGTGTTACAGTTGCTTGCACCACGGCTTCTAAATAGACAGGTGCTTGCACCACTAGCATACCGTTCCAATAATGAGCTGCGATCGCAACTATCTGATGATCTACAATAGCAGCTACATAGGTTCCCTGAAATCTTCTACCTTGGTTAACTAGTCCTGCATTGTGACAATTTGAACGCAAAAACATCGATGTATCAATATGTTGCAAAAGGAAGTTTTCCAATAACACTTCGTCTCCAGTTTGTAGGGTTTTTAAGGTATACATAGTTGATTAGTCATTAGTCATTAGTCATTAGTCATTAGTCATTAGTCATTAGTCATTAGTCATCTCCAGAAATGAGGTTTTCATCTATACAGCATAAGGGTTTGAGATTCTTTTTCGGAGATGTCTATTAGTCATTAGTTAGTAGGGGCGGGTTCAGTGAGAGATTCACATTGTCGAACAGATATTTTGGTTAAACCCGCCCGTACATTAGTCATTAGCCTATTACTCTATCTTTTGCTAGAGGTATTAATCATCATCATTTTCTAAGCTTTTGGTGATTTATTGTTATCTTTTACTCTCAGGTAAAAGTAAGTTATGCAAGGGTTTCGCTTAGGCTCTATTTTCGGGTTTGAAATCCGAATAGACTTATCTTGGTTGTTAATTTTCTTCCTGGTTCTGTGGACTTTAAGCGCGGGGTTATTCCCTACCAATTATCCAGGACTTGACAATATTACTTATTTGGGAATGGGTATAGTAGCAACTTTGCTATTTTTTGCATCTTTACTAGCTCATGAAATTTCTCATTCTTTTGTTGCTAGGTCAAAAGGAATTCCGGTTGAGGGTATTACTCTGTTTATTTTTGGTGGTGTTTCCCGCACGCGTGTGGATGCTTCAACTCCTGGAGATGAATTTCAAATAGCAATTATTGGCCCTGTTACCAGTTTGATACTTGCTGCCCTATTTGGCTTGCTCTGGTATATTGGTCACATTGCTGGTTGGAGTGTGGTAGTTAATGGTGTGACTTCTTATTTAGCATCTATTAACTTAGCTCTAGCTATATTTAATATGTTGCCAGGGTTTCCTTTAGACGGTGGTCGTGTATTTCGTTCTTTGTTGTGGAAGTACACCAATAACTTAAAAAAAGCTACACAAATAGCTGCCACGGGTGGGAAGTGGCTTGGTTATTTACTGATAGCTTTAGGTTTGTTGCAGATGTTTGGTGGTGCTGTTATCGGTGGACTGTGGTTAGTTCTGATTGGTTGGTTTTTGTACACTGCGGCTGAGGCTAGTTATGAAGAAATTTTGCTCCGTACCAGTTTACAAGGAGTACGCGCACGGGAAATTATGACACCCTATCCAGAAACTGTGGATGCTAATTTGACGCTACAGGAATTAGTGGATAAATATTTCCTCAGTCGTCGTTATCAGTCTTTTCCAGTGATGGCAGATAGTCAACCAATAGGTATGATCACTTTAAATCAAGTTAGGGATATCCCGCGAGATGAATGGACTCACCGCACTGTCCGAGAAACGATGATTCCTACAGAACAGGGTTTAAGCGCAAATCCTGAAGAGCCAATGCCTCAAATTCTCCAGAAAATGCAAGAATCTGGCGTGAGACGAGTGCTAGTGACTCAAGATGGTTTACTTGCCGGGATTATTACCGCTAACGACATAGCAAACTGGCTACAGCGACGACGAGAGTTGGGTTCAGTTGGTTGAGGTAGAGGTCACAAGGTCGGAAGCATCATCACCTACGAGGGAAAAATGTTTTTATGAGAGTTTTTCTTTTCTTTCTCAGGTGAATAATCAGAACATTCCTTTGCTTCTTCTGTCATGACGATGCCAGGATTTACTGCACATTTTAAATAATGATTATTAGAATAAAACTTACATTTTTGGCAAGGTAGTCGATGTGAGCCTCTCACAGATATGACCATCTTGTCTTCTAAAATAGTCCGAATCTTTCGCAACATAATAAAGAAGACAATCCAGCTAAAAATTAAGCCAATAGGAGTTAGAGATATAGCTATTTCAGGAACTCCTATAGCGTATGCTGGTGATGATTGAGATTGAATTTCGTTGGTATTTCTGGGAGGAAGATTTTGATTTAAAGTTAGTTTATTCTGCAATACTTTAGAAACGGTCATATTACATACCCTGGGATATTTTATGAATAAAGATGATATTTGTTAATATTTTTTGAACATTAACATCAGAATTTCTGACTATATTAAATACAATCTTTATGCTAATTTGGAAAACCAATAGCATTTTGATGCAATAGGTGATAACTGGTTTATGCTAATTCCATGCAATGAATTGACATATTTAGCTTAATCAGTTATGTCGGCTCAAGCCCGTAGTTAGTCACTTAATTATATGTTTAGCAAAAGAAAATTTCTTCCATCTCTGCCAATAGTTTTGCTTGTATTTTTTTACTCTATATCCAAAGTTATAGATTCAAGACTTTAAATGTGAATATATATTTTTGTGGTAAAATCCATGAATAAAAAATAGCTATTTCCATAAATGCAGACAAAATAATTGCGATTTGTAGGAATTAAAGTGCGGTAGTTTATAGATTTAAACAAATACTAAATTATTTGATGATTAAATGAATTATCAATCACTTATCTGATTTTTTAATGAATAAATTTTAACAATAGATTTATATATAAAATATTAATTATCTAAAATTAAAAAGTATAAAATAGGTTATTATTTGGGATATAAACTGCAATAACTGCGGATTTAGTGACATTTTTAAAACCAGATGATTGCGGAAATTTGGTAAAAGAACAAAATGCAAATAGTTGATTTAGTAGTTAAATACATCTTGAGGTAAAAGTTTATGTTTGTGTTCTTGCAAAAGACATTGGCGTTGCTGTTGACGGTAATTTTGTTGGTTGCTTGTGGGACAATGCCATCAGCTGAGTCACAGTCTCTCCAAGATACAAAATCTAATGCTAAGTCTTCTTTACCTGTGGCTTATGTTGATCAAGAATTAAGTGCTGCGCCTGCTAAGTTGCCACCATTACCCTATGATTACTCTGCTTTGAGTAAAGCGATTGATGCGGAAACCATGAAACTGCATCACGACGCACATCACGCTAGTTATGTCAATAACTTGAATGATGCCCTCAAGGACTTCCCAGAATTACAGAAAAAGAGTGTGGAAGCGATACTCAGAGATTTAAATAGTGTACCGGAAAAAATTCGGACGAAGGTACGCAATAACGGTGGGGGACATTTGAACCACACTATTTTCTGGCAAATTATGAGTCCTGATGGTGGTGGTGAACCTACAGGGGAACTAGCTAAGGAAATTAACCAAACTTTTGGCAGTTTTGAGGCTTTTAAAAAAGAATTTAACGCAGCTGGTGCTGGTCGTTTTGGTAGTGGTTGGGTGTGGTTAGTGCGTAATGGTCAAGGTAAGTTGGAAATTACGACTACTGCTAATCAAGATAGTCCGATTATGGAAGGTTTATATCCAATTATGGGGAATGATGTTTGGGAACACGCTTATTATTTGCGATATCGTAACCGTCGTCCTGAGTATTTAACTAATTGGTGGAATGTGGTGAATTGGGCGGAAATTAACAAGCGAGCCTCCGTTCGGTAGGAGCTACGCTAACGCAAGCTTCATTAAAATCATAAATTAAGAAAGTTGTAGGGTGTGTCAGTGTTCTGATACTGACGCACCCTACAGGGTAGATATTTTTGATGTGGAAGTTTCTAAAACAAAAAGTATCTTTGCGCCATCGGTAGAACTGTGGCGGGTTCACAGGTTAATAATTCGCCATCGGCTTTCACTTCATAGGTTTCGGGATCTACTTCTATGTGAGGTAAAGCGTCATTGAGTTTCATATCCTGTTTAGTTAATTGACGCGTCCCGGAAACTGCAAGGGCTGATTTTTTCAACCCCAATTGCTGGGGAATGTCTCTAACTAAAGCCGCTTGGGACATAAAGGTTAAAGATGTAGTGTGTTTCGCACCAGCAAAACTACCAAACATCGGTCGCATATGCACAGGTTGGGGTGTGGGAATACTGGCGTTAGCGTCTCCCATCTGTGACCATGCAATCATCCCGCCTTTAATGACTATCTCTGGTTTAACTCCAAAAAATGCCGGTCGCCACAAGCATAAATCTGCCAGTTTACCTTCCTCTACAGAACCGACATACTCCGCAATTCCATGTGCAGTGGCTGGATTTATTGTATATTTAGCCACATACCTTTTAGCTCGTAAATTATCTGCTGCTGTTTCTCCTACAAGGCTTCCCCGTTGCACCTTCATTTTATGGGCTGTTTGCCAGGTGCGAATAATTACTTCTCCCACCCTTCCCATCGCCTGGGAATCGGAGGAAATCATACTAAACGCGCCTAAATCGTGGAGAATATCTTCGGCGGCGATGGTTTCGCGACGGATGCGGGATTCTGCAAAGGCCACATCTTCAGGGATGCTGGGGTCGAGGTGATGGCAGACCATCAACATATCTAGATGTTCGTCTAAGGTGTTGAGGGTATAGGGACGAGTGGGGTTAGTGGAAGAGGGGAGGACGTTGGGTTGACCGCAGACTTTAATGATATCTGGTGCGTGTCCACCGCCTGCGCCTTCGGTGTGGTAGGTGTGAATGACGCGATTTTTAAAGGCGGCGATGGTATCTTCGACAAATCCGGCTTCGTTGAGAGTGTCGGTATGAATGGCTACTTGTACATCATACTCATCGGCGACGCTGAGACAAGTATCTATAGTTGCGGGTGTAGTTCCCCAGTCTTCATGAAGTTTTAACCCCATTGCGCCGGCTAAAACTTGTTCGACTAAGCCTTGGGGTTGGCTGGCGTTTCCCTTACCTAAAAAGCCTAAGTTGATGGGGAAAGCATCAGCCGCTTGTAGCATTCGATAGATGTTCCAGGGGCCGGGGGTGCAGGTGGTGGCGTTGGTTCCGGTGGCGGGGCCTGTACCACCGCCAATCATGGTTGTAATACCGGAGGCGATCGCAACTTCAATTTGCTGGGGACAGATAAAATGAATATGGCTATCAATCCCCCCAGCCGTGAGAATCATGCCTTCACCGGCTAAGGCTTCTGTACCAGGGCCGATAATAATATCGATGTTGTCTTGAATATAGGGATTCCCAGCTTTCCCGATTTTAAATATTTTGCCGTCTTTAATGCCGATATCTGCTTTGACTATTCCCCACCAGTCGAGAATTAAGGCGTTGGTGATGACTAAATCTACTGCACCATCGGCGTTAGAAATCGGGGATTGTCCCATCCCATCACGGATGACTTTCCCACCACCAAATTTTACTTCGTCGCCGTAAGTGGTAAAGTCTTGTTCTACTTGTATAAATAATTCTGTATCAGCCAAACGGATGCGATCGCCTAATGTGAGGCCGTAGGTTTCTGCGTAGGCGCGGCGAGACATTCTATAACTCATATTGTATTACTCCTATATTCATTTAATTTTTTGAGAAAGTAATTAGCCAATTCCTCACTTTTAAAAAATCCTTGCACAACTAAGCCAGACCACTCTTCTTGCAAAATCGGCTCAATATTTGGTAAAAATTGAGTTATTATTTCTTCAGGTTGGTTTAAATATTCTGACAACCTAGTGAGATAAATTTTAAATTTTAGACCTAATTCTTGATTACTTTCAATAGGTATTAAATTAAATATTGCTCTTTTATTTTTGTTTGCTCCTGTAAAAGTGATACAACTCCTTGTAGTTTTTGTCCAAAACGGATAATCAATCAGTCCTTGATAAATTATTTTATAGATATTACCAACACCATTATTTTCTGCTATTTCCTCCAATTCTTCATATGTTATGTTTGCCTTTCGCAATGATTGGCTAATCTTATTTTCTTTAACTTTATTGGGATCAACTAAAAATTTTCTAGCTAATAACTCATGCTCATTATTATTAAAGTAATGAAAATTAGCGACATTTATAGGAACTTGATATGTTTCTGATAAATAATTAATAATTCTTTCAGTGCTAGAATCTATCTCTGAGGCAACTATAAAAATTTTGTGTTGACTATTTATGGCTTCTGGCAATTCTCTCTGAAACTTTAACTGAAACATCTCTTCTAATGTCTCTTGCTTACCAATATAATTAAAATAATTAACAGCAATACTAATTACCTGTTCAGTAGATAAATTTTTCACCCATGAGGCATAGTCTAAGGCTTGAGAAGTTACTTCCCTAGAGGTTTTATCCCGTTTTAGCTCTACAATGACAACATTGCCTCCAGCATCTAAACAAAGTAGATCAATGATGCCGTTATAATCTGTAATTACCTGCCTACCAATTACTAATAAGTCTGGTGAAAGAATAGAAATATCTCTTTCTAACCACTTTTCTATACGCTCTTCTAAATTCAATTTAGTTTTGTTGATTTCCGTAAGTTTATCTTCAGCAGATACTTGCCATATTTTGAGGTCTTCTTGCATATCACTGCTTCACTTTCTCTCCAACAACACATACCAGAACTGGATCAACCGAGCTTTCCGTTAATTTTGGCATTGAAACCGTAGATTTGGCGAGAACCGACGAGAGGGACAAGAGTTATTTCCTTTTCATCCCCTGGTTCAAACCGCACTGCTGTACCGGCGGGAATATCTAAACGCATTCCTAATGCTTGTTCCCTATCAAAAATCAAGGCGTTGTTAACTTCATAAAAGTGAAAATGTGAACCTACTTGAATCGGGCGATCGCCTGTATTTGCTACAGTTAATTTCACAATGGGACGACCTGCATTGAGTTCAATTTCTCCGTCTGGTGTGATGATTTCCCCTGGTATCATATGTAATCTGAATTCCTTATTGATTTGGTAAGTTATTGGGGTCGATACCTTGCGATATTAAATAAGCAAGTAATTGTTCTTTTTCCTGTTTTTCCTGTTCTGCGCGTTGGCGTTCTTGTTCTGTGCGTTGGCGTTCTTGTTCAATTTTTTCCACCGCCCAAGGTAACAAATTTCCATCTTGCTCCCACCAACGTAGCCAATAGCATGTATGGGCTTCTTTTGTTCCTTGCCATGTTCCTAAATATAAGCCCATTGCATCTATCCAATGACGACCATTTTCATCAGGTAATTGCAGTTCATACCGCCCATTTTCTAGTTGATAATATTCTAATAATCCGCTAATAGGTTCAAAAATAATGTAGATGGGAACTTGCAATATTTGCTCATAAAAAAACCATCTTCCTGGCGGATAAGTGCGTTTAACAGAATATTCACCACCATCATTATCTGAGAGAAATTCCATCACTATTAGAGGAATTTCACCTTCTAAAATCGGTGTGTAACTTTTGCGATTACTAATTACTTCCTTTACTGACGGCACATATACCCAATCTGGGGCTTTAATCACCAGTTGTTCATTAATAGTTGCACACAATCCAAAGTTTGATGCTATCAGCATTTGCGGTTGAATAAAACCACTAATTTCTAAACTTTCACGCAAAGCACCAGCCAAGATAGGCTGACCTGTATTTTCCACCGGTTCATCCTCTAGTTTGAAGTCTTGGGGTAAGGCTTCCCACTTGATATTCAGTTCAGTTTGGGGTTTAGTTTGGCTGAGTTGGGTTGCCATAATCAATTCACAATTCCAAATTAAGAAACTGATTCTTTAATTCTCTACAACTATTCTGACTTAAAAATCATCTTTTCATCGAATTGGATTATGGACTGTAACTAATTTTGTACCATCAGGAAATGTTGCTTCTACTTGGACTTCATGCACCATTTCCGCTATACCTTCCATCACATCATCTCTGGTTAATAATGTTGTACCGTAACTCATTAATTCAGCTACGGTTTGACCATCTCTTGCACCTTCTAAAATTGCTGCGGAAATATAAGCCACGGCTTCGGGATAATTTAATTTCAATCCTCGATTTTTGCGTCTTTCTGCTAATAAAGCAGCAGTAAAAATCAATAATTTATCTTTTTCTTGTGGCGTAAGTTGCATTTTATTTTCTCCTTTACAAGTTGATTAAACTTGCCACACTCTAGGTATGCAATGACTGCGATTGAAGATATCAAATCGTAGCATTTGCCACACGGACGTAAACCAGTTTCTCACCTCGGCTGTGGAAGTACCACGGTATCGACACAAAAATCCATTTTCTAAGTTAGTAACGCCTGTTTGGGAGTGGGGAGTAAAAAGAGAACGTGCTTTTTCAATAGTTTCTTGGGTAACTGGACTACCTACGTAGATAAAGTTAGCGGCTATGGGTTGTCCTGATAAGCCGTGGGGACTGTGGAAAACTGCTTCACTACCAGGGAGATACTGACGATCTATCCATAATGGCACACCATTTTGCCAAATTTCGGTGTGCGATCGCCATTCTCCTTGGACAAATTTCTCTCCTCTGGTACTGCGGCCAAAGCGGGTAATTTCCCAGCCTATGAAATTAGCCCCAGTCGCTAATTCTATCCGTAAATCTTGGCGATAAATTGCCCCGTTAAATAAAATTGTTTCTTGGGGTAGCCACTCTAAACAAGCACCCGCATCTATTTGGATATTAATAGTTTGTCGAGCCTGTAAACCATTGCTGCGATATATCTTAGAGGCTGCGGCGGTAGTAATTACAGCTTGGGTTTGGGGTTGGAGGTGAATATCAGTAGATAGGCGATCGCCTCCCACAACTCCCCCGGCTGTGTGTAAAATGACGCTATGGCAAACTTTTTCCCCTTCTGGATAAAACGGACGTTGTACTTTTAGCGGTGCTTGGTGATGGTTATAAATTAAATCAGTTTTACCGATGCGATTAGCATAAACTAAATTAAGTTTGCCGCACCAGCCTGTTTTAATATCTAAATTAGCAGTCATTATATCTAAAGTTTCTTCTCTATCTTTTGCCTTTTCCCTTTTGCCTTTTCAATTCACCATCCTCTAACTTTTTTATGTACTTGCGCCAAATACCACATATAATCTTCGACTTGATATTTATCAGCCGCTTTAACTATATAATCTTTGGCTAACTCTACAATATTCTCCGCTTCATAATATAATCCCAGGTAAAGATGAGCATAAAATTGACTGCGATTTCCACCTGAACCTACTTGCAAAACATCGTCTATTGTACAATTACCCGCGTATAAATCATAAACACAGCGCATAATTTCTCTGGGGTCATTTTTGACTGGTAGAAGAGATTTTTTTGCCTCACTCACACCCTTTAACTGTGCTATGCAAAGATATCGCCAGACTGTTTCTTCCACATCTTGGGAGTTGACAGTCAGATCAATTTCAAACTGTTGCGCGCCTTCTGCAAATCTTTCAGCATAATAATAAGATAGACCACGCTGCCATAAATAAGGTGTTAAGCGTCTATCTAATTGCTCGGCTGTGTCAAAATCTTGAATAGATGTTGTAATTTCAGCTAACTGAAATTTGACCATACCCCGACGAATATAAGCATTAGGGTTTTGCGGTTGCTTACTAATAACTTCGTTCCAGTGTTGGAGTTGATTTTCTAGAGAATTGCTAAACCACATTATATTAATAAGTAATTTTTATGTGATACTAATATATTTGTTGTCACTCAATCATGATTTACCTCTGCATAATATTATGGAATTTCCTTGGCAGCAAGAGAAAATTATTCTTCACAGTCAATGCTTAATTAGAAGTTTTCAACATTGGATTGGAAAACAATTACTAGATGTAAATGGTTCACCAATAGAAATAGCACAAGCATTATTTTACGCACCATTTGTTTTGGTTTCTCATGGTACGGAAGCAGATCCAATTTTTAATTATGGCAATCATCAAGCTTTGGCATTGTGGGAATTATCTTGGGACGATTTTACCAAAATGCCCTCACGAAGAACTGCTGAAGAAATAGTACAACAAGAACGCGATCGCCTTCTAGCAGCAGCAACAACTCAAGGCTTCAGTTACTTTTCTGGTGTTCGGCTAACTAGCACTGGTAAACGCTTCCACATCCAAGACGGTATCCTTTGGAATCTCATCGATGAACAAAATCAATATTGTGGTCAAGCGGCAGTATACTCCCAGTGTACGTTTATTACATAATGGATCGCGCTCTTAAATTCCCCAAGTATTGTAAATACATGAGAGTGACAGTCTGCCAATAGAGGTTTAGAAGCAATGCTACGTGTTTATCATCTACTAATCGCTATTATCTTATTAATTTTCATCCCCATAGGAGCTAGATTCTTTTTACCTCAGTTTACTGACAAGAAACCCACCACACCCACGCCAACTGTCAAATCTACAAGCACTGCACCAGTCAAACCTACCGTTAAGACAGAAAATATTTGGCAAAAACTCTTAAGTAAAACCACTGTCCCCAATGGTTGGAGTGTTGTACCTTGTCCCGATAAAGCTACGTTACTATGTATTTCTGACCAAGGCAAACCCGTTGGTACAGTAGAAATTCAAGTTGAACCAGTCAAAAATAACTCAGAATTTCAACAACATTTAACCGCCGCAGGTATTCCTCTGGGTTCACCAACAGAGTTTCAAAATCCCGAATATCAAACTAAACTCACCACCGCCCTGCAAGCCTGGGTAGCAGATTTCTACACCAGCTTGGCGAAAAACCGTCAGAATGTCTCTACCTACCCCCCACAGCCAGTAAAAATCGGAAAACTTCCTGGTGTGCGTTATGGTTTTGTCGAACTCACATCAGCTGGTGATGTGAAAGAACAGTACATCAGCCATGTTACTTACGATGGCACACAACTATATATAATCTCTACTTCCTTTGCTCCAGATACCGGTAAATTTACCAAGTTGGAACATTTTGCAGCCTTTCAACCATATCTCGATGCGATCGCAGAAAATTTAAACTTACCTATCCAGCAAGCCCCTACTAAACCCTAATACCAATTTTGGATTTTAGATTGAAAGCTGACATTCATAGGCTATTTCAGAAGCTCAAAACGGTACTAACCAAGCTATTCCAATTTGGTATAACTCTTGATTAACAAGATAATTAAGTAATCTTACTGTCTTTTACATAAATCTTGAAAATTTGTCATCTATATTCAGGATGAATATCCGTAGATTTAAATTCGTCTTTAGATACTTGTGTGATTTATTACATTATTTTTAGATAGCTACTTGCCTGATATTTGTATGATATGCAACAGAAAAATTTGCGTAATGGCAGGACTTTGAACAATCGGATGCAGTTATTTGACAATTTTTATTAAAATCGCTATGTCAAATTTTCATGACAAAACAGCATAAATACTGAAGTAACTACTTTTCACAATCGATAAGTCTTGTAAAGATACGTAGATATTTACCTAATTTGTTTTAAACAAGCTTAAAACTTTACTTAGTTATATGGATATATTGTAATTTTTATGTAAAAAAACTTACTTGTGCCAAAAATTTTTAAGTATTAACCAAGTAATATATATGACATTGTATCAATAAAACTCCAAATTTCTTTGTAATTAGATATAAGTACAGTTATGTTTTATTGAAAAATATAAAAAAATACTTAAGTATGGAAATAACAGTTCTTTTAACACTAGTGAAATTTGGCATAAGTAAGTAGACATTTATTGGCTATCTATCGTTTTTGATCATAGTTCCGGTAATACCAAAGCATAAACCTTAAATCAAGATAAATTCTCAATTTTTGACCCTGTAATTTATCAGTATAGTGCGTCAGATATAGGTAGATTTATTTTGTATTTAGGAATATCTTTGTCACAATTATTCTGTTATTAAATAGCAAATTAAGGCTGTTTTGATCGCATGGCAGGCTTTTATATTGCTGCCTATTTTTAGCTGTCAAAATCTACTTTTTCTCCATATCTTTATTACCAATAAAGGAATCACCATGCAGAACAATATCACTATCCCAAACCTATATTCCCCCTTTCAGCATCAATTTAATCCTCATGTAGAAGTATTAGAAGCAACCGTTTTTGATTGGGTGCTGCGTTTCAATCTGATTGCAGATGATTCGGCATTTAAACGGTTTTCTAAAGCTAAATTCTATTTATTAATAGCTAGTTGTTATCCAAATTGCCCGCTTGCAGAACTCCAGATTGCCAATGATTGGTTAAGTTGGATGATGACTTGGGATGATGAGTGTGATATTTCCCACTTATCAACCCAGCCAGAAGTCATGGAAAGATTACATCAGAGATTTATCGAAGTATTAAATGGGGCAGAACTCACAAGTGAAGATTCCCTGCGTTCTCATGCCTTAGCAGATTTAAGACAAAGAATGTTTCAAAGAGAATGGGCGGCTAATTTTCATTACTTTGTCCATAGTGTAGAAGACTACTTACATGGATGTATGCAAGAGGCAATCAATCGCTCGCAAAAGAATGTACCTGACATCGATACATATATTCAACTTCGTAGATCAACAGGAGCAATGGAGCCTTTATTTGAATTAATAGAATTTACCAATCATTTAACAATTCCCAAAATTTTAAAAGAATACGAAAAACTCAAGCGATTAAAGGACATGACTAACAATATTGTCTGTTGGTGTAATGATATCTTTTCAGCACCAAAAGAAATGGCTAGTAATGATGTCCATAATTTAGTATTAGTATTGCACTATCAACAAGGGTTATCATTAAACGAAGCTTTTCAACGTGCAGCAAAAATGCACGATGAAGAAATTAGAAATATGTTAGATATAGAAGCTGCTATCCCCACCTTCAGCACTAGCGCAGATGCTGAATTAGCCAAATATATATCGGGACTACATAGTTGGATTGGGGGTCATCTTAACTGGTATTCTCTCTCTAAACGCTACAAAACAGCAGAAACAGCAGAGGTATTTGCCTTACCAGAACTACAATACTCAACTTCTCATTAAGAATTACAATGGAAATTAATCATTCAGTACGTATTGGTATTGTAGGTGCAGCTTGTGCTGGGTTAACTGCTGCTGAGGAATTGCGCGATTTAGGATATCAGCACATTACTCTCATTGATGCGAAAAATCGTGCAGGCGGTAAGACATATTCCATTCCATATGCACATAGAACAAAGCAAACACGGGGCATTTATGAAGGTGGAACCGTCTGGGTATTACCCAGTCCTCTCTATAAAAAGTACAAAAAGCGGTACGGTATTTCTGCCAGCCAGCATATAATGCCCCCAGTGCAAGTGTTTGACTTAAGCAGTGGCAAAATTTCCAGTCCGTTTTTAGTTCAGTCGCAATATTCTGTAGTCAGTCGAATCAAACAGGTAGTGAAATTTTTCGGAAAGTTAAAGAAATATACTCGGTACGATGATCCTGGGTATATTAACACTGCTTACCGAGAGATGAGCGAATTTTCACCGCAATGGTTTGCTAATAACGATTTAGGTTTTATTCGAGAAGCATTAATTCCCATTGCTAATGCTGCACAGTTTGGCCATATAGAGGAAGACGTAGCAACTGCTTATGTAATCAAACTACTGGCATTGCTCAACCGATGCGATTTACCAAAGAAATTGCTGCTCAATATGCCTCAGTTGCAAGAAGGCAATCAAGAATTGTGGAATCGAATTGCGGCAAATCATGATGTCCGTTTGGGACAGACTATTACGCGCGTGACTCGTTCTCAAACAATTCTTGTAGAAACCACCTCCCAGCAGTGGGAATTTGATCATTTAATTTGGACTGCTCCTGTAGAGGAGTTTCTGAGCCTCGCTGATGCTTCACCTGAAGAAAGAGATATTTTTTCTCAAGTTCGCACAATTAAGCGAGCAGTTATTACCTGCAAAGTAGAGGGTTTACCTAGCAACATTTTTTACTGTGTCAGAAATACTTCTCAGCAGCCTTTGCCAGCTAGTTATCCATTGGCAATGTATGAAGTTGATCCTGGCAGCAAGATTTACAGTTTCTATCCATTTATGGATGAGACAACAACTGTAGAGGAACTGGAAAATAGTGTGCTTGATTTGGTGAAAAGATTGGGAGGTAGTCAAGTCGAATTTTTAACTAAACCTCTCATCTGGAAGTGGTTTGCTCATTTTTCACCTCAGAACCTTCGTGAAGGAATTTATGAGCGATTAGATATGTTGCAAGGTTGTCAAAATACATACTTTGCCAATGAGTTAACTGCTGGGGTAAGTGTACCCTACGGTATTGAGTATGCTGCTGATATCGTGCAACGCTTCTTCCCACCACAGGCATCTAGTATAGGGAAGATGTTACAAAAACAAGAGCTTTCTACAGCTTCCAATCAACTAGCCAGACATTAAAACCTATCTTCACTAGTAAAGGCTAATTTCTACTACTTGAGGTTTTTTACTTGAGTAGTGGAATTTCAATGAGCAACTCAGTGCCGACTCCTGGAGTGGAATTACAGATTAATTGACCTTTATGTTTTTCCACAACAATTTGATAACTAATAGATAATCCCAAGCCTGTACCACTGCCTACAGGTTTAGTAGTGAAAAAGGGATCAAAGATTTTTTCCCGTACCTGCTCTGTCATCCCCAAACCATTATCAGCAATGGTAATTCTTACAGTATTTGAGTCGGTTAACTCTGTACAAATGCGAATTTCTGGTTGTGTTAGTAGTTGGGTACTGTTGATGGTTAAGCCTTCTAAAGCATCAATCGCATTATTCAGAATATTCATAAACACCTGATTAAGTTGACCAGCATAACAGTTGACTGGCGGTAGTTTGGCGTATTGTTTATTAATAATAATTGCAGGTAAATCTCGTTTTTCTTGGAGTCGATGCTGCAAAATCATGAGTGTATTATCAAGACCTTCATGGATATCTACAGGCTTCATGTCTGATTCATCTAGACGAGAAAAGTTACGTAGACCCAATACGATCTGACGAATTCTCGCACTTCCTACCATCATTGATTCCAGAGTTTTTGGTAGGTCTTCTGCTATAAAATCTAGGTCGATTTCTGCGGCTTTAGCTGTTACAGCAGATGAAATATTAGGCAATTCTTGTTGATATAAAAATAATAAGTCCAGCAAATCTTGTACATATTCACGAGTATGGGTAATGTTGCCGTGAATAAAGTTTATGGGATTATTAATTTCATGGGCAATACCTGCAATCATTTGACCCAACGAAGACATTTTTTCACTTTGAATTAGTTGAGTTTGTGTACGCTGCAATTCTTGTAGGGTTTGTTGTAAGCGTTGATTTTGATTATGTAGTTCCTGTGTTCTGGCTTCTACCTTGGCTTCTAAGCTGTGGCTATATTCCTCTAAACTTTGATGAGCCTGCGCCAAATTATTGTAAAGTATGGCATTTTCTATAGAAATTGCTGCTTGGGTAGTGAGGAGCTTGAGAACTTCCACGCGATCGCAGGTAAAGGCTTCTGTCAATAAATTGTTTTCTAAGTACAAAATACCCAGAAATTTACCTTGATTGATAATTGGAATACACAATATACTCTTAGGACGCTGCTCTGTAATGTAGCGATCGCCTGCGAGAAAAGCTACATTTTTAACATTATCAACCACTAAAATATCTCTGTTTCTTTTGACGTAGTTAATCAAGGTTACAGGTACATCGTTACTGGATTCTAAATTAGTTGAGGGAAAAGATGTAGAGATAGAAGTCAAATTTGCACTGTGGCTAATTGTGGTAACTGTTAACGCCGATGTATTCTCTTCGCTTAAAATTAATGCAGATTTAGAAGCTCCAGCATTTTCCATAACTACTTGCATTAATATAGCCAGTAGTTTCTCTATCTCTATCTCGCCAGAGAGAGCTTGTGAAGCTTTAATGACAGATGCCAAATCTAGAAATTGGGAGGTGCTAGTTTTAGAAGCAATAGCAGTCTGTTGCTCGATTTTATTGGAGATACTTTGATGAATAGAGAATGTAATTTTTCCACTGGTGATTTTATCACTTATTTGAAGACTAAGTTTTTCCTGATGAATAACAGGGGCAAGTAATTGCGGATAGCGTTTTGCCAAATCATCAACTTTAGCTTTGGCTCCCCAGCGACTGTAGTTATAGTAAGCATCTGTTAGATAGGTTTGGGCTATTTTTTGTTTACCCCATTCTAGATAAAAATTAGCTGCTAGCTCATTAGCTAATGCTTCTTCTTGAATGTACTCATTTTGGTGAGCTAAAGCAATGGCACGATCATAATAATCTATCGCTTCTAGATATTGCTTGGACACACGATACTTTTCTGCTTCTACAAGATAATACTTATGCAAATAATTCATGGGTGCATGACGCGCCCAATGCTGCATTTTTTCTTGGTTGGCGATTACATATTGAAAAATTTGTTCTTTTTCATTTTCTGGACTAACTGAATAGATTGCTAAACGAGTCAGTGAATCATAGAAATATAGTTGCGGAGTTATCAACATTCCTATGCCACCATATAAATACTGCTTGGCATAATTTGTATATGCCAAAGCATTATTGTATTCACCAAACAAATAACATATTATAGTTTTGCATAAATGCAAGTGTAAAATTGCAATCCCATCATTAGATTTAAGATGGATAGAGAGATTGTTATCTTCATCATAAGCATCGCCAACTAATCTACAAATTTGTTCCGTATTACCTAATAGATTTAATACTGTTTGCCGATAAATCTCGTTCCAGTAAAATACTCTTTCTTGTTTAATTTGATGAATTGAATTGCTATGTTTCTCTAATTCGGGGAGTAGGCTACTTAATTCTGCACCTTTAAAAAACAGGAAGTAGGAATAAGCATTAATAGCGTAACTAGCAAATTCCAAATCTCCAGTTTCTATGCCTGATAAATAAGCATCTAAAAATGAGTTTATGCTTTCTCTAATATGCTCTTTCCAATGTCTAATATGGGCATTGAATGAGTGACAAATTTTCGCTGTAACTGCTTGTGTTTGGAATTTATCTGTTAATTCTGTAGCAAGTTTGCCAAACTGATAGCCATCTTCAATATTATCTACAGAACCACACAGGATTAAACCATACACAACATATGCAAAAGCAGATAACAAATTATTGCCATATTTGAGTGATAAATGAATTTGCTTGAGCGCAATTAATATAAATAAATTAGGATTAGATTGATAAGCAAAAACAATGATGTTTGATAATAAACGCATGACCGCTAGTGGTCTTTCTGCAACCATTTCTGGCAAATCAATTAAAGTTTTAATACTCCGATTAGCCAGATTTGAATTTATTTGTTGCATTTCCTGCTGAATATCAAGCTCAGTGGGATTTTCAGGAAATTCCACTCCCAGCGATTGTAAAAATACTAATCCAGTATTTACAGCCTCTATAGCTTTATTCTGCGCTCCATAGGCTTGAATTTTAATTTCATAAACTTTGACTTTTTCTAGCAAGGTTTTGGCATTTAACAAAACTATCTGAACCAATGTTTCCATCTGGTCAAAATCACCAGCCAAGTAGGCTGCCTCTGCTGCTGTCTCGTATAATGCTAGAGTCAGTTCATATTTTGTTTCCCATTTGTCGTCTGTAAGCAGTTCAATTCCGGTCTTTAAATATTTAACTGCTGCTGTATAAGCTGTGGAAGTTAAAGCTTTCCGTCCAGCAAGTAAATTCATGGCGGCTAGTTCATCGCGCTGAGTATGATCTGTGATTAATTCCACAGATATATTGAACTGATTCACTAGCTGAAAAATATTAGCTTCTCGTTCTTGAATGGGAATATTATTTAACAATAATGTGCCAATCTTTAAATGAATTTCTTTTCTTTCTGTTTCTGGAATTAAGCTATAAGCAGCCTGTTGGACTCGGTCATGAATAAATTTATACTTAGGTATGGGAAAATTACAATTTTTTACATTATTCTTTGCACTCTTATCTATAGAAAAATCATTACTATCTTGAAATAATTTATAAACGTCTGTTTGTGCTAAGATGATGCCCTCATGTAATGAATGCCAGATATCAGATGCAGTATCTACTACCGATTTCTCGCGAATAATTGCTAATGTTTTCAAGTCAAATTCATTACCAATACAAGCTGCCAATTTTAAAACATTTTGCGTCATTTTTGGCAATTTTTCTATCTGCATTGCCATGAATTGTACGACATCATCTGTAAGAGCTAATTCCTGTATTTTATTAATGTCGTACTGCCAATATCTCAACTCAAAGTTAAATTTAACTATGTTATCTTGATGTAAAAATTTTAAAAACTGGGTAGCAAAGAAAGGATTACCTTTAGTTTTAGCAAACACCATTTGAGTCAAGGGAATAGCTATTGCTTCTTCACAATGTAGAGTATCAGCAATGAGAAGATTTAAATGACTTTGATTTAAAGGCAATAGGTCTATGGAGTTGATTTTAGTTCCTGTTTTAGAGATTTCTTGGATTGTTAAAGCAAGCGGATGAGTTGGACTAACTTCATTGTGACGGTATGCACCGATTAAGAGTAAACTACCTGCGGCTTGATCATCGGTGTCTGTTGTATCGACTAACCAAGGTTCTCCATCAAAGATGGGTGTCCAAACATTTTCCTTAATTTCTGGATGGGATGAAGTAGAATTTTCTTGTATTCCATGACTTTGACTCATCAGGAATTGAATAAATTTTAATGAAGCTGTATCTGCCCATTGCAAGTCATCTAAGAAAATTACTAAGGGATGGGACTTAGTATTAAATACTTGAATAAATCTTTGGAATAAGAGATTAAAGCGGTTTTGAATAGCCATCCCAGAGAGTTCTGACACTGATGGCTGTTTACCAATAATTTTTTCTAGTTCAGGAATGACATCAATAATTACTTGAGCTTGTTCGCCTAAAGCTGACAGAATTTTAGTCCGCAATTGCTGAATTTGGGCATCATTTTCTAATAGTATTTGCCCAATTAAATCACGAAAAGCTTGTACTAATCCTGATAGGGGAATATCCCGTTGAAATTGATCGAACTTGCCTTTAATGAAGTAACTTTGTTGCCGGACAATGGGTTTGTGAATTTCATTAACAACTGCTGTTTTACCGATACCAGAAAATCCTGCGACTAAAATCATCTCTGTCGCGCCCTTAGTGACACGTTCAAAAGCTGCAAGTAAGGTAGCAACTTCTTGTTGACGACCATAAAGTTTTTCTGGGATGAGGAATCGGTCAGAAATATCTTTTTGCGCTAATTCAAAGGGAGCAATTTCGCCATTTTGTTGCCATTGGTGATGACAAATTTCTAGGTCATATTTAAGTCCATAGGCACTTTGATAACGGTCTTCGGCGTTTTTCGCCATCAATTTGGCGACAATATCACAAATTACCTGGGGGATCTCTTCGTTAATACTCAAAAGCGGTGGTTCTTTGGCAATGTGGGAGTACACCAACTCCATTGGATCTTGGTTGGTAAATGGTAAGTGTCCATTGAGAAGTTCAAAAAATGTCACGCCCAAAGAATAGAAATCACTACGGTAATCAATACCTCGGTTCATTCTTCCTGTTTGTTCAGGGGAGATGTAAGCTAATGTTCCTTCTAAGACATTGGGATTGGTAATATTTTGAATTTCTCTGGGTAATAGAGTGGCGATACTAAAATCAATTAGTTTAATTTCTTGGGTGTTGGGGTTGATGAGGATATTGGCAGGTTTGATGTCTTTATGGATGATGCGATCGCGATGTAATTCTGCCAAAATAGACACTATGGCTATTGCTATCGGTAAAAACTCCGTGATGGTTAATCGATATTCTTGTATGATTTTATACTGTTTTACCCAGTCACTTAATGAGGTACTGTTAAAGTCCTCCATAACTAGAGCATAGCCGTTACGATAGTTTTCTAAACACAGAGGTTTAACTATCCCTGCAATATCTAGATTTTTGGTAATGGTGTACTGATTACGGAATTGAGCAATTTCATTAAACGTAGGGTATTCATTCCGCATCAATTTAATGATCACAGGTTTTCGGTCTTTTTCTCTAATAGCTCGATAAACCAGGGTTTTGCTGCCAACATAAACTTGTTCTATGATCTGATATCCAGATAGAGGAAAAAAAGTATTTGATAAGGCTATCATTGCAGGGATTTTTATATTTTTATTGATCGATTTAATTTTATTATTCCCTCAAATTTATTATTATCCAAATATTCTTTAACAAAAAATATATTTAAAAAATAAAAAAAATGAATAATTTTTGCTTCAGTATTACCACTTAATTAATGCTTATTTCCCAATAAAAATCAATTCTAAATTCCACTGAATTAATATTTTCATATCTAGATATTTTATAAGTAATAGCACTGAAATATGCAATTCATACCAATTATTTATGAAGCTGCATATAATTTGATCCCTACTAGAGCATCGATTCAGTAATCAAAAACCTAACTTCCCTGCGAGGGAAGGGGGAGCCAAACTCCCCTCTCATCTTAGGAGAGGGGTAGGGGGAGAGGTTCTTTCAAGATTACTGAATTGGTGTTTAGGCACCCTTAAAAAAGGGGGAACAAAAAACAAAATTAAAGTCCCCTTAAAAAGGAGACTTTAGGGGGAGCTAAATATGTGTAAACTGTTAAATCTCTGCCACTGCACGTTCAATTAAACGGCGTGCTAGGGTTTGAGTACCTGTGTGTTCGTAGTAATTGGTAGATACATCTAAAAATGCTGCTAGATAATCTAACTTGTCATCAGAAAATTGAATAAAACTTTGCAAATTACCCGCAACTTTTTGGGGACTTAAATTATTGGCAGCGACAATGCCACCCATCCAACCTTTGACTGAATCTAAGCTGTTACCAATAAAATCGAGTTTACTGCCAACATTATTACCAGGAATTAAATCTTTAATTCCTTGGAAAGTAGAATTTTTATCTAACTCATTGGGGTTGGTTTGACTTAATCCAGATAAAGCTTTATTAATAAAGTCTGGCCCCAAGGGTATCAAACCATCAACGCAGACTAAAGCCACCATACGAATTAGGGATTCGCCACTGTATTCTCCTAAAGAAGCGACAAAATCACCGATACTATCACCAGGAATGCCATTAATTTGACAAAAAGCGACTAATTCCGCTACTAATTTCAAAGATAAATCGATGACTTGAGCCTTATCTGGTTTGGGAGTAATTGAGTTGAGAAAACCTAAAAGTGGAATGCTCTCACCAACTTTATTAGCTAAAGCTGCTGCACCTAAAGCCTTATCTGTATTGTCAACCGTTTGATAAAGCCACATTGCTGTTTGATATCCTTGGGAGCGATCATTGTAAAGATAGATTGCTCGTTCGCCAATTTGCTGAATTAAGCTCTCATCAGTTTCCCCAGTAACAGTCTTAATAGTATTGACAAAGCCGACTGTATTTTGCCACTCACCAGGAGCGACAAAATCTAAAGCATTTAACATGGAAATCGTCAATCCACTGGTTGGTAATTGATCAACCAACTCAAAAATTGGTTTGCTCACAAAAATCTCCTAATTTAGATTTGATTATTCTTGATGACAAAGTATTTTCCACTCTGTTCTTGAGTGTGAATACAGACTATTTAAGTTTGGCTAGTCCATCTAGATTAAATTTGGCAATCCAATCAGCGCGATCGCTAGCTTTAAATGATGGGGAACGCGATAATACTTTTACCTGATATTTACCCACTAACACCGCAGTTTGGGTATTACCTACTTCCACAGCCGGATAACCAGCGATATTTTTCGTACTATTAGAAAACTTCGCGGCTGCGCCTGGTGTACTGCTAGTATCCGAAATCGATAACACCGCTACGTCTTTACCAGCTTTCTTTAATTTAGCTTCAGCAAAACCCTTTTTCTCTTGAGTGTAGACTCGTTGATAATCAGCTTCCTCACTGGGGAAAAATTTATTGAACTCACTCCCTTGAGTTGCATTTTTCGCAACCGCCTGACCACTTTTTTGACGACTGCTTTCTTGTTGTACTTGATCAAAGCGACCTGGTGCTTTGGCAGTACAACCTGTAGTCAGTAATAACACTGACAGCAACACAGCAGCTAAGACCCTACGCGCACGAGTAAAAATCATCTCTAGCTTCTCCTAATAGTTGAGCTTTGAGGCAATTATCTGTGCTGCTGCCAGTTTCTACCCAGAAACTTTACCTTTTGATAAGTATTTGGCTTAGGGGTGTAAGGGTGTAGGGGTGTAAGGGTTGAAGGGTGGGTTTCAATCCCCACCCAACACGGTTGCACTAAAGAGCAAAGTTTCTAACCCTTGCGTTAGGTTGGGTGCTAGTTTTTCCCCCTACACCCTCACACCCCTATACCCCTACACCCCTACATCCTCATATCCCTCTCACTACCGAGAAGTTAAGAGTATACGGCTCATCCCAAGACTGCTGAGTGCTGGCTTTAACAGCATCCAGATAGCGATGGAAAGTTTGCAGTTGGGTGAAGTCGGGACGATAGCCGAGATTTCCTTGTTTGGTAAATAGAGGTGTGGTAGCGATCGCCTGATAATCAGAATTAGTTTGCGATTGTTGTGTTAACCAAGTTGATTCAGGATTTAGAGGAATTAATCCTGGTGGAATTTCCCCTTCTAAAAATGCCAAAAGTCTCTGCTGACAAGTGCTGGTATTAATACCGCGCGCTTCAAATAGTTGCAGAACTTCCCCAAACATCAAAGTTCGGTTGGGCAGCAGTCGCAGCAATTCTGTAAACAGGAAGTAATCTGTATACTGATGGCGAGATTCTTCTAAAACTTGGGGATGTAGTGGTAATAAAGCTAAACCATAGGCCACACGGCTACAGTTGGGAATGCCATTTTCACCAAGGTATGCGTCCTGAATAATCCTGGCGTTGGGAAGTTTCTGACGCAACCAACGATTAACCACGGCTAAATTTGCTACTCCCCCAGTCAAAATTGCTTGATTAATTGCTTCTGTGGGAATACCACGGGCTACCAATAGCTTATTCAATTCCCGATTTAACCGTCGCACAAAGGGAACAAAGACTTGAGTTTCTAAATCTCGACGCTGTAAAGTCCACTTTTGATCAGCTAATTCAAAACTAAAGGATTCTTGACGTTGCAAAATCAGCTTTAAAGCTAAGGCTGCATCTAAGACAGCTTGACCGAGTAGAGAACTTTCTAAGCGTTGCTGCAACAAAATTCTGGCTTGAATGTCAGGTTCGCCTACACGGGGTAATTCTAAATCATCTAAATTCAAACTTTGCCACTCTACGCCATCTAAATTGGGAAAGGCTGATTGCCATTGTGAAGGAGAATGATGAGTTTGCTGGCTATCTTCTGGATTTTGCCAGCGAGATTGGCGGTATTTGGTCGGTAATAACAATTGACAGATAATGTCTTGTTCTATGCCTTTGCCTGCATAGGCAAAACCATGCACCATAAAATCATTATGGGTGAGTGGCTGTATATTCTCTGGGACATCCACTAGCCCCATTTCCGTAGCAGTTGCACCGATATTTATCACCAAGGTATTGCCCATCATCGCCCCATCGTGGCTTTGTACTGGGGTCAAACCTTCGTAGGTGCTAAATTGTACCGTCTCACCGTTAGCCCCATTCAGGACACTGAGCAGACTAGCGATCGCTTCTTCTATAAAAAATACTTGCTGTGGGTGCTGCACGAGTCTACTTGTCAGTAAAGCTTCCCGCACATTAAAGCGATATTGTTCAGACCATGTAGAAGGACAGTTACAAATTACGCCAGCAACTTGACTGACAATCTGATGAAAGTTACTATCATCCAAACCCACGGCCGTCGCAATTAATCCTTGGGTGGTACTGTCGCGGTCGGCTTTGAGAGTCAAAAGTAACTTCGAGAGCGATCGCACTACCCAAATTAACGGCCCTGCCGAAAATTCATTGAATTGCAGTACAGGTTGCCATTTTTGCTGGTCATTTTTGTAGGGAATTGCAACCTGTAAATAAGGTTTTAACTGTGCTGAGTACAGATGATTTTTCAGATGTGATCCTTGATTTTCTCCATGACTCTGTACTGGTGGTGCAGAAGCATTCGGCAAATACACCTCTGCGGGTAAACGGAACGATTGCTGAAAGGTATTAGTTCCTGGTTGCTGTTCTGCTGACCAACAAATCGGATAAACAACGCCTGTAGAACGGTTTAATAAAGTTGCAGAAATCCCCGTTGTTCCTAAATCAATGCCCAAATACCAAACTGAGTCTAAAGTTGCTGGTGCAGTTTCTCTATGATCAACGGGAGTGTCAGGAGTGATTACAGAACTCTCGTAATCTGTAGTTGTGGCTTCCTTTTTTTTTTCAGCAGGGCTAAAGTCAAAGGCGGATGCTGTTTGGGGTGAAGCAATCGGCCGTGATGGGGTAACATCGAAACTTGGTGTATTTTCTTTTGCTTCTTGCTCTAATTGTTGCCGATCCTTTGCCCAAAACTCGGCACTTTCCAAGCCAATGACTGGAGACTGGGGACTGGATGCTTCTAGTTTGGCTAAATCTTGATGTAGTTTCAGCCATTGTTCTTCATTCAGGGAAATTTCTGGGAGATTGGCTAAAGAATTGACTTCCGGCGAGAGTAAATTTTCCTGGGGTGAAGCGGGAATAAATTGTTCTGGTAATGATTCTGATGGTTTTGGCGTTAATGGTAATGGTTTTGACTCAACTTTCTCCTCAACCACAGATGGCTCATCCATTACCGCAGGGTTGACAGCTAAAGGTTCTGTAATTGGTTGTGATATTGGCGGTGTGGTATGGGCGGTAGTGACTTCTAATGGCTGCACTGCCAACGCTTCTGTAATATTTACATCCCCAAATAAATCAGTTAAAGATGTAATCGTATCTTCAGTAGCCGGTTGTAGTTCTGGCAAAGCTAAATCATCATCAACACTCTGGGCTGGTGCAGTATCTGCAAACAGAGTTTCCAATCCCATTGGTTGTGAGTCGTCTGCTTCCTCCTCTAACTGGAGTGGCGATTCTTCCCAGGGTAGAGAGTCTATAGTCTCTAGTGACGCATCTGTGATTTCTGGGGAGTCAGGCTGATCCAAAAAATCTGTATCTGATTGATCAAACCAAGCATCCGGCATCATTGCGGCTGTATCAACCTCTGCCAGTACATTTTGCGGTGCTACAGATACACTATTAGCGGCATCTTCCTCTGATAAATCTGCTATGACTGACTCAGAAGTCAATTCCAGAATGGCAGTGAAATTGTCCATGCCAAACAAGCTGGCGTAAATTAGATCAACCTCATCATCTGTTGATTGCCCACTTTCTGGAGACAAGATATCTGGTGTAGTCAAATTGTCAGTAGAAATAGATTCATCAATACCCAATTGCAAAAGCATCTCATCTAGTTCATTTGTCATCAATGCTTCAAATTCCGGCGTTTCAGACTCGTCTAGAACGTTAAACACTGATGCTGTTGCCACTGGCTGTGACTCTTCTATTGTTAATGTATCAAATATATCAGTATTATCTGACTGCGATAAATTAGTAGTAGCTGTAGTAGTTGATAATATCGGCGTAGTCAGAGGTTGAGTTTCTAATTTAGGAGTATTTACAGAGAAATTTGCTAGATTTTGTTGTATATGTTGTGTCAAATTATTTAAGAGGTTTACTAGTAATTGTTCACCTTGTAAACCTGTACTGTGCATTCTCGTCAATGCTTGTGATAAAGAATCATGATAAGTATTAATATTGCGCTGTAGGGCATCAAAAACAACATTTACAGTCCCATCTAAAGATAATAAACGTTGATCCAATTCCTGGGCTAGCTGTGTGAGGCGTTGTGTTTGCTCTGGGGCTTCCCACAGGCTTTGATGCTGGTTGGGCTGAATTTCTAGACTATTTTGATAATTTTGCGGATCACTAGAGTGATTTGTCGTCGCTTCAATCATTTTGGGTGTTAAAGCAGGGACAAGGCGACTCATTAAAACTTGTAAAAATTCACTAATAATTTGTTCTTGATTTGCCAGTTGTTGGCTGAGAGAGTAATTGTGTAATCGCTTCTGCTCTAACTGTCGAATTTCTTGCGCCAAAATCGCCCGTTCTTGCAATAGGGCTGTCACTTCTCCTTGTAAGGGTTGGATACAGGCGGACAAATCATTTTGCAGCTGTGCAACTAGGGTGTGAGTGTATTCTTGAACATCGGGAGTGGGTGTGGTGGGGGGATTTTGCCCTTGGTCGATAAACTTTTCTAACAAAGGCGATCGCAAAGAAACTGCACTAGTGGGATTATGTTCAGAATTCTCGGATATTTCTGATGCTTGTAACTGGATTAAAAAATCGCGGGTTCTTTCTAAAACTTCCTTTGGCTCTTGCGCTTGACTAGACAAAAGCTTAGGTAAGCGTTTACCACTGCTGTTAAGCAAGTTGTCAATATCTGCAATTAGTTTTTGAAGTTCATCTTTGCGGGAAGTCACTTTAAATTACCTTAGCTAAAATTTTAGGTTAACTGGGTGTGTAAATTAATTTACAATCAATTTTTGAAATGGATAACTGAAAATAGTAGCGTTGTGTCAATTTGCCGGGGATGATAAACTCCGCCCCACCGGAGTTAATCGCCATTGGGCAATGATTTAGAGCTAGTGCCAGTCTCAGAACATCAAAATATTTTGAAACTGCTAATATGAGGTAGTTTACTAGGCGATATTACAGTTTGAAGGACTTCATAGTATAAAAACACAAAAAAATTCAAATCGCCATGTTGAGTGCTGAGTAATGAGTGCTGTTAGCGGAAGCGGGGCGTTTAGCCCGTGCTGTTAGCGGTAGCGCGGCGTTTAGCCGGTGCTGTTAGCGGTAGCGCGGCGTTTAGCCGGTGCTGTTAGTGGTAGCGCGCTGTTTAGCCGATGCTGAGTTGGGAAATAAATTCTACCTTGTCTACTTTCCAATCCCCAATCCCCAATCCCCAATTCGCAATTCGCAATTCGCAATTCGCAATTCGCAAAAATTAACAACCTCGAATACCATAGGTTGTGTAAAAATCCTCTAATATACTTGCTTTTGCCACATACTGAGTTCTCTTTTAAAATGAAGTGTAAAGCGATCGCTTAGGCTAGATATAGCGTTTAGTTTCCCTTTAGCCGCTTGAATAATGTCGTAATGGAAGACAATCCCTGGATAAACTCAGCTCCCTTTTTTCAAGGTTTACCAGAAACCTCTGTAGAAATAGCTCTTAACCATCTCGTAACGCGCACCCACCCAGCTAATCAAGTCATCCTACTAGAAAATGACTGGGGAGGTTCTGTATATTTTATATTTGAAGGTTGGGTAAAAATTCGTACATATAATTTGGAAGGGAAAGAAGTAACACTAAATATTATTGGTAAAGGGGAATTGTTCGGTGAAATGGCGGCTTTAGACGAAGTACCCCGTTCTACAGATGTTATTACTCTGACACCTACAGTAATTGGCAGTATGCCAGCCCAAGATTTTGTTAAATTACTCCATACAGAACCTTTAGCGGGAATTCGTCTATCACAATTGATGGCGCGACGATTACGCCAAGTAAATCGTCGTCTACGGTTGCGAGAATCCGATAGTCAGTCACGAGTAGCAGATACATTATTATTTTTGGCAGATGGTCAAGGTAAACAAGGACAAACCGGAACAGAAATCCCTAATTTACCCCATAGAGAACTCAGCAGTTTGAGTGGACTAGCACGGGAGACTGTCACTAGAGTATTGACAAGATTGGAAAAAAAAGGCTTGATCAAGCGAGATCAAGACAATATCTGTATTCCCGATTTGTCGGCTTTAGAAAAAAGAATCGTTTAATCTAGGTTAAAGTTTACAGAGCTATGCTGTAAGGGTTTAGGGGAAAAATTTTAGATTTTAGATTTTGGATTTTAAATTGAATTTCAATCCAAAATTCACTCATGCAATTGCCCAATCCCCAATTCCTAATCCCCAATTCCCAGTCCCCAGTCCCCAGTCCCCAATTCCCATGAGTATTTTAAATTCCCTACCTTCTGAACCAGAGGAAAATTCCGCTTCCGATTCTCAATCTTCAACCCAGAAGTGGTCAGATCATCCAGCAGAGTTAAAACAACCACAATTAAAGGTTGATGCGCCGTTAAGAATGGTAGAAACAGCGTTTTTAGCTAGTACGGCTAGTTTGATTTGGTTTATTAATTTTTACTTTCCTTTGGGGCCAGTGTTACGGATATTTTTCCCTGTCCCCATTGCTTTAGTTTATCTCCGGTGGGGTAAACGGGCTGCATGGATTGCTGCTGTTACCTCTGGGTTACTTTTGTCGGTACTCATGGGGCCAGTTCGCAGTTTATTATTTGTTATGCCCTTTGCCTTTATGGGTGTGCTACTTGGGGCTACTTGGTATCGTCGTGTTCCTTGGCTAGTTTCTATCACTTTGGGGACATTATTAGCAACTTTGGGAAACTTTTTCCAGTTGTGGTTGCTGTCTATCTTGTCAGGAGAAGACCTTTGGGTTTACACCATTAATCAAGTCACTAGATTAACAGATTGGATATTTTCGCTATTTGGATTGTTATCTAGTCCCAATGCGTTGTTCATTCAAGTAGGTGCAGTGGCTTTATTTATTGTCCATAACTTCATTTACTTATTTGTAGTACATTTAGCCGCTTGGTTATTGTTAGATAGATTAGGCAATCCCATCCCTCGTCCACCACATTGGGTGCAAGTCTTGATGGATTATTAAAACAGTCATTAGGTGTATGGTCTGGAATTCATACCCGTTGTTAACTCTTTATACTGTTCAATCTTAAAAGCTACTGAAAAAATAGTATGAACTGTTCTAAATTTTCAACTTTGAATTGGATCATCTGGTGGTGGATGTCTGTCAATTTCTTGATCAGCACAACGAATATTAATTCTTCTGGCTCGGTTAAATGCTAATTCTGCAATTGTGGCGCGCCCTGTTGGTGTCATACCGATAATCAAGAGTGCATCAGTTGACCAAATAAAGTGTTCTTACCAACTATCAATGCGTGGGTTAAATAAAGGTAATTCTGATGAAGATTATTCATCAAAGGCTTTAATTTTATCTGATTTTTGGCGATTGCAATGAAAACAGGCTAAAGCTAAATTATCTATTGAATTCGCACCACCTTTGGTAAGAGGAATTATATGGTCTACAGTGAAGGACACATATTGCCACTGTTCTGGTGCGTGACAGTATTCGCACAAAAACTTAGCTCTTTGTCGATCATGAGCTAATAATTGTACTGAAATCTGAAACTAATAAAATCATTTTGTCATTTTATCCTGAAAACTATAAGTCTCATTTTAATTACTACTAATTATTGTTAACCACTGAGATTAAATTAGTTTTTCACAGAAATTTCTACTGTATACTTTGCAGTTTGTAAATTTTGCACTGATTTAACTTGTTCTATAGTTAAACTTTACTCTTAAAGTTTATGATTAACATTTATACCGAAAAAGAACAGGGCGAAGCGTGGCTAGAAAAATATCGTAGTCGTTTACCTTTGTTTACCTGTGTTCTAGGTTTTACAGAAACTGCTTTAATCCCAGGAATATCCGCAGCTGGTTTAACTCCAGAGGATCGGAAATATACTGCTTGTGCTGATGCTGAGTTTTTATACTACGGTGCAAATCACAAACCCCAACACTCTCTCCCTCCTCTGACGGCTGGAGCTTCACCTGTGCTGATTTCTCGTGCTGTTTTAGAGTCATTAAATATACCATTATATTTATTTAATGCCGGATTAATCCAAAGTTTATCTTTACCAGCAATTGATTTAGGTGGTTGTCCGGCTCAGTGTTTAAGTACAGGTGCAGCAATGGATTTAACGACTGTACATAAATTATTGCAGCAAGGGTTACTTTGGGGCGATCGCCTCGCCACTCAAACACGCGAAAGTTATCTAATTTTGAGTGAATGTGTTGTAGGTGGAACAACCACAGCTTTAGCAATTTTGACTGGTTTGGGTATAGATGCGATTGGCAAAGTTAACAGTAGCCACCCAGTTTGTAACCATGAACAAAAATGGCAAGTGGTGCAGCAAGGTTTGGAGAAGATGCGCCAAAAAAATCAGGGGGACAAGGTGGAAAAAACTTCCTTGTCTCCCCAGTTTTCTAACTCTGCTGTTGATCCTTTGGAACTAGTTGCGGCGGTGGGTGATCCTATGCAAGTAGTAGTAGCGGGAATGGCGATCGCAGCTAGTCGCCGTTGTGGTGTGATGTTAGCAGGTGGAACGCAAATGCTAGCGGTTTATGCTCTCATGAGTGCGATCGCTGAAACTTACAATTTATTTTGGCAGCCAGCAGCAGTAGTTGTGGGAACAACTCGCTGGGTAGCAGAAGATCCCACAGGTGATACAGTGAATCTCGCTCTCAGTTTAGGTAAAAATAGCCAGTATCCTAGTAGCCCTACACCTCCTTTACTTGCTACTCAGCTGAGTTTTGCTCATTCAGCTTATCCTCAACTCCGAGCCTATGAACAGGGATTTGTAAAGGAAGGCGTGGGTGCAGGTGCTGCTTGTATCGCCGCTAGTCTCAGTCACAATTGGCAACAATCAGAACTTTTACTAGCGATTGAAACCCAAATTAAAAAACTCAGCCAAATTATTTGAGCGTCAGTTAGAGAAGTTAGACCACAATAAATGATGTAGAGACGTTGTGTAAAACATCCCTACATAGCAGAATCAAGTGCATCTTCATCAATACAGGACTTACGCAACGCCGATAATGTCATTGCGATCGGAACGAAGTGTAGGGAAGCAATCCCAGCATCAAGGGAATTACTTCGCTATCGCTCGTAATGACGAAGTTAAGTTATTTTTACGTAAGTCCCGCAATAAACACTATCACTATCACTACTCATTACTCACCACTCACCACTCATTACTCCGCATCACTTTGCCATAACAACAAAATACCGGACTCATAACTTCCGGCAAATTTTCATCGGAGTAAATTTAACTATCCAAACTTAATGTATTCTTTCTCTCAGTAATTGTTCTTCTAAAGCCGCAATCCGATTGTAGGCTGCTGTCAGTTGGGCTGTAAGTCTCTGTATTTGAATTTCTGGTGATAAGCTCTTTTCTCCACTTTGGCTGCTTGTATCTAAATAAATGCCATCTATTAATACATCCTTGTGTTCTAATTCTGAATTGATGCTGAATTGTCCTTTGAACTGAGAATAGCTAATCTCTCGATTTTCCTGAAAACTTTCGTTGGCTTTTGTTTTGGCTACAGAACATTCTGAAATAGCTTGTGCTACTTTTGTGTCAAGTTGCTCAATAAACTGGTAGAGGGCATCCAGTTTATGACTTACAGTTAGGATTTGTTGTTGTAATGGCTCCATTTAATACCCTCGTCTGCACATTTTCTATATGTTATTCAATTTACTGGCAATGTTAAACATACTTATGAATTATTTAATTATTCACATTTTCCTTGGGAATGGGATACACAGTTAATCATTTCTATATATCACTCAACATTTTTCTCATTTAATGCTCATTTTTATATTGAGATTAATTAACTTTCTGGCTACAGTGAAGCGATAATCGGCTTATCGTCATTAATTTTTTCAGCGTAATTCCTCTGTAGTAAGGGCTTCAGCTCTGCTGTTATGCAATTTAAATGCTGATTAGCTTCATCGAGAAACCAACATCATCAATTTTGGTTTCTGATATGAATGAGACATCATTAGCTTTGTATCCCATCTCTAAAATAGTTGATTAATAAATGAAATTTAATTGTTCAGTCTGCATTAGATGCAGACTGAACAATTGACAAAAGTCTGGCAATTGTTGTTAGGTCTTGGCGATCGCGAGACCACAAGTTGATATAGTCTGATAGTTGCTCAAGACTTGCTGTGAGGTACGTAGGTCTTTTTAGTTGACTTTTCTAGAGTTGTGTGGTTATAAAGAAATTAATATTTCCTGACAAATAATGTTAGGAACTAACCGACAAAGAAACGAGTCTGGCGGGATGTAATAATTTGGTAATCTATGGTAGCTACGAGACAAGACTGGATGAACCTGGCTGACGCTCAGTCATGATGGGGAAAATATAGTTTAAGTCCTAGTCTCATGTAACAATAGACTCGCTAATAGGATAAAATGCCCGAATGACTGATGTGTGCTGTGTGGTAGTGGAGTGCGAATGACGCTTTCAATTCAAAAGAGTTTAAATTGGCTACAAGTGCGCCGCTACTGGGAGTTGCTGCAAGTCTTGGTCATGCGGAATCTCAAAGTGCGTTACAGAGGTTCTTTATTAGGCGTGTATTGGTCACTATTGAACCCCTTGATTATGACAGCACTGTACAGTGCAATTTTTGGTGCGACATTCGCATCTTATTACGGCAATTCCATCGTCAACTACGTGCTAGCCGCCTTTACTGGCTTAGTGGTGATTAACTTCTTTTCATCCTCCACATCCCAAGCTTTATCCAGTGTTGTCAATAATGGGGCATTACTAAATAAAATTCGTCTACCTGTGAGCGTCTTCCCCGTCTCAATGGTAGTAGCCAATATTTTTCAGTTTGCCGTGGGAGCATTTCCCTTATTGGCGGTGATCGCACTCATCAATTCTAAAAATATATTCAATGTGTTAGCATTGCTATTCCCATTGCTGTGCCTAAACCTAGTGTGTGCAGGGGTGGGGTTCTTAGTTAGTGCGCTTTATGTGTTTTTTAGAGATTTACCTTACTTCTATGAGTTAGTCGTATTCGTACTGTGGGTTAGCAGTCCTGTATTTTACCCAGCGGCCATTGTACCACCCCAAGTCAAACCGTTTTTAGGATTAAATCCACTATCCCCAATCATTGAAAGTCTACGTCAAATTACTTTATCTGGGAATTTACCAGATTTTAATTTAATTTGGGGGGCTTTACTCAGTGGCATCATAATTTTTACCTTGGGATTGACTTGTTTTCATATGTGGCGACATCAGTTTATGGATTTACTCTAGATGGAACTTATTCGATTAGAACAAGTATCTTTGTGGCGGCGGACGCAAGAAGAATTTTCCTATGATTTAAAAAAAACAGTTCTATCCCTGGTTGAAGGTAAGTACCGGAAGCCTGCACGCAAATTAGTTCTGGATCAGATCAATCTGGTTGTTAATTCAGGTGAAAAAGTAGGAATTATTGGCGCAAATGGTTCAGGTAAATCAACAGTGCTGAAAGTGATTTGTTCTATTTTACAGCCAACCAGTGGTACAGTCAGAGTTAGGGGACAAATTGCCCCTTTGATTGAACTCGGTGCTGGTTTTGATGCTGAGATTTCTGTAATGGATAATATTGTCCTGTATGGAGTTCTCTTAGGTTTTTCCAGGGCGGAAATTCAACAAAGAGCCTCTTCGATATTAGAGTTTGCAGAATTAGAGGATTACGCTTTAGTACCAGTTAAAGGTTTATCTTCTGGTATGGTGGCTAGGTTAGGATTTGCGATCGCTACGGATGTACAACCAGATATCTTGATTCTCGACGAAGTTTTATCTGTAGGAGATGAAAAATTTAGAAACAAGTGTAAGCAGAGAATCGATAAGTTTTGGGACGAAAACGCCACAGTATTAGCAGTTTCCCATGATTTAGAGTTTATCAAAAATTCGTGTAACCGAGCAATTTGGTTGCACAAGGGACAAATACAGTTTGCAGGTAATGCAGAAGAAACTGTAGATTATTATCTACAAGCGGTCAGAGAAGGTAACACCTAAATTTTTATTTTTCAGTAACAACTTTTACTAAAAAGCTCTTTTAGTTGTAAAATCTCACTCAGAGTAAGCTAGGAGTGAGTATGAAAGTATTAATTACTGGAGGTGCTGGTTATATTGGGTCAGTATTGACACCAACTTTATTAGCTCATGGTTATGAGGTGACTGTACTAGATAATTTCATGTTTCACCAAAATAGCTTGGCTGATTGCTGTCAATATGACGGGTTTCAAATCGTCAGAGGTGATTGCAGAGATGAAAATACTATTAAACTTCTGCTCAAAGACGCTGATGTCATTATTCCCTTAGCAGCATTAGTAGGCGCGCCATTATGTAAAAATGATGCGATCGGGACTCAAACAATTAACTCCAATGCTGTTAAAATGTTGTGTAGGTTAGCCAGTAAGGAACAGCGCATTCTCATGCCAGTCACAAATAGTGGTTACGGCATTGGTGAACCAGGAAAGTTTTGTACAGAAGAAACACCTCTACGCCCAATTTCTTTATACGGAATAACGAAAGTAGAAGCAGAGCAAGCTGTTTTAGAAAGAGAAAATAGCATTACTTTTAGATTAGCAACTGTCTTTGGTATGTCCCCCCGTATGAGGGTTGATTTGTTAGTCAATGACTTTGTTTATCGGGCTGTCCATGACCGAGCGGTGCTAGTATTTGAAGGACATTTTAAGAGAAATTATATCCACATTCGTGATGTGACAAAAGTATTTTTGCATGGCATTGCTAATTTTGAAACCATGAAGGGTAAACCCTACAATGTTGGATTAGAAGATGCAAATTTATCCAAATTAGAACTGTGTGCTGAAATTAAAAAACATTTACCCAACTTTGTATATCTAGAAGCTCCCATCGGTGAAGATCCAGATAAGCGCGATTACATAGTTTCCAACGCCAGAATTTTGAATACTGGTTTTGAACCAGATTGGTCTTTGAGTCGAGGTATTCAGGAATTGATAAAAGGTTATACAATCTTACGCAACACCATATATTCTAACGTCTAGTAGAGTCAATAAATGTCATTTTCCTCAAACGGGATCACAGGCATAATCTTAGCTGGTGGTTACGGCACACGCATCAAGCATCTGTTAAATGGTGTGCCTAAACCGATGGTATCAGTTGCAGGTAGGCCTTTTGTTGAGTGGGTTGTACGTTACTTCCAAACACAAGGAATTACAAAGTTCATTATTTCTACAGGCTATCTGGGAGAAGTGATAGAACAGCATTTCCAAACACAACCCATTGAGGGTGTGCAGATTATTTGTTGTAGAGAAACAACCCCTCTAGGAACTGCTGGGGGTTTTTTAAATGCTATACAACAAAGTGGAAAATCATCCAATAATTGGCTAGTTGTCAATGGCGACTCTCTCGTTTTTGCCAATTTGGCTTTACTTACTAAGCATCTTTCTGATAAGAACACTAGTGGTGTAATTCTAGGCTTGTCAGTAAAAGATACTTCACGATATGGTTCCTTAGTTTACAATCAATCAGGTGAACTAGAAAATTTTGCAGAAAAGCGTCCTGGTGCTGGGATAATCAGCACGGGCGTATACCTATTCAAAAATTCTTTATTAAAAGAATTTCCACATAGACAACCTTTGAGTTTTGAAAATGAAGTCTTCCCTTTATTTTTAAGCAAAAAGTTATCTATACAAGTAGCTATTACTGAAGCTGCTTTTTTGGATATAGGCACTCCTGAATCTCTGCCGCAGTCCGAATCATTTATTATCCAAAACTTAGATAGATTTGAGTTATCATACTGAGATTTTTTTGTCCATATACCTATGAGAATATAAGTTTCACAGATCATTTTTGCTTTTTATACCTCAGTTTTTCAATTACTTGCAATCATCATTACACTAGAATCTGGTAAGCTATATTTTATTGACAAAGTCATAACTTATTTAAAGATGTTAGATACTTTTATACTTACATATGTTTAAATAAGTTGTGCTAAATAATAGCTTTTTGTTTGCTGGAAAGCTATTTCAGTGAAAATTCATCATTCCTATTCAGGAGATTAAAAGGATGATTTACTCTGGGATAAAGAAAATAATACCCCAGTATTTACGCTCGATGCTACGTGACTTAGACAGTGCATATCAGGAGAGATTACAGGAAATTGCAATAAAAGAACGACAATTTGCTGAATTGCAACTCAAATATCAAGAAGTCTTGCAAAAATTGGAAGTATATCAAGAGCAATTCAGGCTTGAAATAGATAAAATTTATCAAGAAAATTTAGCAAATATTGAGATAAAAAATCAACAATTCTCCATTTTAGAAAGTAATTATCAGACAGCACTACAAGAATTAGACAATCAAAAAAAACTTATTCAAGAATATGTGGGTTATCAAAATAATAATAAGAATAATTTTTTAATTAATGATGAAGAATACGAAATTCTAAGTAAATCAGGTCTTTTTATTGTAGGTAATGCTAGGTCTGGAACATCCATATTATGCGATTGTTTAAATCTTTCTCCAGATGTGTTTCTATTAGGTGAAGCTAATTTATATTTGCACTATAATCTTGATAATTTCGTAGAATTTTTCAATACCCAGCATATTCAATTTAAAAACCGCAGGTGCAAGGGAACATTTATACCTTCATCTAGGCTTCCAGAAAAAGGTGGATTCGCTTTTTTATCAAGGATGCACAAAAATTATAAATTTGTAGGGGAGAAAATAGCATTTGGCCCTCATGGTGATTTTAATAATCAATCCCGTCAAGAACTATTTTTTCATTTTCATGCAACTTATTTCTATTTTTCCAACTATATTCTAATTATGCGAAGGCCTACTGAAGCAATATGGTCAATGCTAAAAATGTTCCCCGATAGAAAATTGTATCTGTTATTTGAATCATGGTTAAGAACCATTCAAATTCAAATTGATGTGTTTCATTCTTTTCCTAATTCATATGTAATTTTTTTTGAAAATATGAATAATGAAAAGGTTCTAAACTTATGTTCTTTAATGGGCATTAACCTTCACATACCAGAAGCTATGTTCAGAGAAAATAATAAATATTCACTACTAGCGCGCAATGAAATACCAAATGAATTATCTCCATATGCTGATACCCTCTTAGCATATGAAGATATTTATCAGAAAATTCAAGATGAATTTGACCCGAAAACATTTAAACTAAAAGAAACGGCATCAAATTACGGGTGTGCAAGATATGGATTTAGCTCTAGTATTCAGGAAAAAATAGAAGTATTACTCCATGATTTAGCACATTTTTAATTAATTTATATAAACTGCGTTATATTCCGCAGTAAAATTAACCAATAAAGACACATATATACAATTGATTTGCCAATAAAAAAGTCACTTTTTTCTTCATTTAACCTATGCTAATATCTCGCGCTCCTGTTCGTATTAGTTTTTTCGGTGGTGGAACTGACTACCCTGAATATTTTATTCAACACGGAGGTGCTGTATTAGCAACAGCAATTGATAAATTTTCCTACATTACTGCTAGTCCTTTTTTTAGCCGCTTATTTGATTATTCAATTCGACTTTCCTATCGCAAAGTTGAATTAGTCAAAAACGTAGATGAAATTGAACATCGTGTCTATCGTGAGTGTTTAAAATTTTGTGGTTTAGACAAAGATATTGAATTACATAATGTGGCAGATTTACCAGCGTTTACAGGACTAGGTTCTTCTTCAGCATTTACAGTTTCTCTACTGCACGCCCTCCACAGTTTTAAAGGAGAATTTGTCAAACCTCTCGACTTGGCCTATGAAGCAATTTATGTAGAACGTCACTTAGTTCAGGATAAAGTGGGCTGTCAAGATCAAGTGTTAGCCGCAGTTGGTGGTTTTAATTTGGTTGAATTTAGGACTGAAGATGACATTATTGTAAACCGTGTACCTATATCGCCACAACGCTTACAGGAATTTGAACAGCATCTTTTCATCGTTTTTACAGGTATTAGACGCAAGGCAGCTGATGTTGTTGCCCAACAGTTGCAAAAAGTTGGAGATAACACAGCCACTTTGAAGGAGATGCGATACATGGTTGATGTAGGATGGGATATTTTAACTAACAATAGACCATTATCAGAATTCGGCGATTTATTACATCGTGCATGGTTAGCTAAACGTAGCCTTGATGGAAGTATTTCTAATACGGAAATCGATCAAATTTATCAGATGGGGATAGAAGCTGGGGCTTGGGGTGGTAAGTTATTGGGAGCAGGGGCAGGTGGGTTTATGTTATTTTTTGCACCTCCAGAATGCCACAAAAACTTATATATTCGCTTTAATAAGCATCATATTTTAAGTGCCAAAACTAATGCACCTGGGTCGCAAATAATTTTTTCTTAGAAATGTCTTTAAAAAAACTAAAAAACATATGAAAGTATTAATTGTAGATTTTGATTTATTTAATAAGATTGGTGGTGGACAAACATTTTATCGCAATTTAATTGAGAAGAATCCCCAAATTAACTTTTATTATTTCATAGTTTCCGAACGTTTAGAAAACACTCGTCCTAGCAATGCACATCCTATTGTTTATCGAGAAAGATATCATCTTTCTGATTATGTAAAATTCTTGGATTTGACCCCACCAAAATGGATTTACCGTGCGTTTATCTTAGCTAGCAATATAGCTGCTTCGGTAGCTGAACAGCGTTTTGATGTTGTAGATTTACCAGATTATGAACAGTTGGGTACTATGCTCAGACCTGCGCTCATACATCATAAAGTGGACTTTGAGCATCTTGCTTTGTCAATGCACGGCAATATATCTACATCTATTCAGATGGATTGGTTTTATGGTGGAAAAGTTGATCAAACCTTAATTTGGCAAGAGAAAATACAATACAGTGTGGTTGATATTCGCTATGGTATCAGTCAGTCTTATTTAGACGAGTGGCGAGAGGTTTTTGATTTAAAATCTTGTTACCTTAATCCTTTGTCGGTGATATCACTACCTAAACCTAAATTAGCTACCAATTTAGACGAATTACCAGACCTGAATTTTGTCGGTCGTACGGAAAGGCGTAAAGGCCCCGATATTTTTGTCGATTTGGCTTGGTGGCTACCTCGTTCTAAGTTCAAAACAGCTAATATTATTGGCCCTGACAGTTTTGATTATAAAGGTGAAGTAGGCTCAGGACTACTGCTTTATCAAATGGTGAATAATCGCATCAAAGATGAATTTAAATTATTGCCATCTATGAGTCATGAACAATTATATGAACAGGTGTTTTCTAGAAAATCTGTAACTTTATTGCCTTCTAAATACGACACATTTAATTTAACTGCTCTCGAATCATTATTCTCTGGCTGTCCGACTGTGATCGGAACTGGGGCTGGGGTTGTGAGATTTTTACAAGAAAATTATCCTGATTTACCTTTAATAATTATAGATCCGAATGACATTTATTCATGTATTCCTTCTCTGATTGCATTATTAGATAATTATGATAACTATCGTTATCAATTAGTCGAATATTTATCTCATGCTAAACCAGAAATATCTGGCTTATCTGTAGAAGCAATATACGAAAGTCAGCCAATATATGATAAATCTATGCGTAGTGAAACAGAAGACTGGTATTCTAGACTAATAAAACTTCAGGATGAACGCAGATTTTTGGCTACGACTAATTATATAAAAAAAGATATAGTAAGAAATTTGAAAAAGCAAATTAGCCCAGAAATTAAACGAGGATTAAAAAATATCAAATCTTGGCGCATTAATCCTCAAAAATTTCTCAAAGAAAAGGTAAGGGCTATTTTAAGCAAGGATAATTATGAAAACCTCAAAATTGTGGATCAAGGGCTAAAAGCACTATCTTTAGTTGATAGTTATCAATATATCTTCAATTTAGGTGAAAGCAATCAAAGCGAGTTAGCTGGTAAAGTTAGTAGTTGTTGGAATTTTGCTTCTGAGCATCGGATTGACCGTGTGAGAATCTGGAGAGAGATTGCCAGATTAGAGATGCTCCAGGGTAATGATATAGTTGCTGCAACTTATCAGATTAGATGTATGCGATCGCTTGGCTATGATTATTTTAATGATCTACCCAATGTCGTATCCATACTACAAGCCAATGGCTTTAGTCGAGAAGCACTAGCGGCTGAAGCTATGTATGGAAACTCTCCAGATCAACATGAACGTTGTCAAGCAATAATCAATCAGGCTTTAGCAGACAACAAATTTAATCAAAAGTGGGAGTACGAATTTCTCGATGATCGGCGGACTTCTTCCAGCTATCGAGTTTCTATTATAGTTTCACTATACAATGCTGCTGCCAAACTCCCCTTATTTTTGCAAACACTAAAATTGCAAACGTTGATTCAAGCTGGTGCTGCTGAAGTAATTCTGGTTGATAGTGGTTCTCCTGGTGATGAATATCATGTATTCAAGCAGGTGATGGAATGTTTAGATATTCCTATCCTGTATGCGCGATGTGCTGAACGAGAAACCATACAGAGTGCTTGGAATCGCGGAATTGACCTTGCTCGTTCACCATATTTGACTTTTTTAGGTGTTGATGAAACCATACTGCCTGAGTGTTTAGAAATCCTAGCAGCAGAATTAGATGCAGATCCGACATTAGATTGGGTACAAGCAAACAGTTTAGTAACAAATGTTGATCAGCATGGCTCATGGATGAGCGATGTGATGGTTTATGATCGGACAGGTTATCAACAACATTTAGTTTATTTAGAAACATGTTACCTATCGTGGGTAGGTGCGCTTTATCGTCGGTCTATTCATGATAGGTTCGGTTTCTATGATGCCACTTTTAGAGCAGCAGGAGACACAGAATTTAAGAGTCGCATTTTGCCATTCATTAAAACTAAAGCCATACCTCAAACTTTGGGAGTTTTTCGTAACTATCCAGATGAGCGAACTACACAACATCCGAGAGCAGAGATAGAAGATTTACGCGCTTGGTATTTGCATCGGACTCTAGCTGGAGTTGAATATGCTTTTGCTAATCATAATCCCAAAGAAGCAGAGGACTTATTCTATCATTGTTTAAAATATCGCAAATCATACTGTCAACATTGGAGTACAGATGTAGAATATGCCTACAATGTAGGGCTTTTTATACAACAACAAGTACCAGACTCTTCAGTAATGAAATATTTACCAGGAACTAAAAAGTTACTGGATGCTTATAGATCATTAGACTGGATACCACAGCTTTCTAAATTCTTACCCGCTAATACCGTTATTTGCACAAATCGTGTGGTTAAAGAAATTGAGCAAGAACATCAAGGTATCGAACCTATGTACAAAATTTTTAATGATAATCGTCACGAACAGCACGCATTTTTGTGGTTTACTAACATTTAAAATCAGTTAAAATTAACAAACATATTGCAATTATGGGCATAAAAACTTGGCTCAAAACTCGACTACGCAGAGCATTAAATCTACCGGAGTTAGAAGAAACTGTTCGTCAAATCCTTGTAGATACACTGACATTAAGCAGCTCCATCCATAAATTAAAAGATTCATCCAGCAGTGGAAAAGAGAACGAAGATCATCTCGATATTCTTCCATTAGAAGTGGATACTATCCGTTCATTTTTACTAGAGTTGATCGAGACGAGTCAACCAGGTTCAGTATTTACTTGCCAAATCAATGGCATAAATATGTTAGCTCCTGTTGAACTATTGCGTTTATGCCCTCACTGTTTAAATCCTCAAGCAACACAAAAACTCAACTATTGGGTTGAGTCTCAGCAGTCTGAATGGTTATGTTCTCATTTACAACCTGGTGATGTTGCCCTTGATGTGGGTGCAGCTTTTGGAATCATTACTTTAGCTTTATCAAAAGCAGTTGGGGAACAAGGTTCTGTTCATTCTTTTGAACCATCTAGAACAGCACAAAATCATCTCCAAAAACTCTTAGAACTAAATCATGTTCATAATGTCACCTTGGTGAAATCAGCAATAGCTGATTTTCCTGGTTCTACAGAGTTTATTGAATATACTTCAGATAACGATTTATCTTGGGCTTCTGATACTTCCACATTAGCATCACCAAATATTAATCCCACAATGAACCATCTACGTTATGCAGTAGATGTGACAACACTTGATGAATATATCACTACTAAAGGGATTAAACCTAAAGCAATCAAAATAGATATTGAAGGGTTTGAACTTTATGCTTTACATGGTGGGAAAAATACACTGCAAAAGTTTTTACCCTATCTTTGTATTGACATTCACAAGGATGTAAAAACAGGAGAATCTGCTTTGTTGGGAGTTGAACCATTTTTATCTGCTCTAGGATACAAGATGAAAATGGAAGGTCATGCACTCTATTGTACACCTCAGTAAGTTAATATTTTGTACCCAATATGACAATAATTTAGTTAATTATAATTAACATCTATGAAAATAAAAAACTGGATAAAAACTCGACTACGCAGAGCATTAAACCTACCAGAACTAGAAGAGCAAATTCAGCAGATTAGCACTCTCACCAAAAGTTTAGTAGAATCTCAAAATAGTGACTATAAAATTAATGAGTATTCCGGTAAATTTTTGATGGAATTAGACTATCCTCCATCCCGTGATTACCGACCAAGGTGGGGTTATACTCATCCTTTACATCAAGGTTTAATAGATATTTTTAGTAAAAACTATCATGAGCATTGTGAAATATTTCACAGCTTGGTAAAACTGCAACCATTTCTTTTAAAAATTAATCCACAATTTTCCCATGAGCATCCAGGCGAACCAGGATGGGTTGGTGGGCCTATAAATGCAATAGACACCGCTTTACTCTACTACTTCGTAAGTGAACTTAAACCGCGAACTTATTTAGAAATTGGCTCTGGAGTTACTACACTATTCGCTGCCAGAGCTAAACGCGACCATAACTTAGCAACACGTATAGTCTCTATTGACCCAGAACCACGAGCTGCTGTTGATGCTGTCTGTGATGAAGTCATTAGAGCAGGATTAGAAACCACAGATTTATCAGTTTTTTTCAACCTAGAACCTGGGGACATCGTGTTTATGGATGGCAGTCATCGCTCATTTATGAACTCAGATGTGACTGTATTCATGCTTGATGTACTACCAAAACTCAAGCCTGGTGTTGTCATCCATTTTCATGACATTGTGCTGCCTTATGATTATCCAGAAATGTTTAGTGATTGGTATTGGAATGAGCAATATATTTTGGCCGCATACCTACTAGGAGCAGGAGATAAGGTGAAAATATTAATGCCATCTCGATTTATGTCAGATAGCTCTGAATTTAAACAAGCCATAGAACCAATTCTTCAAAATTGGCAAGGTTCTCCTGATGTGTGGCTATCTGGTGGTTCTCTTTGGTTTACACACGTTGGTTAAGTAGGAGAAATTTTACGGGTTAGGGGACATACCTTGCCAGCCAATGTTCACTCCCCCAGAGTTCATCAACCACGCGCCATTTTGGTTGGTAGAATAATTATGCCAGAGGATATCTAAATTGCCGTCTCTGTTAAAATCGCCTGTTCCCTGAATTTCCCAACCGGAAGGATTACCTGCCATGCTTTGCCAGCCAATATTTCTGCCACCAGAATTCATTAACCATGCGCCATTTTGGTTGGTAGAATAATTGTGCCAAAGGATATCTAGATTCCCATCTCGGTTGAAATCTCCTGTCCCTTTTATTTCCCAGCCTGTAGGGTTGCTGGCCATACCTTGCCAACCGATATTCGCACCACTAGAGTTCATTAACCACGCACCATTTTGGTTGGTAGAATAATTATGCCAAAGGATGTCTAGATTTCCGTCTCGGTTGAAATCCCCTGTTCCTTGTATCTCCCAGCCTGTAGGGTTGCTGGCCATACTTTGCCAACCGATATTCGCGCCATTAGAGTTCATTAACCACGCACCATTTTGGTTAGTGGAGGTATTGTGCCAAAGGATGTCTACATTGCCATCCCGATTAAAGTCTCCTGTACCATTAATTTCCCAACCTGTAGGATTACTAGCCATACTTTGCCAGCCGATGTTCGCACCGTTGGAGTTCATCAACCACGCGCCATTTTGATTAGTGCTGGTATTATGCCAAAGGATATCTAGATTACCATCACGGTTGAAGTCACCAGTACCTTGAATTTGCCAAGATGAAAATCCAACGGGTTGAGGTGGCCCTGTTAACGAGAGAGTGTAGTTTGTATTCGTTCCTGAGCTTGGACTCACCCGAATGAAATAAGTAGCTGTGCCTAAAGTTTGGTTAATAGTGGCATTGCTACTAGTGTAGGCAGAACTGGAATACAGAGTATCATTAAAGTCAATATTACCGTTGCCATTAGCATCATAAATTACACTTACTGTTACAGTATTTTGCGTTATCCCAGTGAGAGTAAGGCTAAAACTAGTATTAATAGGAAGATAAAACTGGTAAAAATCGTTGTTATCAGCTGTACCAACAAACTCTGTAAACGTTCTTGTACCATACAGTGTACCAAGATTAAGCGCAGTATTCAGATTGTTGCCAGGATCGCTGGAAGTTGAGGGCGGTGCGGCAGTTGCCGTGAAATTTAGTGTATAGTTGGTATTCGTTCCTGAGCTTGGACTCACCCGAATGAAATAAGTAGCTGCGCCTAAAGTTTGGTTAATGGTGGCATTGCTACTAGTGTAGGCAGAGCTGGAATACAGAGTATCATTAAAGTCAATATTACCGTTGCCATTGGCATCATAAATTATACTTACTGTTACAGTATTTTGCGTTATACCACTGAGAATTAACCTGATGTGACTCGTTATATTTAAAGTAAATCTGTAGTAATCTAAATTATCAGCACTACCGACAAAATCAGTAATTTGAAAATTACTTAAATTGCTTATTAAATCAGCACTTGATAGTGTATTGTTAGGCTCAGGCATAACTAGTAAGCAGTCCTAAAGTATACCTATAATTTAAAACTGCTTAAACCAGTAAGTCATCAGAATTTATACTATTAAATACGTATAAGTAAAGATGATCTCTAACTTTCGACTTTGCAATACCAGGATTACGGGTTAGGAGACATACCTTGCCAACCGATGTTTGCACCACCAGAGTTCATTAGCCATGCACCATTTTGGTTGGCTGATGAATTGTGCCACAGAATATCTATGTTGCCGTCTTGATTAAAGTCTCCAGTACCATAGATATCCCAGCCTGCGGGGTTGCCAGCCATGCCTTGCCAACCGATATTTGCACCACCGGAGTTCATCAACCATGCGCCATTTTGGTTAGTGGATGAGTTGTGCCAGAGGATATCTATGTGACCGTCGCGGTTAAAGTCTCCTGTGCCGTTGATTTCCCAGCCTGCGGGGTTGCCAGCCATGCCTTGCCAACCGATATTTGCACCACCGGAGTTCATCAACCATGCGCCATTTTGGTTAGTGGATGAGTTGTGCCAGAGGATATCTATGTGACCGTCGCGGTTAAAGTCTCCTGTGCCGTTGATTTCCCAGCCTGCGGGGTTGCCAGCCATAGGTTGCCAACCGATATTTGCACCACCGGAGTTCATTAACCACGCGCCATTTTGGTTGGTGGATGAGTTGTGCCAGAGAATATCTATGTGACCATCGCGGTTAAAGTCTCCAGTACCGTTGATTTCCCAGCCTGCGGGGTTGCCAGCCATAGGTTGCCAACCGATGTTTGCACCACCGGAGTTCATCAACCATGCGCCATTTTGGTTGGTGGATGAGTTGTGCCAGAGAATATCTATGTTGCCATCGCGGTTAAAGTCTCCTGTTCCCTCTATTTCCCATGTACCTGTAGATCCAACAATAGATAAAGAATAGTCGCCTTGACTACCGTTTGCTGCTCCAGCACCTGTGAGGGGATTATAATTTCTAGCTTGAGAACTTGCACCGTTGACACCTATTAAATATTGAGTACCAGCAGTTACATTTATTTGAACAGCACTGCCTCTGGTGAAAGTATTTTCATCATTATTAAAGGCGATTTCTGTACCGTTACTATTGAAGACTCGTAAAAAGGTATCAGCACTATAAATTTCATTTGCTCTGGTTTGAATGGTTACTTGACCACTAATCGTAGGGGTAAAGCGATAGATATCAATATCGTTAGCACCTACGAAAAAGCCGTCGTCATAGCCGATATTTTCAAAAATGGTGGAGCCAATGGAGATATTTTTCACATTGCCACTGGTGGAGGTGTTATTGGATAGGATATTGGTTTGAGACAGTGGTAAGAGTCTACTAGTATACTTATACTCTCCCGTGTCTCCTGATGAGCCACTACCAAGTTGAAAAGGATCAAAAGAGTCATTGCCATAGCCTGCTATGGCCACGAAGTAATCTGTATTAGCAGCAATTTGATAACGTAACAGTGAATCTAAAGATGACTCTGTTTCGTCGTCGTTAACAGCTAATAATCTGCCGTTTTTGTTGAAGATAAAGACGACTGTATCCACTTTATCTGTGATTGTGGAATCGCTGTAAGAATCAATATCGATTTCTAAAATGCCGGCAGTGGGAGAATTGATCTTGATAAAGTCTACGTCGCGATCGCCTACTTCAATAAACTCCCCAGTTGTAAAATTACTATCACCACCAATTACGCCTGGTGCTTTGATGCTGGGAAGTGGTCTGACGGAGCTATCTAGTGCCTGGGAGATGCTACCATTTTGGTCATTATTAAAAAACTGTACAATTAACTCATACTGACCACCTGTACCACTGGCAGAACGTCCACTGAGGTTGTTGGGATTATAGGCAGAGTTTCGATAATCAGAAACACCAATATACAGAGTTTGCCCTCGTTCTACTCTTAAGCCAATGAAGCTATCAGTAGTGTGTCCATAATAGTAGGTGCGATCTCTAGGGTCTTGAAAAACTAAATTCGGATATCTGGAGTCTGTGAACTCTGTGTAAGCTAAGTTGTTATTAAACGCTAAAGCATCATCATTTCTAAATAGCTCATTCCCACTAGCATCAAATACTCGTATGAATGAGTCAACAAAGTTGTTCTCATAAGGCGTATCAATATCAATGAGTAAAATCCCATTATCTGGTGCAATTAGCTTGAAGATATCAACATCTGCTGCACCAATAGTAATTCTTTGGTCAGAGTTTTCAATGGGATCAGAGCCTAAAATCCCTGGGAAAGTCAAAGGTGCTAAATCTGTACCCAAATTGACCGGAACTGCTCCACTCAGAATACCATTGGGGTCAGAGTTGCTAAGTTGGAATTGTAGGGAATAATTACCTGTAGCTGCTGCTACACCACTAGCAGCAACATTAGGATTATAGTTGCGATTGTTATTGCCACTTACACCTACATAATAAACCCCAGGATCGAGGGTAGCTGTAATGGTAGAAAATTTATTGCTGCCTACATCGTTGTTGAAAGCTATTTCTTGACCTGAAGAGTTAAACAGACGTAAAAGACTATCAAAATCTGCACGGTTTGTGGGATGAGAACTGAGTTGAATTGTAATTGTGCCACGTGATCGCACTTCAAATTTGATGATGTCAACATCTTTATTGCCCACATTGGTGGAAGTACCATCAATGCCAATACTACCCAAAATAGGATTAATGGCAACAGTACCATCTAATATTGGGCCTAGTATAGCTCCCTGAATCGTGCCATTCGGGTCGCCACTGGGAGCAGTTTGTTGGAATCTCCTTTGAATTTCTTGGACTGCTTTATATATATTTAAACGAGGGTAGGAAACATTTGTATTAGCAACGTTATCGTTTTCATCATCACCATCAAAAATAGTGTCTGCGGTTGAGCGCATAATCTGTACTACTTCTGATGGACTCAACAACCGTCCCCCAAATTGCATAGCAGCTTCCTGCATCAGAGCTACTGCTCCCGCCACTATGGGAGATGCCATACTCGTTCCACCCATCCCCTCAATACGATTTCCAGGTACAGTGCTTCTAATTAAAGCTCCTGGTGCAAATATTGTGTTTGGAGCAACTAAGCGTTGAGAAAAACTAGTTATGCGATCTGCCCCTGTGGTATAGTCAATGCCTCCCGATCCCCATTGGAAGTTGCGATTAACTCCATCTTGCCAAACAGCACCTACAGATAAGGTACTAAAAATGGCTGGTGCGCCAACATTCTGATACTCGTTATTTTTAAAGTAGTTACCGGCAGCCGAGACAACGACAACTCCTAATTCTTCTAATCTTCTGACTTCATCCAAGTATATAAAACCAGCAGCCTGAGAAGCGGAAGTATAAAATCCACTTCCCAGTGACATATTAACAGCAACAATGTTGTAACGGTCTTTATTTGCGATTACCCACTGTAAAGCAGCTTCAGTAACTGTGTTAGGAGCGCCGCTTGCATCATCAGGAAATACCTTTAAGCCTATGAGGTTGACATCAGGTGCAACTCCGATATTGGGATCTTCTGCCCCAACTGTACCTGCTACATGAGTACCGTGTCCACTTACTCCCTCGTTAGGGTTATCATCTCTATAATAGAAATCCCAGCCAGTAACATAGTTATCATTTAACAGAGAGTGAGTCCGATCCAAGCCTGTATCAATTACGGCTACCGTCATCCCACTACCATCAATTCCTGCAAAGCGTGAGTCATTACGTAGTTGAGTCAAACCAATCAGATTAAAAGCGGGGTTTGTCATAAGTGTATTTGTTGTTATGCACTATACTTAAAATAAATCAATGTGAACAATATTGTGGGTTATATCCACTTAAAATACGTAGATATAACTAGATAGGCAAGTAACTTTGGTCAACTAGTTGGGGTTCAAGAGCTAATTCAAGAGCTAAAAATATATCGTTTTTTATAAATCCTGATTTATACTGATAAAATTGACATTGTTGATTTTTAACTTAGATATATTTTTCAGTATTATCTCGTAGTCGTTGGGAAAAATCAAATAAAATTTCTATATATTGTTTATACAAAACTAAGTGATTTCCTCTATAGCTGTTAGTACAAAAATAAAATTAAGAATGGTCATTTTTACTAACTGAGCGCACTGACCACAAATAATGAGAACACTTGTTATCATTAAAAATTTTTAGCTTTTCAGAAAAACAATTACATAAACAGCAAAAACACCGCATAATCATGAGAGATTTAAGCGATCGCTATTCACTATACTGAATATGCTCTTGGAGATCGCTGGGAAAATTCAACTATGAGGTGCTTTCCGTAATGCAATGTCGTGTTTGTGACTCTAATAATCTGGAGATTGCGGTTGACTTAGGCTCGCAACCTTGGTGCAATCACTTCCTTAAACCAGAGGAAATTGGTCAAGAACCTTTTTATCCTCTGCGGGTTTTGTATTGTCACAACTGCGGTACAGTCCAGCTAGATTACACTGTGAAAAAAGAAATTATGTTTGGAGATCACACCTATTTATCAGGTGTGACTCGCTCTTTAAGTGAACATTTTAGAAATGTAGCAGAGGAAGTTGATAGCCGCTTTTTTCAGGATACTCAAAATAAGTCTGTGCTAGATATTGGTTCTAATGATGGGACTCAACTCAAGCATTTTCAAACGCTAGGTTATGATGTTTTGGGTGTGGAGTCTTCCAAAACTACGGCGAAGATAGCTAACGCAGCAGGAGTACCAACTTTAAACGATTTTTTTAATCTAGAAGTTGTGCAGCGATTAAACCGCAAATTTCACGTAATTAACGCGGCTGGAGTTTTCTTTCATTTGGAAGAACTGCATTCCGTAACGGAGGGAATTAGGGAAGCTTTGCGGGATGATGGGGTATTTGTTGTGCAGTTTCTTTACATGAAACGGATTGTAGAGAATCTAGCATTTGATCAGATTTATCATGAACATTTACTTTACTACAATCTCAACACGATTGAGGTACTGTTAAACAGACATGGATTATCTATGTTTGATGCTGATATTTCACCAATTCACGGTGGTTCTATTATTGGTTTTGTAACACATAAAGGGAAAAAAGCAGCAAGCGATCGCCTGCAATTTCTCCGACAATTAGAAGTTAAGGAAAAAAGCAACGAACTTTCAACATATTTAGAGTTTGCCCAAAGAATTGAACAAATGAAATGTGGCAATCTTACCTACTTAGCACAAGCAAAACAGCAGGGTAAGAAAATTTTTGGTTTCGGCGCACCTGTTAAGGGTAATACTATGCTAAATTACTTTGGGGTTGGCACTAATTATATAGATTGTTTGGTAGAAAAAAATGAATTGCGACGTGGACTTTATTCCCCAGGAATGCACATTCCCATAGTAATTGAGCAAGAACTAGAAGCACTACCAGATATTTATTACGTTTTAGCTTGGAATTTTAAAAAAGAAATTCTCTCTAATAATCAACATCTAATTGATCAAGGGATAGAATTTTACTTCCCTGTGAATCCCAAAGAAGCTTAAAGTATGAAAATTATAATTACCGGTGCTACAGGCTTTTTAGGTACAATACTTTGCTCTCATTTAGCAGCACAAGGACATGAGTTAGTCCGCCTCAATTCTCAAAATTGTGATTTGACTCAGCCAGACTCACTATTAAAATATAATCATCAAACTTACGATCACATATACCATTTAGCAGCTTGGACTCAAGCTGGTGACTTTTGTTTGTATCATCCTGGTGAACAGTGGATTATTAACCAGCAAATTAATACTAATGTATTGGCTTGGTGGCAAAAATATCAACCGCAAGCCAAGCTGATTAGTATGGGGACTAGTTGTGCTTATGCTCCTGATTTAGAGCTAATAGAAGAAAATTACCTAACAGGAATCCCAATTGATAGCTTGTTTACCTATGCAATGACTAAACGGATGCTCTACGCTGGTCAATTAGCACTGCATAAACAGTATGGTTTGAAATATCTGTGTTTAGTCCCTTCTACCCTCTACGGGCCAGGCTACCACACCGATGGGCGACAAATGCACTTTATTTTTGACTTAATTCGTAAGATTATGCGCGGTAAACGCTATGGGGAGCCAGTGGTTCTTTGGGGAGACGGATATCAATCCCGCGAATTGGTTTTTGTGAACGATTTTGTCAAAATTATGATTCAATTAGCAATTAATGTGGATAATCAACTCATCAACATCGGTGCTGGTGAAGAATTCACTATTAGACACTTTGCTAAATTGATTTGCGAAAAAGTAGATTATGATTTCGCATTAATCCAGTTTGATACAAAACGCTATGTTGGTGCTAAATCTAAGTGTCTAAGTGTTGGCAAACTGAAACAATATGTTCCTGATTTAACTTTAACTTCCTTAGAAGTTGGGTTGAGCAAAACTATTGAATGGTTTGGAACACAACAAGATAAACTGTTACCAAACAATAAGTGAGGAAGAACTTTGGATTACTGGGTGCAAGATAAACTTAAAAGCTTAGAATCTGCTTTCACAAAAGAGTATTGTCAGGCAATAGATAAAGTAGCGAGTTTAATAGTGAAAAGTTTTCAGCAAGGAAACACCTTACTGATTTGCGGTAATGGAGGTTCTGCATCTGATGCACAACATATAGCAGCTGAGTTTATTGGACGCTTTTTAATCAATCGTAAAGGATTACCTGCGATCGCACTTTCTACTAATCCGGCTACCCTCACGGCTTGGACAAACGACAACGAATTTGAAACCATCTTTTCTCGACAAGTGGAGTCTTTAGGTAAGCCTGGAGATATCCTCTGGGGAATTTCTACATCTGGAAAATCTCAAAATGTAGTTAAAGCTTTAAAGATAGCTAAACAACTAGGAATTATCACAATTGGTATGGCAGGTAATAACGGTGGAATACTAAAGGAAATTAGTGACTATTCCTTATTCGTTAGTGAACACCATACTCCTTTAGTACAAGAGATTCATGTGATCACTTATCATCGAATCTGTGAACAGGTAGAACTTAAATTATTCACGAAGTTAACTTAATTAAAGAAATTATTATTTTTACCTAAATAAATTTAACTTTATTTTATTTGTATAAATATGTATTTTGATAGTAAAAAGGCAAAATATACTAAACCGAACAAAGCTTTGTTTCTAGATAGAGATGGCGTTTTGATAGATTATATTCCATACCTAAGCCACCCACATCAAGTTAACATTCCGTTGAATGCAGGTGAAATTTTTAGGAAATGGCAAGACTCAGGATATTTATTAATAGTGATTACAAATCAGTCTGGTATTGCCAGAGGATATTTTACTGCCAATGATGTCGAGGTAGTTCATGCCAAAATACGCCAAGAGTATGAAAAAATGGGTGTGTATTTTAAAGATATCTTCATCTGTCCTCACCAACCATCAGATAACTGTCAATGCCGTAAGCCTTCACCATATATGTTGCAACAAGCTTCAGAACAGTATTTGATAGAACTTTCACATTCATATTTTATTGGTGATGCAATTAGTGATGTAGAGTGTGCCATTAATGCCGGTTGTAATCCAATTTTTTTACTAACAAATAGGACTTTAGTAGATGCTAAAAACTTAGCCCAAAAGCACCCATCTGTTTACATGATTAAGGAATTGAGTGAAACAATTCAACTCATTGAATGTTAACCTGTTTTCAGCAGTTTATGAATCACAATGATATAGAGCAAAGTCCAATATTGATTTCTCTAATTCCTAATCTTATGGGAGGAGAGGGACACATAATTCCGTATCATATTTCTGTGAGTAAAGCCGCAAAAATCTTAGGTTGGCAGCATCTAGTTATCCTGCCGCCGGACTCAAAAGTCAGTAATTTACCAACTAACTGGTATGCTTGCCTGAGCAGTGAAAACTTGGAAGCAAAAATTCATCCATTCATCAGAATATTGAAGTTTATAGATATTTTAAAATTGAGTCTTTCTATTGCTAAAAAACTACGACAGTATGTTTTAATTAACTCCAGACCTTCCATCATTTTTCTAGAAAGATTTATCCACGTACAACTTTTGGCATTACTGATAGCTATTTATCTAGTACCTACACCTACAAATAATTTATCAGTATGGTTACTTTACCGTAGAGATATACATAAAGATAAAACCGCTTGGATTTATAAAAATTTAAATCAAGCAATTAAGCTAAAATTAAAGCCGGGAAAATTTAAAATACTAACTGATAGTGATATTTTAGCCAATTCAATATCAAATTACTTTCAGGATTCTGTAAGTGTAATGCCCATACCACACACAGAATTTATTGATATTGAAGACACTCGTAAACAAGATGATGAAATCGTTTGTTGGTGGGCTGGCACTCCACGGTTAGAAAAGGGGTGGGAAATAGTTAAATCTTTAGTTAATTGCACTACTGATGAAGCAAATAAAATATGTGTTGTTGCTGCTCAAAGTTCTCAACTCATATCTACTACTGGTAGTGTTAGAATTAGGTTGGTTGCAGATAATTTGAGTAATTTAGACTATTTAACCTGGCTTAAAAAATCGGATATTATATTACTTCCATATGATGCGAATGCTTACAAAGAACGCACATCTGGTATTTTTGCAGAATGTATCATGGCGGGTAAAATTCCCGTTGTCACTGCTGGAACTTGGATGGCAAAAGAACTTTCAAAATACAATGTTCAGGAAGTGATTATAGATGATTGGAGTCAAACCCAAATTATTACCCAAAAAATTATTAAATTTGCTAATTCTTTAGAATTAAAAGCGAAAATCAAAGAAATTCAGAAAAATTATCGAAAATTCCATACTGTTGAGAGTTATGCCGTGGAAATAAAGAAATTATTTGATACCTCAGATCATGCTAAAAAGTTATCACCATAGAACCAAGAAAAGTATTAACACTATTATTGCTGCGTTTAATATATTAAAACAGCAGGACTAAATCGAGGATCAATTAATCATACGTTGGGAAGAAGGAGTAGAGAGATCAATTACCCATGCCAAATATCCTTTTTAGCAAAAAAATAAAATTAACAGCAATAAAATGATGTAAAATTTTAATATTTGCGATCGCCGATAAGTATATTCAGACAACACCAAGGAAATGCGTTATTTTAGTTGACTGTTTTGCATATCAATGCAAAACAGTTATGATTCCTGACAAATCATTTCTAGGAGTTAACTGACAAGTTGAGTAGGTGATGGCAAAATTTATAACTTTCTCATAGCGAACGAAGTAGAGTCAAGGAATGACAAGGGTTTTAGCAAATTTACGCTCTGTCACAGAGTGCAGTTTATTCAGACCTACTTAATCAACTGGTAGTGGAACTTTCATACATACTCAGACTTTAAGGCAAGATTTCGTAAATTTTGCTGATATCTGGTTTGATAGTAAGAAATATACTTTTAGTCCTAGTCTCATGCTACAATCTACTCTCTAATGCTATAAGATACACTTATGAACTGAGTTATTTGTAGTGTGTGGTAGTGTTTGTGTTGATCATACTTTTATAAGTATCATAAAATAATCAAAATAACCTAACTCTAATTTATAAAAATCGAAATAGATAATGAAAATATTAATCAATTGTATAAACCTTTTAAGTGATTCACAAGGAGCAGGTGGTGCTGGTAAATATGTTTATTCTCTAGTTTCAGGATTAGCGAAGATATCAGATGTTAGAGTCCTTGTGCAACCACATAATTTCCTTCGTTTTCAAAAAATTGGAAATATACAAGTAGTTCCCCTAGCTGATAATAATAGCAGAACTATCCAAGAAAATATGTCTTGGAGTGATATTTATTTGTGTCCCCTTAATGAGTTAGTTCCAAATTATATTTATTCAAAGATTCCAGTAGTCTCTTGCATTTTAGATTTGCAGCACGAAAAATATCCACACTTTTTTAAGGGTGGTATTTACGAAGCAAGAAGAAGTCATTACGGTTATGCTATATCAAGATCGGATGCAGTCATTACTATATCAAACCACGAAAAAGACCTAATTCAAAAAATATACGGTAAGCAAGAAGTTTATGTTACTTATCTTGCTGGGTACTTAGCTGATGAGTTTGATACTTGTTTTTCGCAATCTAACACAACTCATGAATTTAATATTCCAGATATTCCGTATCTTATTTATCCTGCTATTCCCTGGAAGCATAAAAACCATTATCGTTTAATAGAATCTCTTTGGTTATTAAAGCGTGAATATCATAAGTTCAACAATCTCAAACTAATCTTGACAGGAGCGCAAAAACATAATTTAACTTCATCATATTTTTTAGAACGAATGATTAATGATTTAGATATGCAGGATTCAGTAGATATTAGAGGCTTTGTGAGCGATGCGGAACTAGCTAATTTAATAAAAAAAGCTAAGTTAATGGTTTTCCCATCCCTGTATGAGGGTTTTGGTATCCCAATTGTTGATGCTATGAACTTTGGAACTCCAGTTTTGACAACATCTCTAGCATCTATTCCTGAAATTTGCCAGGATGCAGTGGCTTATCTAAAATATCCTTTCAATACTAAACTAATAGCACATGATATTGCGGAGCTACTCATGAACGAGGAAAGACTTTTGCATTTATCTAAATTAGGTTTAAAACAGGGATCTCAATACTCATTACAAAAAACAGCAGATGATACATTTAAAATCTTAACGGAAGTAGTCAAAAAATATCGTTCAGGAGAATGTATAAACTTTGTTACTGCGAAATCATCTGCACACGACAAGAATTACAAAACACAAAGGTTAACGCTATTGATAGATTACACTCCACAAATTAATTTGCAACACGTCGAACAAGCAGAAAATTTACAGCATCTCCCTCAATTTCTTCAAAAATATAGTTCTTTAGTCAATGTTATTAATATTCTGCCATTTGAATCTAATTTAACAAATTATTATCATAATTCAGATACGGTTAACATTCTAAATGTGTATTCTAGCAGAGAATATAAAACTCACTACCTTAATCTTTTTAGTTATATCATCGAATCCTTAATTGAGACTGACTATTTGATGTATTGTCCTTATGGTTTCAACCTCGATAACTTAAATATTCATCAAGCAATAGCAACACTTGATATTTGTACTGATTTATCAGCAATATCCTTCAATAATCAAATTAAGTACCCCAAAGTAGTTAATCATCTTAAAGGTAAAAAGCTATTGAATGAGTTTAATCTTTGGAAAAATAGCCCATTAGATTTTTTTCAACTTAAGATATTAAAAGTAAATATCCAAGATCAAAATAAAAATTTATCAACTTTGCAATTTCTTAGTTATTTTTTAGGAAGTTTAAAATATTTAGACGTGCCTATAAGTTAGCTAAAATCCTTATTTCTTTAAAACTTAATTAGTTCAGTGAGGATGAATTATATTCATGTATCCAAAAATATGTGCGGTTATACCAACTAGGAATAGGAAAGATATTACTTTAAGATTTTTAGAGTCTTTCTCAGAACAATCTTATCCAAATTTAGAGATAATTATTGTAGATGCCAATTCTACAGATGGTACTCAGGATGTAGTTTTAAGAAGATTCCCCAGATTAACGCTGATTAATGTTGATGATGATAGTTATTGGACAGCCTCAACGAACCGGGGCATTGAGCTTGCCTTAGAAAAAAATTGCGATTTTATACTAACTATCAATGATGACAGTAATATTGATACCGACTATGTAGCCAATCTAGTCGAAATCTCGGTAAAACATAATATATTAATACTAGGTAGTCGCATAGATTATATGCTTCAACCTGGTTTAATCTGGTCTTTAGGTGCATATTCACAATGGGGTACTAGGAGTATTTTACAGTTGTCTTATCATGCACAGTGGGCAGATAATCTACCTACTGAAATTATGAATAAGGACTATATTCAAGTAGATTCTCTACCAGGTAATGGTGTTTTAATTCATAGAAGCGTATTTGAAAAAATAGGAATATATAATGAATTATTCTTGCCTCATTATCATTCAGATTCTGAATTTATAATGAGGGCTGTAAAAAAGGGTATACCAGCCTATTGCGCTGTCAATACTGTAGTTTACAACGACTGTCCATTGGAAGAACATGAAATAAAAATTACCAATATTAAACAGTTAATATATACATATTTTAAGAAAAAATCTCATCTCTTTTTTCTACCTATATTTTACTTAACTGTTATGTATTGTCCTTTTGGTAGAAAAACTATAACATTAGTTTATGTATATTTAACACCAATTGTTTTTCCAATCAAAGACAAGCTTCTATTACTAATGATAAAATTGCAAAAGGTTAGGAGGTTATTTCTGAAATTGGGTCTTATGTTTATAAGTTGGCTGATAAATTTACGTTTTAGAAACGGCTAGAAAAGAACTCATCACTGCTCTAACTAGACAACACCGTTCTCATATGCCTGAAATCCTTATCTATAAAGTCCATCAAATATTTAGTTTTGTCCTGATGAACCAATGTAGTTAATTGGTTATATTGATAAAATTAAGGCTTAATTTAGATTGGGAACCCAAATATACCTTTGGGCAAATGCTTGAGTTAATAATTGATGGTGATCTAAAAAATTTGAGTGAAGGCAAAGCTTAAATATTTTCATGTTAAAAGTTGTAATTGATGCCACCCCAGTAGCTCCAAAACCAAGTGGGGTTGGCTTTTATGTTTTTAATCTAATATGTGCGCTTGACACACTACAGTCCTCAGAAAACTTTCAGTTAGGAATAGTTTATCAACCAGGTTTAAAAAAGTGGCTAAGTAGAGACTTTAGTTTTCCTCCTGCTCTGAAACATTATTCTTACAAGCATTTAATGCCTTTACCGGTAAGAATATCTGATTTATTATTAGATTTAAATTTTAGTCCCAGCTTATCTTATTTTGAAAAATATTTTGATTACCCAGATATATTACAAGGAACCAATTACTCAGTTTATCCCTGCAAGAATACCTTGAGGGTTATGAATATATATGATTTAACTTTTATAAAATATCCCAATTATGTAGATTCGGTTGTAAAAAATTATAAAGAAAAGGTCAAGCGTTGTTTGAAGTGGACAGATTTAGTTTTAACAATTTCGGAAAGCTCAAAACAAGATATTGTGAAATATTTGCAAATAAATCCGGAAAAAGTTTATGTTACGCCATTAGCTAGTCGCTATCATTCCAATTCTGTATCACCAGAACTTTTGGAGAGTTTGGAAATACAAGCTAAGTATGATTTCTCTAAGCCATATTTACTATTTGTCAGCACTATAGAACCAAGAAAAAATATTAATTCTATAATCACAGTGTTTAATTTATTAAAGCAAAACTATAAAGTCGAACATCAATTAGTATTGATTGGAAAAAAAGGTTGGGGTTATGAACCCATATTTTCTGCTATCGCAAGTTCTCCTTGGAGGGATGAAATACATCATCTAGACTATTTATCTGATGAATTAGTGGCATTATTTTATTCAAAAGCAGATGTTTTTGTGTATCCATCTCACTATGAAGGGTTTGGTTTGCCTGTTTTGGAAGCTATGACGTTAGGTGCGCCGGTTGTTAGTTCCAATACTTCATCAATTCCAGAAGTAGCGGGAGACGCTGCTATTTTGATAGATCCTCAAGATCCTATGCAACTAGCGGAAAGTATATTAAAAGTAATTAGCGATCGCCAGTTGCGACAGGATTTAATTGATAGAGGTAAAGCTAGAGCAAAACTATTCTCTTGGGAACGAACAGCAAGGGAAACATTAAACGCTTATAGAACAATTATTTAATGAGTACAAGTCAGTTAGTTATTAACTTATCTATCCTGTTATCTCAACCTACAGGGATAAGTAACTATGCTCAAAATATTGTTCCTTATTTACAACAGCTTAACCCTACTTTATTAACAGCTAATAGTTATCCTGAATTTAAATGCTATTCTGTACCTGATAATTTAACACCTGCTCATGGTACTAAAGGACATTTTCGCCGCTTAATGTGGACACAATCCCAGTTGCCGAAAATTTATCAAGAGTTAAAATCTCATCTTTTATTTTCACCTCTACCGGAAGCACCGATTTATAGCAACTGTCGCTTTGTTGTGATGTCTCATGACTTGATACCGTTGCGTTTTCCCAGGCGTTTTTCACCGTTGACACCCTATCATCGCTATTACGTTCCGCAGGTTCTCAAACAAGCGCAACATATTATTTGTAACTCGCAATCTACAGCTAGTGATATTGTCAATTTTTACCAAGTTCCAGCTAGTAAAATTACTCCGATTCCCTTAGCGCACGATCGCACCCATTTTCGTAATCTCAATTTACCAACTGGCAACTACTTTCTCTACATCGGTAGACAAGACCTTTACAAAAATCTGCACCGCCTGATTGCGGCTTTTGCTGCGCTACCCCACCATCATGACTACGAACTATGGCTAGCAGGCCCAACTGACAAGCGTTACACCCCACTGCTACAAAAACAAACAGCAGAATTAGGGATAACTCATCGTGTCAAGTTCCTGAGTTATGTACCTTACGATGAATTACCTACAATTATTAATCAAGCGATCGCACTTGTATTCCCTAGTCTGTGGGAAGGTTTCGGTTTCCCCGTTCTAGAAGCAATGGCTTGCGGTACACCAGTGATTACATCAAATTTGTCATCTTTACCAGAAGTAGCTGGTGACGCAGCCATTTTAATTAATCCCTACAACACAGCAGAAATCACCGATGCAATGCAGATGCTAGCTAATGATATTAAATTGCGATCGCAACTTTCAACCCAAGGTTTAGCTCAAGCCAATCAATTTAGTTGGGAAAAAACTGGACTTGCTACTGTTGAAGTATTATCTCGTCATCTATAAATTAGCTGCTGATGAGAGCAGTAAACTTACTGAAATAAACCCACAAAAATTATAGAACTCACAAAGATTTTTTACTGTATTTGCGCCTCTGTGGGAACTTAAAACTTATTCGGAATACAAACGTCAGGCGTACACAAACCAAGAAATTCTAGAGTCATCACCTCTAGCGTATTTAAGTCTACGCGACGAACAGCATGGTTGTTGGTGTCACATATATATAGATGTGAACCCATAACACTCAATCCTGAAGGTTCAAAAAAGCGGGTACTTTTACCCTGTCCGTTTTGTAAACCCACAGAACCATCCCCCAAAACTGTTTGACAATTCCCTGTGCTGGGACTGACTAATTTAATTTTGTGGTTGTAGGTATCTGCTACCCATAAAAAATTATTGGCGTATTCGATTCCTAAACAGTGCTGTAACCTGACATCCTCGCCTTGTCCATCAGCATCACCAAACCCAAATAAATCTCCACTTCCACAGATAGTTCTGACTTGGTAGGGTGCTATTAATCCCACACCACGAATTGAACTAGTTTCGCTGTCAGCAATAAATAACTCTTGTCCGTTGGTGGTAATTCCGCTAGGTTGAGCAAAAGCAGATTCAGTTAGTGAACCATCAAAACAACCTTCTGCACCTGTACCCGCATAGGTGGAAATCATCCTAGTGTCTAAGTTCATACACCAAATTTGATGTGAACCCGCCATTGCAATGAATAAATTATTTCCAACTTTCACTATATCCCAAGGAGAATTGAGGGGAGTTTCTAAGCTAACACCCCCATGAGGGTAAATATTACGGCTTTGTTCACCAGTCCCGGCGATGGTTTCTACTAGTTGATGTTGCAGATCAACTCGACGTATTGCATGATTCTCGGTATCAGCAACATACAAAATTTCATTGGTGACATCAAATGTTATTCCTTGGGGTGCAGAAAACTGTGCTGTTGAAAAATCACCATCTGTCAAACCAGCTTTACCATTACCAATTACATGAATAATTTCGCCATCTACAGAACTCATCACGATCCGATGGTGTCCAGAGTCAGTGATAAACAACGCTGCTGGGGTAGCCAAGACTTTACCTGGAAACGCCAGAGGTGTGATTAATGGTTGTCGCTGTTTTTCTAAAGTCAGCCTGAGTTCTTGAAAGTTAAGTGTACCTTTGTGTTGATGTTCTTGAATCAACTTTGCAATCAGTTGGTCTAAAGTATCACGATTACCTTCACCAGAAATAGTAGTAATTACGTAACCATCTGGGTCAATGACGATGAATGTAGGCCAAGCACGTACTGTATATTCTTGCCAAACACGAAAATTCTTGTCTACTATCACCGGATGTTCGATGTCGTAACGCAGGATGGCTTGGCGGATGTTTTCGGTTTCTTGTTCGTTGTCAAATTTTGCAGAGTGAACACCGATGACTGTCAGACTGTTTTGATATTTCTGCTCTAGATACTTGAGGTCTGGTAAAACATGAAGACAATTGATACAGCAGTATGTCCAAAAATCTAAAATGACTACTCTACCCCTAAGTTTTTTGAGTAATATTGGTTGCTCAGTGTTAAACCAAGTAAAATTTTGCGGTAGTTCTGGGGATCTGACACGAGAAATCATACCAATTTTGGATTTTGAATTTTGGATTTTGGATTGAAAACCTAGATTTTTAGACTATTCCCGAATCTTGAAACAATACTACCTATCTCGATTCAAGACCATAGATTAATTCAAAATGAAGGAATAAAGTTAAATCTGATATTTTTTCGGGGTTGTGTCTGCTGTGAACAAATTTGAGAAATTAAATACCGACGATTTACGTGGTTGGGTGGAATTAGCGAAAACTCAAACGCATTTGGGGAAAGTTTGCGATCGCATTCCACAATTAGCTAAGGCTGATCCCCGTTGGTTTGCAGTCCACATTTGCTGTGAATCAACACCAAGTTACAGTGTTGGAGATACGGCTTGTGTATTTCCACTGATGAGTGTTATCAAGCCTTTCTCTCTACTCTATCTGCTAGAACAATTTGGTGCAGAACAAGTGCTGCAATGGGTGGGTGTTGAACCCTCAGATGCACCTTTCAATTCTTTAGAACAGTTGGTGGCTGATGGTGGTAAACCCCGCAACCCCATGATTAATAGTGGGGCGATTACTTTGGCTGATAAGTTACCTGGAAGGGATATTAGCGATCGCACTCAATCTTTTTGTCAATGGTTAAATCAATCGGCTGGCTGTCAACTCCAACTAGATGAAGTCATACTGGCTTCAGTTAGGTCGTCTCGTTCTCCAGCAAATCAGGCGATCGCTAATCATTTATTCCAGACAGGAAATATTACAAATCCCGACATTGCTCTTGACATATACGAACAAATATGCTGTTTTTCGGGAACTGTCCAAGATTTAAGCCTACTCGGAAAACTCTTAGCTTGTCAGCACGAGAAGATACCATCTCAGCACCGTCAGATAGTCAATGGTGTGATGTTAACCTGCGGTTTATACGAAGCTTCACCGTTATTAGCGATCAAAATTGGACTACCGATGAAGTCGGGGATCGGTGGTGGGTTATTAGCGATATTACCAGGGGAAGGAGCGATCGCTTGTTACAATCCGGTTTTAGATCGTATCGGTAATCCCATAGCAGCGATCGCGTTTGTAGAACTGTTAGCCCAAAAGCTAGAGTTGAGTATTTTTCATTGAATCAGGAGAAGAGTAGGAAGGGGGCAGGGGTGCAGGGGTGCAGGGGTGCAGGGGTGCAGGGGAGAACAATACAACCACCCAATGCCCCATGCCCCATGCCCAATACCCTATGATCTATTCTCCAGATGCAGGACGCGATCGCCTTTGGAAATAATCTCTCAAATTCACCTTTTTGGGTTTATTGGCAGGTTTTTCAGATGATTCAGCGTCCTTGACCTCTGGTTGAGGTTCTGGGGTAGGAGTAGGTGAAGGTTGATTTGTAACTGGTGGTGGTAATTCTTCCTTAACTTGAGGCTGAGGTACTACTTCTATTTGGGGTTCAGCAGTCATGCTTGGTGATGGTGTTGGCGTTATTTCTATTTGGGGTTCAGGGGTAACGCTGGGTGATGGTAATGCTGTTGGTTTCTCCTCTGGTTGTGGTTCAGGGGTAATGCTGGGTGATGGTGTTGCTGTGACTTCTGGATGTGGTTCAGGAGTAATAGGTGATGGTGTTGCTGTTGGTTTCGCCTCTGGCTGTGGTTCAGGTGTAATGGGTGATGGTGTTGCTGTAACTTCTGGCTGTGGTGTAGGAATTGGAATGGGGGTAGGCGATGACTTTGGAGATTTAGGTTCTAACTCAGTATTTTCAGGTTGTTCTACTTCAGGTGTTGTCAGTGTAGGTAATTCGGTCGGTTTGGGAGTAGGTGCAGTTTCTGGTTGTGGTGTTTCTAGAACTTCGGGTGTTGGCTGGGGTTCTGGTGTAGGTTCTGTGACTGGTTGTTTAGCTGCATAGGAGGAATCTACAATGCTGCGTACCTCATCAGCTGTTAATTCGCCTCTGGTAATTCTAGAGAGTGTGTCTTTACCCTTCGGTTGGTAGTTAACTAGTCTAACTGTGGTGTTAAAAGCATTTTTGACTGGGTTTCCCTGATTATCGAGGAATTCTAACTTCACCCAGTTCACGCCAGGTTTAAAGCCTTTGAGGTAAACTGACTGCCAGCGATCGAGTACAAAACTTTCACCATTAATCGTGCAGCGAATCCGCCAATCACTAAATAAGTCATTTGTATTATCTTCAGCGCGTAAGTGTAGAGGCGCGTTAGTCAGGTAAAAGTCTAACAAGATGGGTTCTGCACCATAACTACCTTGAGGACTGTTGTAGGTTAACAGGGGTAGGGATGGATCAGGGTTATGGTCGTCAGTTTTGGTGAATAAATGAAAAGTTGTCTTGGCATAAGCACCCGCATTTTTAAAACTCTCATGCCAAGGGCGAGACGCAAAGACGCGCAGAGTATGAGTGCCTGGGGATAAGTCTGACAATACCAGGGGCTTTTCTAAGTCATAAATGGGAATATCAGGCTGATTATCAACTATTAAATGTAAATAAGGGCCAAGTTCCCATTGTGGATGCTGAAAAATCGGTAAATCTTTAACTTGAAGCCGGACTGTCACTTTGTTGTCTGTGAGAATCTCATCAGGTTGGGGCGTAATAATTTGGACTTGTGGCCGATAGGCTTCTAAAGTTGACCGTAGCTGTTGAATAACTGCTGGTGGCGATACTTCGGAAAACTGCCGAGATATTTGCTGAGGTTGGTCTTTGTGCTTAACAGATATTTCCTGTCCTACGCTTTTTTCTCCACAACTAGCCAAACTCAAGACGAACAATAGTGTAATTAGCCACCTCAACATAGGCAAAACAATGGAATAGGGGTGTAGGGGTGTAGAGGTGTAGGGGATGGGGTTTTGGGCTTTGGGCTTTGGGATCAAAATCTCCCCTAGCCTCCTGTACTCCTGCCCCCTGCCTCTTGCCTCTCCGAAGTTTCGATCCGAGGAAGCCTCAGCTCGAACTTCTCTGTGCCTGTGCTTCATGGCTGATACCCGATGATTATTTTTGACAACTGCTTGATTATTTTGACTGATATTATCTCCTGCAAACTACGGTCTTGAAGGTTAAATCTGTCCTACATACCATGAATGTTTAAAATCGACGTAATAAACGTTAGATTATTTACATCTTGTATTGATTAAGTATTTAAATAACAAATCAAATTCATTGATAAACAAATATACCAAGTGCTAGAGCCTGCTGTGGACTTGGCTTCCGATGTATCAAAGGATAAATTTTACGAATTGTTATTGTTTGTAAATTAAATAGATAAAGTATTGACTTTTTGGCAAATAGTTTGCAGGTAAAAGGCAAGTAAGACAATTATTCTAGGGATTTTGAATTATTGTTAAAATCTCTCCAACAATGTACAAGTGAAGACTTTATAATTCAACAGAAACAAATTTCCACATAGCGTCTTCATCGCGGCTCCAGAAAAATTCTGTGGGAAGCGATCGCGGTTCTCTCTGTGGTTTCATGATTCCTCATTCCTTATCTAGAGAGGAGGTCGAATGACGATTAGTCCTCCGGAGCGAGAGGAAAAAAAAGCAAGAGTGATAGTTGATAACGATCCAGTACCAACCTCATTGGAAAAATGGGCGCAACCTGGACACTTCGACAAATCCTTAGCTAGAGGCCCCAAAACCACCACATGGATTTGGAACCTTCATGCCCTCGCCCACGATTTTGATACACATACAAGCGATTTAGAAGACATTTCCCGCAAGATTTTTGCGGCTCACTTCGGACACCTGGCCGTTGTGACCATTTGGTTAAGCGGGATGATATTCCACGGCGCGAAGTTTTCTAACTACGAAGCCTGGTTGAGCGACCCCTTGGGTGTAAAACCCAGCGCGCAAGTTGTTTGGCCAATTGTGGGACAAGACATCTTAAACGGTGATGTAGGTGGTGGATTCCACGGTATTCAAATCACCTCTGGCTTGTTCCAAGTATGGCGGGGCTGGGGGATCACCAACTCCTTCCAGTTATACTGCACCGCGATCGGTGGCTTAGTGCTAGCAGGTTTGTTCTTGTTTGCTGGTTGGTTCCACTACCACAAACGCGCTCCCAAACTGGAATGGTTCCAGAATGTGGAGTCCATGCTGAACCACCACCTGCAAGTGCTGTTAGGCTGCGGTTCTTTGGGATGGGCTGGTCACTTGATTCACGTCTCCGCCCCAATCAACAAGCTCTTAGATGCAGGTGTGGCTGTTAAAGACATCCCCTTGCCTCATGAGTTCATCCTGAACAAAGACCTGTTGATTGAGCAGTTCCCCGGCTTTGCTAGCGGTTTAACACCTTTCTTCACCTTGAACTGGGGTCAGTACGCTGACTTCTTGACCTTCAAGGGTGGTTTAAACCCTGTTACCGGCGGCTTGTGGTTGACTGACATCTCTCACCACCACCTAGCGATCGCTGTACTCTTCATCATCGCTGGTCATCAATACCGCACTAACTGGGGAATTGGTCACAGCATCAAAGAGATCCTGGAAAACCACAAAGGCCCCTTCACTGGGGAAGGTCACAAGGGTCTTTATGAGAACATGACCACCTCCTGGCACGCTCAATTGGCAACCAACCTAGCTTTCTTAGGTTCTTTGACAATCATCATCGCGCATCATATGTACGCGATGCCCCCCTATCCTTACTTGGCGACTGACTACGCAACTCAGTTGTGTATCTTCACCCACCATATTTGGATCGGCGGATTCTTGATTGTGGGCGGTGCTGCTCACGCTGCCATCTTCATGGTGCGTGATTACGATCCTGTTGTGAACCAAAACAACGTTCTGGATCGGGTGATTCGTCACCGGGATGCAATTATTTCTCACCTGAACTGGGTTTGTATTTTCCTAGGCTTCCACAGCTTTGGTCTATACATCCACAACGACACAATGCGTGCATTGGGTCGTCCCCAAGATATGTTCTCCGACACAGCAATTCAGTTACAACCAGTATTTGCTCAGTGGGTGCAGAACCTGCACACATTAGCACCTGGTGGTACAGCTCCCAACGCTTTAGAACCAGTTAGCTATGCTTTTGGCGGTGGTATTCTGGCTGTCGGTGGCAAGGTCGCAATGATGCCCATCGCTTTGGGTACTGCTGACTTCATGGTTCACCACATCCATGCTTTCACCATCCACGTAACTGTACTGATTCTGCTCAAGGGCGTACTGTTTGCTCGCAGTTCTCGCTTGATCCCCGATAAAGCCAACTTAGGCTTCCGCTTCCCTTGCGACGGCCCTGGCCGTGGCGGTACCTGCCAAGTTTCCGGTTGGGATCATGTGTTCCTCGGACTGTTCTGGATGTACAATTCCTTGTCAATTGTAATTTTCCACTTCAGCTGGAAAATGCAATCTGATGTTTGGGGAACAGTAGACGCAGCTGGTAATGTGTCTCATATTACTGGTGGTAACTTTGCCCAAAGTGCCATCACCATCAACGGCTGGTTGCGTGACTTCTTGTGGGCGCAAGCTTCACAAGTAATCAACTCCTACGGTAGTGCTTTGTCTGCTTACGGACTCATGTTCCTGGGCGCACACTTCGTTTGGGCATTCAGCTTAATGTTCCTGTTCAGTGGTCGTGGCTACTGGCAAGAGCTAATTGAGTCCATCGTTTGGGCGCATAATAAACTGAAGGTAGCTCCAGCAATCCAACCCCGCGCTTTGAGCATCACTCAAGGTCGTGCAGTTGGTGTAGCTCACTACCTCCTGGGAGGGATTGCCACAACCTGGGCATTCTTCCACGCACACATTCTTTCAGTAGGATAGCAATCAGTTTACGGAGTGCTGAGTTGTGAGTCCTGAGTGCTGAGTAATCAAAACTTAGAACTCAAAGCTCAGAACTCCCAAAGCTGAAACCTGATGGCTAAAGGTCAGAGGAAATATCAAACCTATGGCAACAAAATTTCCAAAATTTAGCCAGGATCTCGCACAGGACCCAACTACGCGGCGCATATGGTATGCGATCGCGATGGGCAACGATTTTGAAAGCCATGACGGCATGACCGAAGAAAATCTTTACCAAAAGATTTTCGCTACCCACTTCGGACACCTGGCAATCATTTTCCTTTGGGCTTCTAGCCTCCTGTTCCATGTAGCCTGGCAAGGTAACTTTGAACAGTGGATTAAAGATCCTCTACACGTCCGCCCCATCGCCCACGCGATTTGGGACCCCCACTTCGGTAAACCCGCTATTGAAGCATTTACCCAAGCTGGTGCTAGTAACCCTGTAAACATTGCTTACTCTGGTGTTTACCACTGGTGGTACACCATCGGTATGCGGACAAACCAAGAACTGTACATCGGTTCATTAGGTCTGTTATTATTCGCTGCCTTGTGTTTATTTGCTGGCTGGTTGCACTTGCAACCCAAGTTCCGTCCCAGCCTCGCCTGGTTCAAGAGTGCTGAATCTCGCCTCAATCACCACCTCGCTGGTTTGTTTGGCGTTAGCTCTCTGGCTTGGGCAGGTCACTTAATTCACGTTGCTATCCCCGAAGCTCGCGGACAGCACGTAGGTTGGGATAACTTCTTAACCACTGCTCCCCACCCAGCAGGTTTACAACCCTTCTTTACAGGTAACTGGAGCGTTTACGCCCAAAACCCTGATACAGCAGGCCACGTCTTTGGTACATCCACAGGTGCTGGTACAGCGATTCTGACCTTCTTAGGTGGTTTCCATCCTCAGACAGAATCTCTGTGGTTGACCGACATCGCTCATCACCATTTGGCGATCGCTGTTCTGTTTATCGTTGCTGGTCATATGTATCGCACCAACTTCGGTATCGGTCACAGCATCAAAGAAATGATGAATGCCAAAACTTTCTTTGGCAAGCCCGTTGAAGGCCCCTTCAATATGCCCCACCAAGGCATTTATGACACCTACAACAACTCTCTGCACTTCCAATTAGGTTGGCACTTGGCTTGTTTAGGCGTTGTTACCTCCTGGGTGGCACAGCATATGTACTCTCTGCCTTCCTACGCTTTCATCGCTAAGGACTACACTACACAGGCAGCTTTGTACACCCACCACCAATACATCGCGATTTTCTTGATGGTTGGTGCGTTTGCTCACGGTGCGATTTTCTTAGTTCGTGACTACGATCCCGAACAAAACAAAGGCAACGTGCTAGAGCGGATGTTACAGCACAAAGAAGCATTGATTTCTCACTTAAGCTGGGTATCTCTCTTCTTAGGCTTCCACACCCTTGGTTTATACGTTCACAACGACGTAGTAGTTGCTTTCGGTACTCCTGAAAAGCAAATCTTGATTGAACCTGTATTTGCTCAGTTCATTCAAGCTGCTCACGGTAAAGTTCTCTACGGCTTAGACACCTTGTTGTCTAACCCCGATAGTGTTGCTTACACCGCTTACCCCAACTATGCCAACGTTTGGCTACCTGGTTGGTTAGATGCCATTAACTCTGGTACTAACTCCCTGTTCTTAACAATCGGCCCTGGCGACTTCTTGGTACACCATGCGATCGCTCTCGGTCTCCACACCACCACCCTCATCCTAGTCAAAGGTGCTTTGGATGCTCGTGGTTCTAAGCTGATGCCCGATAAAAAGGACTTCGGCTATGCCTTCCCTTGCGACGGCCCCGGTCGTGGCGGTACTTGCGACATCTCCGCTTGGGACTCCTTCTACCTAGCTCTGTTCTGGGCGTTAAACACAGTAGGTTGGTTAACCTTCTACTGGCACTGGAAACACCTGGGTATTTGGCAAGGTAACGTTGCTCAGTTCAACGAAAACTCTACATACTTAATGGGCTGGTTCCGTGATTACCTCTGGGCTAACTCTGCTCAGTTGATCAACGGTTACAACCCCTACGGCGTGAACAACCTGTCTGTCTGGGCTTGGATGTTCCTCTTCGGACACCTAATCTGGGCTACTGGCTTCATGTTCCTCATCTCCTGGAGAGGTTACTGGCAAGAGTTGATCGAAACTCTAGTTTGGGCGCACGAACGTACTCCTATCGCTAACCTCGTTCGCTGGAAAGACAAACCCGTTGCTCTCTCCATCGTTCAAGCTCGTGTAGTTGGTCTAGCACACTTCACTGTCGGCTACGTCGTCACCTATGCAGCTTTCCTCATTGCTTCTACTGCTGGTAAGTTCGGTTGATCTGGCTGCTAGTTTTGTAGGTAAGTAATAAAAAAATCCCCTGCCGCAAGGTGGGGGATTTTTTCGTAGGTGAAATTAGTAGGAATATAATGGATAATGGACAGTGTTTTTGATGACTTGGCTGAATATAGACAGCATCTGGGTTTACCTCCTGCTGATAGTGAAACTGACGGCTCAACAATTGCTAAAATAGAAATAGATGATAAAACTTTTTTTGGTGTAAATTCTAGTAGTAATCCTTATCGTCGGCAAATAACTCTGAAGGTTAATCCTATTTCTAGAACTCATGCAGAAGCTGATGCTTTTCAGCAAGTATTAGATGCAGGTATTAAAGCAGCCAAAGCGCGTTTGACTGTAGATAGAGATTTATGCCGTGCTTGTGGTTTACAAGGTGGTGTTAATTCTATGGCTTATCAATTAGGTATAGAAGAATTAGAAATTATTACTCCCAGTGAAAGTAAAACCATGAAAGTTACCGCTCCAAAGACAAGGAGAACATAATGTTTGTATCCAAGTTATATACAGATAAATGGACAGGAAACAGAAATGAAGAAACTGTCATTGAAAATCCAAATTGGCAACAAATCAAAACAGCTATTTGTGAATTAGATGGTAAACATAAAACTTTAGTTAGTTTAGAAACTGATGATCAAAGTTACATGATGATTGGTGGAGGTAATGATGCTCAATATCTTGTTACTGTAACTTTAGATAATGAGATTTTTTATTCTCTTTTACATCCGATTGATCATGAAATAACCAAATCAGATACTTCTGTTGAAAAAATTAATTTATATATTTTTTATCAAGCATTAATAAAAGCAAAAAGCAATAACGCTAATTCTGCTAATGGGCAAAGATTAGTTGTAGGTGGACAGGCGGGAAATTATTCTGAGAAAATTTGTGTTAATTTACCTCAATGCTTAATAGCTGCAATAACATTTGCTGAATCAGGTGAACTTGAACCCTTGTTTTCTTGGCAAGAAGATGAATCTTTAGTTGCGGTATAAAATATATCAATTGACATCATAACAAGCAAACAGCGATCGCCTATAAACAGCTTTAACCAAAAACACTCAAAACTACGATTAACTGGCAAGAACGCATTAGTATCAATTCTCAAACCTGTCGAGGAAATACAAAAGAAATGACTAAAGTTTGGCTAGAATGGGTCAAACCAAGGGGTTATATTAATGAATACCAAGCTCGTAGAATCTCTTATACAAGTTATTCTTTCTCTCTCTGATGAAGAACGCTCGCTGTTGGAAGAAAGGCTATTTTTCAATTCTTCTTATCCATCTACACCAGAGATGATGGAACTTGCACACAGAAGTAAAGCATTTGACTTTTTGTATGATGAACCGGATTTATATACTCTGGAAGATGGGGAGGCGATTTAATGTCTCTCCAAAAAGGAGACATAGTCTTAGTTCCATTCCCGTTTACAGATTTGACTGGAACAAAGTTGCGTCCTGGGTTAATTTTATGGGTTGATAATCTAGGAAATGATATAACTGTATGTTTTATTTCTTCTCAGAATGCCACTAATTTAACACCAGAAGAATTCGTTTTAGATCCATCAGATGCAGAGTTTGCGACAACTGGATTAAAGGCTATTTCTAAAGTTAGAGTTAGTAAACTTGTTACTCTTGAGCTTAGATTCATTACCAGACGGATAGGTAAACTAGGAGCTAATCAAATTCAGCAGTTAAATTTAACTATGCTGCAAGCATTTCAATTGACATCATAGTAATTAAACGCGATCGCCTATCAACAGCTTTAACCAAAAACACTAAAAACCATGACTAGCTGGCAAGAACACATTAGTATCAATCCTCAAACCTGTCATGGCAAACCGCATATTACAGGTACACAAGTGATGGTTTCAGTTATCCTTGATAACATCGCTGAAGGATTGACATTTGAGGAAATAGTCAAAGATTACCCACCACTGACATTACAAGATGTTCAAGCTGCTATTGCCTATGCAGCACAACTGACTAGAAAACAGGAACTGCAAATTTCTAATCAAGCTGAAATAGAATCAACTTTCATGACACTAACCCAGCAATGGCGTGAGGAAAATCGTGGTGTCTCATCTACTAATCAAATGTCAATGCACCCTGCATATCAACAGATTATAGGAATGGGTGAACCTGTCATACCTTTGCTACTCAGAGAACTGGAAAAGAAATCAGGGCGTTGGTTTTGGGCATTAAAATCTATTGCAAGAGTTGATCCTGTCCCTTCGCAGTATAGAGGAAATACAAAAGAAATGACTAAAGCTTGGCTAGAATGGGGTAGACAAAGAGGTTATCAGTGGTAGGTAATAACGCTTGGGATAGCTATGTAAAATCTTTTATTGAACGCGATTATCCTAACTTAGTCATCCACGGTTACAAGCTTACAAGTCCAGATACAACTGACTATAACTGCGTTGCTTGGGCAGCAGAAGATGATGAAAATTGGTGGTGGCCAGATGCTCAATATGAAGAATACTGGCCACCAGATATTCCCAGAGAAGAAACTCTTGAGGCTTTTCAAGCAGCATTTCGCACACTTGGTTATGAAATCTGTAGCAATTCTTCTTTAGAAACAGGATTTCAAAAAATCTCAATATATGTGAACTCCAGCAAAATACCAACTCATGTTGCTAGACAATTACCCGATGGTAAATGGACAAGCAAGCTTGGTCAAGATGAAGATATAGAACATAATAATTTACTAGGTTTAACTGGTAATCTTGGTTATGGTGAAGTTGTCTGCATTATGAAAAAACCAATTACAGCATAGTAGTAAGTTGGTCTGAGGAACGAAACCCAACATTATAAAGGCTTTTTTGGGTTTGCTATCGCTTAACCCAACCTAATTTTCCCGTTAACTAAATCTTATTACCAGATATTGAAATTTCTTAACTCAAGAAAAACTTATGCGAACAGTCCCAATCCAATTACCCGAAACAGTCTTTTCGGCACTTCGCATAAATCCTGAAGAGTTTATCCAAGAAATGCGAATCGCCGCAGCAGTTAAATGGTATGAATTAGGGGAAATCTCACAAGCTAAAGCCGCAGAAATAGCGGGACTAAAGCGTGCTGAGTTTATTCAGGCATTATCACGCTACCAGGTTGATTTTATGCAATATAAGTAGAACGACTTGAAAAAACCAAACTATGTGAAGTCATGTAAAAAAATTGGAATCTAGTTCGTAGTAAGGACTTCAGTCCTTATTAGAGGACTAAAGTCCTCACTACAAACCTTGAATTATCTACACCGTTCTACTTACAGATCAAGAGTTAGCCGAGGAATTGGCGAATGTCGCTTTTTTGAAACAACAAGCAGGGGAATAGAATATTGATTTGTCCACAACCCCGACTTTTGGTATAAGTCAGGGTTCTAAAAGTATTAAATGAGAATTTGCCGAATTAAAATACTCATGACTTCGCCTGGGTTAGTGGTGGGTAACAGTGGACTCCATTCACCAACGCTGGCGTAACCAATTACCTGTAAGTAGTGAATTGTACTGGTGACGGTTTTGGGTGAGCCTATCAGTAGATGTTTAATCGGTTCTCTCTGGGGTAATGGTTGTTGCGTTGATTGATTAAGGCTTGGTGTATCTGGGTTTTCGCCTAAAAACTGCTCTAACTTGGATTGGGCAGATTGTTGTAATTGTGCCATCATAATATTTATCTCCTGTATTGGGAGCTACATAAAGGCGATCGCAAGATTCTTGGTCGGATACCGCGATCGCCTTTATCATGCTAAAAATATATTAAAGTATATTTTTATACAAGTCAAGCTTTTTTGAAAAATTCTCATAGCCTTATTTAGTAAAACTTTTAGAGATATAAACTGTTAGGAAGTAGTATTTTTTCGTATAAATCTATTTAAATAGACACAACAAAAAAGCTAGATTGTAGTCATCTAGCTAGATGGGTACGCCGGAGGCGATCGCAAAGTCTTATTATGTGGAAAAGTGAACGCAAAACCTAACCCCCTAACCCCCTTCCCTACTAGGGAAGGGGGAAAAGTTAAAGCCTCTCTCCTTGCAGGGGAGAGGTTTGGAGAGGGGTTTTTCAGATACTGTGGAAAGTCAGTCTAATCTTCCGGCTCAATTCCGGCTGCGCGTAGTTGTGCAGCTAGTCTTTCGGCGCGTTGGCGTTCTTTTTCCACTAACTCCGAACCCCATAACAGTAATTGTCCACTTTCATCCCACCAGCGTAACCAATTACCTGTGCGGTTTTCACGCGTACCTTGCCATACGCCGAGGTAAAGATTCATCTCGGCTATCCAATAATGTTGGTTTTCGTTGGGGGTTTGTAGGCTATATCTACCTGTCTTCTGATCTAGGCGATATACTTCTAACTCTCCTGTGTTGGGTTCAAAGATGGCGTAACTCGGTACTTTTAAGACACATTCATAAAAAAACCATTTACCAGGGGGGTAAGTCGGTTTACTAGAATATTCACTGCCATCGGTATCAGATAAAAATTCGATGACAATGACAGGGATGTCTCCCTCTAGTTGAGGAGTGTAACTGCGGGTTACTTCTTCTCTACTAACTGTGATGTTGGGAATATATGCCCAATCTGGGGCTTTAACGACAGTTTTACCATTTAATGTGGCACAAATGCCGTAATTTGTCGTTGTTAGGGCGTTAGGTGGCAGTTTCCCCGCCAATTCTAAGCTTTGGGTGAGTGCGGCGGCGAGAAATGGTTGGTTGATGTTGTCCACTGGTTCATCTGGTAGCTTGTAATCTTCGGGTAGCTTTTCCCAAGTGATTTGGTAGTTAGGGGTGATGATGGCTGTCATGTTTAGGGGGGGTGTAAGGGTGTAGCTGAGGTTTAACGGGATCTGGAAGACCACTCTCCAAACCTCTCCCCTATAAGGAGAGAGGCTTTAATTTTTCCCCCTTCCCTACTAGGGAAGGGGGTTAGGGGGTTAGGTTTCACGTTACCTTGTCCACATAATATGAAAAGTCAGAGGGCTGTAAGGGAAGAAAACAGTCAACTAATTTTATTCTTCGTCTATGTCTAAGTCTTCGGCTGTCAATTCTTGATGGGGGATGGCGGCGATGATGGCATCTATGACTTTGGAGACTGGTACAATTTCAATGTCAAAGTTGGGGAATTTTTGACCTTTCGGAACGATCGCACGTTTAAATCCTAGTTTAGCGGCTTCTTTTAACCTCAGTTCCATCTGGGAAACGGCGCGCACTTGTCCACCCAAGCCGACTTCACCGATTAATACTGTACCTGGATCTACTATGCGATCGCGGAAACTCGCAACTATGGCAATAGCAATTCCTAAATCGACGGCTGGTTCTCCCACATTTAACCCTCCAGCCGAAGCTACGTAGGAATCTAATTTGGACATGGGTATCCCGACGCGCTTTTCTAAGACGGCGAGAATCTGCACTAGGCGGTTATAATCTATACCCGTTCCAGCCCGACGGGGTGAGGGGTAACTGGTGGGACTAACTAAGGCTTGTAACTCAACTACGATGGGGCGTGTACCTTCACAAGCTACTACAATGGCTGTGCCTGGTGCGGGGTCGTCACGGTTGCCTAAAAATAACTCGCTGGGGTTGGGGACTTCTCTGAGTCCGTTTTCCACCATCTCAAAAATCCCGATTTCGTGGGTTGCACCGAAGCGGTTTTTGACTGTCCGTAACAAACGATGGGAAGCAAAGCGATCGCCTTCAAAATACAGTACCGTATCTACTAAATGTTCTAATACTTTCGGTCCCGCGATCGCCCCTTCTTTAGTTACGTGTCCGACAATTAACATGGTAATATCTTCATGTTTTGCCACCTTCATCAAAGCAGCCGTACATTCCCTGACTTGCGCTACTGAACCAGGTGCGGAAGTTAAAGCGGGGAAAAATACGGTTTGGATACTGTCAATTACCGCCACATTTGGTTTTAAGGAATCTACTTCCCGTAAAATCTCTTCTAAATCGGTTTCTGGCAGGACGTATAAATCTGCACCTATGCTTGGTGATGATTCTTTTTCTTTTTCTTCTTCTTGGTCATTTTCATCACTTACCACATTTAAGGGTTTAGACACACCTAAACGCGAAGCCCTTAATTTAACTTGTTGTCCTGATTCTTCACCCGAAACGTACAGGATGCGGTATCTCTGCGCTAGCTGATTTGATACTTGCAAAAGTAGGGTAGATTTACCGATACCCGGATCACCGCCAATTAACACCATTGAACCAGGAACAACTCCCCCACCCAACACCCGATCTAACTCACCATATCCAGATTCCCAACGGGTGACTTGGCGATCGCTGATTTGGTCAAATGTTAAAGAAGCTCTGGGTTTAGCTGGTTTATTCGCAGGCTTCCCGTTACCCTGGCCGGAATGCCAACCGCTTACCCCCCGACTCGGTATATCTACAGAAGATTGGATGCTAATCTGTTCTTCTAGGGAATTGTAAGTACCACAATTAGGACACTTACCAAACCACTGGGGAGACTCTGCACCGCATTCGTTACATATATAAATAGTTTTTGGCTTTGGCATTATTAAATCTTAAATATTATTAAATATCTTAATTTTTCCTTAATTTTTGGGCTACTTGAAAATCCCATTAATAGAAGACTTTCCCGCTTTTTCCAAATCATTTCTGAGAATGATATCTTAATATTATGGTATTAAAAATTAATCATGAAAAATTTTAGTTAAGGAGCGTTGAGAAACTTGGAAACTCATAAAGAAAAAATTCTGGTAGTAGACGATGAAGCCAGTATTCGCCGGATTTTAGAGACGCGCCTGTCGATGATTGGCTACGATGTAGTCACTGCTGGTGATGGAGAAGAAGCTTTAGAAACATTTCGCAAAGCAGATCCAGACTTAGTTGTTTTGGATGTGATGATGCCAAAACTAGATGGTTATGGTGTTTGTCAAGAGCTACGTAAAGAATCAGACGTACCCATTATTATGCTAACAGCTTTGGGTGACGTAGCCGATCGCATCACCGGCTTAGAATTGGGTGCAGATGACTACGTAGTTAAGCCATTCTCCCCCAAAGAACTAGAAGCGCGGATTCGCTCAGTTTTACGCCGAGTAGACAAAACCGGCGCATCGGGAATTCCCAGTTCTGGTGTGATTCACGTAGGTAACATCAAAATTGATACTAACAAACGCCAAGTCTACAAAGGTGACGAACGTATCAGATTGACAGGGATGGAATTTAGCCTGTTGGAATTACTAGTCAGTCGTTCCGGTGAAGCCTTTTCCCGTTCCGAGATTTTGCAAGAAGTTTGGGGATATACACCAGAACGCCATGTAGATACCCGCGTAGTTGATGTACATATTTCCCGCCTCAGAGCAAAATTAGAAGATGACCCCAGCAACCCAGAGTTGATACTCACCGCGCGCGGTACTGGCTATCTGTTTCAACGCATAATTGAACCAGGAGAAGAATAGGCAGGGGAGCAGGGAGCAGAGAGCAGGGGGAGGAAGACAAGGTAGACAAGGTAGACAAGGTAGACAAGGTAGACAAGGTAGAAATATTTACCTCAATGCCCAATGCCCAATGCCCAATGCCCAATTCCCAATTCCCAATTCCCAAAGAATGACTAATGACTAAATCCGATCCCAATCGAGTTGTACGGCGCATACCCCTAGTAGTTGGGGGTTTGGGTGCTGTGCTGTTGCTAATTAACCGTTTGTTGACACCAGAACTTACAGACTCCCAGGCGCGGGGGGATGTTTTGGGAGTAATTTTGAGTGCCGTTTTGATTTTAACTGGTTTAATTTGGCAACAAGTGCAGCCGCGATCGCCTGATGCAGTAGAACTGATTGGGGAAGAAGGCTTTGTGTTAGCAGATGATTTACCAGAAGCCGTGAAAACAGAATTAGCCTGGGCATCACATTTATTGTTAACTAATACGGTAACGCGATCGCTCATAGTTTTCTATCAAGGCAAAGTTTTGCTACGTCGCGGCATTCTGGGAAATAAATCAGAAGTTATCCCAGGGGCAATTGTCAAACGGGTTTTAGAAAAGCAACAACCAGTGTATTTGGTAGCATTAAATGTCTACCCAGGACGCATTGAATTTGATTATTTGCCAGAAAATACCCAAGGTGTAATTTGTCAACCCATAGGCAATCAAGGTGTATTGATTTTAGGAGCAAATGCACCCCGAAGTTACACCAAACAAGATGAAAATTGGATAGCCGGAATTGCCGATAAATTAGCCGTAACTCTGGGAAATTATTAATATTCTCAAGGGATTATTTATATGACAACAGCATCACTGGCACAAACAAGAACTTTGCTCAAAAATATTAGCTGGCAAACGTTCAAAGCGATGCTGACAGACATGGGTAATGAGCGTAACTCAAGATTAGCTTACGACAATGGCATAGTAGAAATCATGACACCACTCATGTCACATGAGAATTCTAACCGTCTGATAGAAGGTTTAATTCTTGTACTTTGTGAAGAGTTTAATTTAGAGGTTAAAACTACAGGTTCACTCACCTTGACACGAGACGATTTAGAAAAGGGAGCAGAACCAGATAGCAGTTATTACATTCAAAATGAATTTTTAGTCCGAGAAAAAGAAAATATTGATTTAAATCAAGACCCACCGCCAGATTTAGTCTTAGAAGTAGATTACTCCAAACCAAAAATAGATAAATTATCTCTCTATGCGGCAATGGGTATTCCTGAGTTTTGGAGATACAACGGTACTAAATTACGAATTTATATCCTGACGGGAAATCAATACACAGAAGTAGAACAGAGTCCTACTTTCGCGCCTGTGATGGTGAGAGACATTCCAAAATTTCTAGGAGAAAGTCAAAAAATAGGGCAGCTAGCCGCCAAGAAGGCTTTTCGTGCTTGGGTAAAACAGCAGATTTCTTAGTATTTACACTTAATTTGCAGAAAATTTAGGTATTGGTTATTAAATAATATTTCAAGTCAAAAGCAACACCAAAAAATAGTGAAATACTGACAAGAGAATCTAAAAAATCTTGTGAGGCAAAGATTTCATGAAGTTTAAGTCAGTATCCACAGGTATAGTTTTAGGCGTGATCAGTAACTTACTGGTAGTTAGCCCCAATCTCATCGGTAACTCTAATCAAGTCATCGCTCAAGACGTATCTCCTACTTGTCCTCTCCCATCCGAAATCGCTGTTACTTTTCTTGATTCTAAATGTGAAGCCGTCACATTGAAACAACCACGTACTTTTTATCGTTACTATAGTAGCGATAGCAATAAATACGGTAGATACCTCACAACGGATAAATACAAAAACAACCTCGATGTCATCAGGAAATTAGCCCTTAATCAAGCATGGGGAAATCAAGCGACTATGAGACTCAAAGTGACAATACCCGCAGGAACAACCGTTTACCAAGGTATTGTCGCCCCTCAAACACCCGCGTCGTGCTATCCAGGTGGTGGTCAACAGACTTTCATTAAAGATTCCAAAGATCCTAATATCAAGTGGTCTGAAGGTAAAAGTATGACTGTCACAGAGTTCACTTGTCCTTAAAATTCATGGAAACTCAAACAGAAGAATTTATCAAACTGATTAACCAGTCAGTTGCTATTGCCGAACAAATGCGTAGTCAATCTGGACAATCACAGCGTTTAAATAATGTAATTAATGTTCTCCAATCTGTGAAAAACAAAGTTATGATTGGTCAACTAGAACCATCAGCAGGTAATTCTACCCTTGGTTTATCCCGTGAGGTAGCTGATTGGATTGAAACATTAGACGCACCATTACTTAAAGCTGTGGGTGCAGTAGAGGCGTATTACCAACAACATTTTTAAGTCTGCGTCACAGATTTAGTTCAGATTGCCAAAGCTTATTTTTCGTTAAATGATGACTGCTGATGATTACTTTTCGGCAGTCATTATTTAATTGATATTCAGAATGAATGTATGAGTTCAAGACGTAATATTTTAATGTAAGTTCGATAAGCCTTTTTTGACCTCTCCCCCAGCCCCTCTCCGATGCGGAGAGGGGAGTAAAGAGCTAAAATATCAACGATAAATGTGGGTTTTAAAGCCTCTCTCCTTGCAGGGGAGAGGTTTGGAGAGGGGTTTTTCTGTTCGTTGAACTCACGTTATTTTCATGTGAGTCCGATAACATCTCCTCACAAAGAGAATATGCAAAATTTCAGACTAAAATATTAATAAATTACCCCGATGAATTATTAAGTATATGCAAACAGAAGTTATTTATTGGCTATTGATTGCCATGATGATTGTAGGAATTATTGGTGCTGTAGTACCTGCCATCCCTGGAACAAGTTTAATTTTATTAGCAGTGATTATTTGGGGAATAGTGAAACAATCCTTTGCTGCGATCGCTACCCCTTTAATTGTCACAGCGATTATTTTAATTTTGAGTATTGGGGTTGATTTTTTAGCTGGTTACATAGGTGCAAAACAAGCCGGTGCTAGCAAATGGGGTCAAATTGGTGCATTTGTCGGCTTTTTATTGGGGTTTTTCGGACTATTACCCACTTTACCAATAGGCGGGCCAATAGTGGGGATTTTCTTTGGCCCTTTATTGGGTGCGATTATTGCTGAATATATTTACTGTCGGCAGTTAGGAGTGGCAATTAAAGCTGGTATCGGAATTGTCGTCGGTACAGTTTTAGGCAACTTGCTTCAAGGATTACTGGCGATCGCATCTGTGGTAGTTTTTATCTGGACAACTTGGCCACAAGTATTTGGCAGTTAAGATGTATCTAAAATCAATATATCGGAAGATATAAGTACCACTACCGAGAGTAATATTTCATCCGTTGACTGTTATATTCAACAGAGAATAATCGGACGAACTAAAGTGTGTATTTATTTCGTCCATAGAAAAATTATTAGGGACAAAATTGTGGCTGCGATCGCTTCATTCCAGTAGCTCATAACCTGAAGTTGCTAATACCCAGACTATTTAAACCGTAAGAATTTACCAAGTTAATCACACGATAAAAAGGCAGAACGATATAACACCAATCATCGTACCTACAGTAGATTCATTTATCTTTGAAAGATGCTTGTGACAGTATAAGAATTGATACACAGGGTTTGTATATTGTCTTTATGCAAAAATCACATAATTCCTGGCATGGTTTACCTAATTTTCAATAAAAACCCATTACTTAAGTAATTTTGTGGTGCTAGACTCTGTATTGAGAGTACAGATTTCACTGGTATTTTTACCAATAACTACGTAATAACAGGAAAATACATGAAAGCTAAAAATATATTCATCTCTGCCGGACTTGCCTTAAGTACAGTTGTAGCTATGTCCAACTCAGCTAAAGCTGCTAGTTTCACCACCAACTTTAGCCCCAATCCTGTTACTAATCCTAAAGGGGATATTGAATTGCTGTCTATCATTCGGAACGATGGCAGAGAAATCAGTGACTTTAAATTAGTTAATAGAGTAAACATCATCAGTAACGTAGGTAATCTAGGCCCAGCTAGTACGGACAGAGGTGATAACGCTACTAACCCTATAGGTTTTCCTCCCACAGAAGATCCCTCAGCCGCAGCAATTGCCGCTTACTTAAATAGGGACGCAAACGGCAAGATTAACTTAAACAACATTATCGATACTGAAGATGGTGGTGCGTTTGAGCTTAATGTGTTTTTTGATAGCGCAGTTGCATCGAACAACAATAAACTAGACAACTTCTTCTTCTGGGAAAGAGGACGTAACAGCGATATTAAAGTTCAAGCAATTAATGCCTCTGGAGGCCTATTGGGTACTGCTTTTACAATCAATAGGTCATTGTGGGAACGCGCTGGCTTCCAGATTGATACCACAGAAGTTAACGGACCTCAAAATGTAGGTGCTTGGGCTTTGAGCTTTGAAAATTTGGGATTAACTAGCGGCACTTTAGTCAGTGGTTTGAAATTAATATCTGAAACCAGCTTTAATGGCCCTGATTTCAAATTAGTTGCTCATGACGTTTTTGAAAGAACTCCAGTACCTGAACCTACCACTATGCTCGGCTTAGGTTCTGTAGCTGCACTTGCTTTCTTTCGTCGTCGTCAAACCAAGAAAAGTGCTGTTTAATGTTGGTGGCGATCGCTAATACTAATTTAGATTTTCTTGGTACATAGTTGTTTTGTCAAAAAAAATGGGTGCTACATAGTTAAGTTCAGAGTTCATCTTTTTTCGCTCAATAAGATTTTTTAATAAACAGAAAGCCTGGTTATTTTGGCTTTCTGTTTTTTAGTCATTAAGCTTTAAGCAACAACAATTCCATAATTAAAAGAATCGATGAATTGGTCAAATGATAAGTCGATAAATCCATCATTTGCACCACTTTGAGTCTTACCGTCTATACCCCAAGGATTTCGCACTACTACCCGTCGTTCACCATTAGTATTAGTGTAGACATTCGTAATTGAATAAGCGTGGTAACTAACAATATATTTACTGTCACTACCAACTCTAGCTGCTGTCACAGCTAGACGATTTGCTAAAGCAGTTTCCAGACTGGAAAAACTAACTACGCTAATACTATGATAAGTAGTCTGCTTTCCTGTAATCTGCTTCAGAGGCGTATCAAGAGAGCCTCCATTACCAATGAGGTTATATCCGGGCCGTCCTTGGGTACTCCATTCCCGCCACTGAGCATAGGCTTTTTCAACTAGAGCCACCCACAGCACACCGTCATTTCTTTTTGAGGCTATACTCGTAGCAATCCGACGATCAACAGTTACATACTGTGCTTCACCATTAGAGTAAAAACGCACAGTATAAGTATTATCACCATTATCTGTAATCATACTTTTAATTACAGAACTAGAAGTATTACCAGCATCGTTTGACTGACGGCCAAAAGTTGCACCCAATGCTGCTAAAAACGTGCAATCACCTAATTTTCCTTGATCTATATCGCCAATTCGCGCTTCACCAGAGCTACCATAGAGAGTGCCAGTAGCTAAGGTATAGGTGAGATTTGTACCATTAAACACAGGTGTAGGTGCTGCTGTGCCTAAAAACCAACGACCTACTAAATTAGACTCAAAATCACCAGCACTCATATTGATAGATGCACCATTAGCAACCTGTGTTGATAGCCATTTCACAGAATCTTGCATAGTAAAAGGTGTAGCACCTACCAATGTTTTCAGGTCTTTGACCTCATTTGCATCAATGACAGAATTATCTTGAGCATTCCTAAAGATAGCCAACATATCCTGACGACTGAAATCACCATCAGCTCCTAAACTTCGCGCCAAGGTAATGATTTGTTGGTCAGTCAGATTTTGACTGAACCAATCATTAACGGTGGTCGATGTTGGAGTTGATGTTGGGGTAGAAGTTGATGTTGATGTTGCCGTTGTGATTGTAAATGTCTGCTTGACTACGTTACTTTTAGCACCGCTTTGATCATAAGCTATGCCCTGAAGAGTATATTTACCATTGCCAAAATTAAAGTTTGCTAGAGATAAACTGTAGCTGAAACTTCCTTTATTGGCATTACTAGAGTCGGCTGTAAATACGGTAGCATCAGCCACATCTAGCCATGTTCCATCTGCTTTTTGTAAGCGAAAATCGATTTTGGAAATATCACTCACACCATTTTGATCCGATACCCAAGCACTATTAATACTGAGAGTATCTGTTGGTTTGAGGGTGGTGCTATTCAGCTTGAACTCTAATGAAGTTGGAGCAACATTTTGAAAAATTTTGAGGTTGTAATTAGTATCACCACTTTTGTAGTAGACTTTAACGAAGTAATTGCCTGCATCTAAAGTTTGTTTAATTAAATCAATTTGAGTTCCACTTTTATAAGAACCTGCAATTACCTCACTATCTTCAACTAATCCATTACTATTAGAGTCTTTAATTAGTCGTACATTCGCATCTGCGCTTAACCCATCAAGGGTGAGATAAATACTACTGCGGGCTGTCAGATTAAAACTGTAGAAATCGTCAATATCCGATGATCCAACCCAATCTGAAAAAGTCTGAACATTAGTGTTGAGGGCTATCTTTCTTGCACTACTTAAAGTATTACCTGCATTATCAAGAGGCATAAATATCCTTACTTACACAGTTAATCAAATGTGTCTTATCACACCCTTTCACTTATGTAAAAACTAGTTTTTACAACAAAAAAAAAGTTAAACTTTCGTTAATTTTCTTCTTAAAGATTAGACAAAACCAGGGGACATCCACGCAATCTAAACTTTTGAGTATAAATACTTAATTTCAGAATAAATATGCAATAAAGTTAGAAATAATCTTTTTTAATTGAGTTAGTAATACGGAGAATATTTAATTTTATTGAGTATATATAATACAAACCATTGATAATTACTATCTTTGAATACTCTCAATTCATCTCTATGTGGATAAACAAGAAACTCTCAATTAAGGAATACCAAAAAATAAATTTATGACTCTTGAGAAACTAAGAGAGGAGAAAAAGTAAGTGTTTCCTCTATATTTTGCTGGCGATTAGTCGTACTAGTGACAGATATTTAATCCCAATTTGGGATAAGTAGTCTTGTCTAGAGATTCTGGAATCGGGCATTCATCTGGGCTTTTAATCCAAAATCCAAAATTGGTATAAGAGGTATTTAGGGCGATTTCCCAGAAATTTCAGGTAATATATCAAGATTTCCCAACATTCTCTGAGCAAAATATCTGACTATGAATTTGGCTGTTTCATGGCTAATTACTGATAAATCAACTCTTAAATCCTAAAAATTGGCTAAAAAACATTTAATATCAGGTCTGCTTGAGATGACTTTCAGTAAATACGTGTTACGTAAGTAAATTTAAGATGATAAACTCATTTCTGACTAAATCTAGATAGCTCAAATCGACATTTTTGCCACAACCAATGAAAACCCAAAATATATTCACATCTGTAGTGCTGGCTTTGAGTGCATCTGTAGCTATGTCTAACTCTGCTAAAGCTGGTACCTTCGTCACTAACTTTAGCCCTAGTCCTGTGACTGATCCTACAGCAGATATCATCCTAAATTCTATTATTCGGAACGATGGGAGGATGATCAGTGACTTTCAATTAGTTACTTCTGTTAACATCATCAAAAACGGAGGAGTTTCAGGCACCGTTAGTACAGACAAAGGTGATACAGCTACTTCCCCTGGTTTTAATCCCAACGAAAACCCTTCAGCCAGAGAAATTGCAGCATACTTAGGTAATAACAACTTAAACAATATTATCGATAGTGAAGATAAGGGTGAGTTTGAGCTTGATGTATTTTTCGATAGCGCAGTTCTCTCAGACAATACTGCAACAGACAGTTTCTTCTTCTGGGAACGAGGACTCAATAGCTCTATTCAACTGCAAGCACTTGATGAGAGAGGTAATCTAATTGGTAATGCTTTTACTATAGATAAGTCATTGTGGGAGTTTGCTGGTTTCCAGATTAAGACAACAGAAATTACTCAAGCTCAAAATGTAGGTGCTTTTGGGGTGAGCTTTGGTAATTTGGGATTAACTAGCGGAACTTTAGTCAGTGGCTTGAAATTAATCGCTTTTAACAGTTTTAACGGCCCCGATTTTAAGCTACTTGCTCATACTTCTTTGTGCTGCACACCCATACCTGAACCTGCCACAATGATGGGATTAGGTGCAGTAGCTGGGCTGATGTTAATGTGCCGTCGTCAAATTAGAATTAAAAAAATATAAGAGTATAAAGACTACGCAAGAATAAGCTTTGTGCTTTCATAAAAAACCTCACGGAAGCTTGGAAACCCAGTGGCTTTAGCCCTGGGAGGAAAAGCGACTCGGCAGGCATAAGAGGTGCTGTGTCCATGTATTGATTCATCAATACTTTCGCTGTATAGTGTTATTTATAGCAATACCGTTGCCAAAATAAGAGCATGAAGAGGTAGGGCGTTTCGTAGTAGAGTTATTGTCTCTCACAACGACAACTCAAAAACCACTACTCGCCCATGCCCAATATCTTATCACTCCTGCAATGCCTGCTACCGCAAATAAACGCGACAACGATGCGGCAATTGAACCAAATTATCCTGGCAATGTTAGCGATGAGTGGTAGAGTCACGATGTTGGGAATTGCCCGTTGGACAAGTACAGGTGGTAGCTATCGGACAATGGGGAGATTTTTCTCGACAGTAATACCTTGGGCAACATTGTTTTGGCTGTTTTTTCGGAAACATTTGTGGCGAGAGAGGGATGTTTATTTGCTGGCAGGAGATGAAGTTGTAGTTAGTAAATCTGGTAAAGAAACTTACGGGGTAGACAGATTTTTTTCGAGCCTGACTAGTAAACCAATTAATGGTTTATCTTTCTTCGTATTGTCATTAGTAAGTGTGTCAGGAAGACAGTCATTTCCAATTCAGATAGAACAGGTAATCAAAAGTGATACCCAAATAAATAGTACCTTACCAATCAAAAAAAAAGAATCTCAAGAGAAAAGTGGAAGGGGACGACCAAAAGGCAGTAAAAATAAAAACAAAACCGAAGTGATATTAACATCTGAACTATTACTAATCAAAAAGATGATTAACTCACTATTCGAGCTAGTAGCTAACTTTATCCCCTTGACGTACTTGGTAGTAGATGGTCATTTTGGTAACAACAATGCTTTGCAGATGGCACGACAAGTTAAGTTACACATAATTTCCAAGTTGCGCCACGATTCAGCATTATACATCCCTTACGAAAATCCCAACTCGAATAAACGTTCTCGTCGTAAATACGGTGACAAGTTAGACTATCGTAATATACCTGAGAAATATTTGTGTAAAAGTGATATTGAGGATGGCATTCTTTCCTGTATTTATCAAGCTACTCTTCTTCACAAAGAATTTGCTCAGTCTCTGAATGTGGTTATTTTAGTTAAAACTAATCTTAAAACCAATACAAGTAGCCATGTGATTTTATTTTCCAGCGACTTGGATTTGAAGGCTGATAAAATTATTGACTATTACAAGCTGCGTTTCCAAATTGAGTTTAATTTTCGGGATGCCAAGCAATTTTGGGGTTTAGAGGATTTTATGAATCTGAGCCAAACTGCTGTGACTAATGCGGCTAATCTCGCATTCTTTATGGTTAATTTATCTCATCATCTTCTGGCTGATTTTCGTAAACATAATCCTGGTTCTGGCATTATTGACCTGAAAGCTTATTACCGTGGTTTTCGATATGTTCATGAAATTTTAAAAATGCTTCCCGAAAAACCTGAGCCGATTTTATTAGCTCAAATTTTTGCCAAGATTACTTCTTTGGGACGTATTCATCCCATTTCTGGTGGCATTGAACCCTCGTAAATTGGCTAAGGTATTGTTATAGCGAAAGTTATTTTATGTACCTGACGCAAAAGAACCAAATCAGAGAACTAAATAAGTCTGAATTTGTCGCTCTGCGCGAGTTGTGCCGACTGAGTAAGAACCTATATAACGTAGGTTTGTACACAGTCAGGCAATACTTTTTTCAGGAACGTAAACACTTGCGTTACGAGTCTGCCTACCATCTGTGCAAAACCAATGAAAACTACAAATTTCTCAATACAGATATTGCACAGCAAACATTGAAAGTAGTAGACAGAACCTTTAAAAGCTTCTATGGATTGATTAGTGCTTTTAAAAGTGGAAGTTATCAACAAAAAGTAAAGCTTCCCAATTACCTGCCGAAAGATGGTTATTTCTTGCTGATAATTCCTAGAATTGTTATTAAAGATGCAAAGTTTCGGATTCCCATGTCCAATGCTTTTAGAAAGCAATTTGGAGAGGTTTGGATTCCATTCCCAAAAAGACTTGACATCAATCAAATTAAGGAAGTTAGGATTCACCCAAAATACAATGCTAGGTATTTTGAGGTTGAATTTATCAGCGAAATTGAACCAGAACCCATAGAGTTGAAAACTGACGATGCTCTTAGTATTGATTTGGGAGTAGATAATCTTGCAGCTTGTGTTGACACCAATGGGGCATCCTTTCTTGTGGATGGTAAACCAATTAAAGCTATTAACCAGTGGTTCAACAAACGTAATGCCCAATTGCAATCTGTTAAAGATAAACAAGGGATTAAAAGTATCACTAATCAACAGGTGAAACTTTTGGCAAAACGTAATAGCCAAGTTAGGGATTACTTAAACAAAACAGCACGATTTATTGTTAATCACTGCATCCAGAATCAGATTGCTAACTTGATTGTTGGGTATAACCCTGGCATCAAGCAAGAAATCAATATTGGTGGACGCAATAACCAAAACTTTGTCCAGATACCTTTTCACAGCTTACGTTTTAAATTGAAAGCAATGTGTCAAAGGTATGGTTTGAAATACATTGAACAGGAAGAATCGTACACCAGCAAGGCTAGTGCCGTCGATGGTGATGAAATACCTGTTTACAATGCCGACAATCCCAAGGAATACCAGTTTTCTGGTAAACGAATTAAACGGGGATTGTATAGAACCAAGAATGGGCATTTAGTTAACAGCGATCTGAATGGATCTCTTAACATTGGAATTAAAAGTAAGCACAAAGGTTTTACCAGAGTGTCTAGAGCTGCATTGACCCAGCCTAGAAGGATTAATCTTCTTAAATTGGAGAAGTGGAGAGCGACGGCTTTAGCCTCGCTCGGAACAACTTCTTAGAATCCCCTGACTTTCCGAATAAATGAGCAAAGCGAAATTTATTCAGTCAGGGGAGTGTCAACTTGCGTAAGTTCTAAAAGAGCTATTCAACTCAATGCACAGATTTTTGGGCTTCAGTAGCGATCGCTTCTACTTCATCATTCACCAACCCTGCCAAAATAGATTGAGATTCTGCACCGCCCAACTGCGTCAAAGCCTGTACCACCCTGTAACGAATTTGCCAATCAGGATCAGTTGCATAAGCTGCTAACAAAGGAACTGCTTGGATATCTCCTAATTCTCCCAAAGAACTAATCGCCGCAGTTTTAACTAATTCCACCTCTGAATTTAGTGCTTCCTTGAGTAGTTCTAGCCCTCGTGGATCACCGAGTTCTCCTAGAGTAGCAATAATACTGAATTGGACGAGCCACTCAGAGGTTGTGTGATAAAGCTGCTGTAAATCTTCAAAAGCCGACTGTAACTTCAGCGCGCCTAAGCAATCGGCGGCGGCGGCTTGTACATCAGCCTCTGGATCTTTTAATAGGCTACGCAATAAATCCAAAGATAAATCTAAATCCTGAGTACCAAGAGTATCTAATTGACTGACTGCTGAATAGCGAACACGAGAGTTACTATCACCTACAGCAACCTGTACTAATTCAAAAGCATTTGTCGGTTCAAGTTCACGGATTTGATTCACAGCTCGCAAGCGATCGCCCAAATCCTCAGAATTGAGCAATTGTCTTACAGACTCAGGAGTTACACTCATTTAATTACCTTAATTTGTCAAATTTTAAAAAAAGCCAAAAATCAACTATTAGCCATAGCACGAACAATGTCACCACGAGTCAAAATCCCTATGATTTTACCCATGTTGTCGATGACAGGTAAACGATGAACATTGCGATCGTGCATAATTTGCGCTGCTTGTTGTAAAGTCTTATCAGCAGTAATAGTCACAGGATTTTTACTCATCACTTCACCAACAGTTTGTCCTAAAGCTTTATGCAGATCACGTTCATAAGCAGCAGGATTTTTCAAATAGATCACACTATCCAGAAACATGACATAAGCCGGAGGCGTTATACCACTTGCTTGCCACATCAAATCTGTCTCTGAGATAATGCCTATCAACTTACCAACATCATCTACAACAGGTAGCCCACTGATACGTCGTTCTGCCAGAATGTGGATTGCTTCTTGAAGTGGAGTTTCTGGCCGGACAACAATTGGCTCAGGACTCATTATATCGGCAACGATTTGAGGCATTGACTTGCTTACACCCTCGATCACAGTCTCTGCAAATATTGTAAAAAATTCAGTGCCTTAACCCGACTCAGTTAATACATTGTTACGGTCGTAGTCATTAGTCATTAGTCATTAGTCATTAGTCATTAGTGTTTCCTCCCTCCTGCCTTGTCCCCAGTCCCCAACCCCCAGCCCCCAATCACTCTTCAATTTTGAATTTTGAATTTTGAATTTTGAATTGATGAGTCCCCAATCCCTATTCCCTACTCCCTTTCAATGCAGCGATAATTTGACCATTGGCTTGGGGAAAAGCAAATTGTTCTAATTCATCTAAACTCACCCAGCGCACTTCATCACACTCTAAAGGCTGAGGGACACCTGCAACTAGGTGGCAGTGATGGACTGTCAATGTGACGCGTAAATGAGTATAGGTGTGGTCAATAGTGATCAAATGTTCTCCTACCGTCACCAATACTCCTAGTTCCTCGTAAATCTCCCTTTTGATACAGTCTTCTACTGTTTCACCAGGTTCGACCTTACCACCAGGAAATTCCCATAAACCCCCCATTGCGCCTTCCTGGCGACGACGATCAATTAAAATCTGTTCTTGATCATTCCAAATTACGGCCACACCGATAATTTTATGTGGTGGTAGAGTCGTCATCATGTTCATATTGCTTTATTATGAGTGATTGACTATTAACTATTGACAAATAACAAAACTCGGCAGATCTATAGGATATCTACCGAGTTTTTACTTATTTTAAAATATAAACTGTCGAAAATTTATCTAAAGGTTTACTTAAGTCATTGCTGACGAACAAGAAGCGTTAGCCTTGGAGACGCTGCTGACTCTGCCAAAGTTGCTAACGCTTGTGTAATCATTTGGTAATTTGGGAAGGTTGGCTGTGAGAATTCCGTATGAAACTGCTGTTCGATATTTTTTGAGTAACTTCACTAGGATTTACTCAAGATGAAATAACTATTCATCATCGTGATGACTACTTTCAGTACCTTGCATCACCTTTTCAAAGCTCATTCTTTGTTCGGCATTTCGCAAGAAATAACCACTAATCATGGCTGACGCTAGCAACCGTCCCAAGTTTTCCCGACTAGTTGTAATAGTAACATCAAAGTGTTCCGAAGGCAGATTCCCCAACAGTCCGATAATATTGCGCTCCATGACTTGAAAAACTTCAGGAGAGGTGGGTTTGGATAGCTGGCTAACTGTTTCTGGGTTCAAAGACTTCACATATTGCCACAGTAAATTGCCTGTTTCTGATTCGCTATCAAAAAATTCTGAAACTCGGTTAGATGGGTTACTCACTTTGTACCTCCGGTACTACCAATGTTTGGATATGTTGTTAGCAAACTAATGAGGCTTAAATCTATGTCCTACCTGACTTAACTGGCGATTGAGTGTTCCTGTCAACTAATGTAACAAGTTAATTGGCGATTGGGAGTAGTTGTAACCGTACAGCTTACATGGGATTTTCTCGCCTCAAAAACTCCATAATCAGTTAGGAATATGGCGCAGCATAGCTTAAATCTGACAATTTTAATTATACTAAGTAGTAAATTTTAAGCCCAGTACATTCAGTGTTACACTAGATGACTAATTTGCTAATTTTCAGTATATTTATTTACGTTCAACTTCTCCTGTTTTGAAAGTTAGTAGGTTTCCCATTAGGCGATTTGGCAATTAGCTGCTAGGTTGTGTAAATTGGCCTGAATATTATGTTACAGGGAAAAAAGGAATCAAGAGAGCATGGCGCAAAACAAAACTGCCTTAATCACTGGTATTACTGGTCAAGATGGTTCATATCTGAGCGAGTTTTTACTAGAGCAAGGCTACGAGGTACATGGCATCATTCGCCGGACTTCTACTTTTAATACAGATCGGATTGATCACATATATGAAGACCCCCACAAAGAAGGTGTCAAATTATTTCTGCATTACGGTGATTTGACGGATGGGACAACTCTGCGTCGGATTTTAGAAGAAGTCCAGCCTACAGAAATTTATAACTTGGGCGCGCAGTCTCATGTGCGGGTGAGTTTTGATTCACCCGAATATACTGTAGATGCTGTGGGCATGGGAACATTGCGACTACTAGAAGCCATCCGAGACTATCAAAGACGTACAGGGATTGAAGTCCGCTTTTATCAAGCGGGTTCTTCCGAAATGTATGGTTTGGTACAAGCAGTACCCCAAAGTGAAACTACACCTTTTTACCCTCGTAGTCCCTATGCTTGTGCTAAAGTTTACGCTCACTGGCAAACGGTGAACTATCGTGAATCCTATGGAATGTTTGCGTGCAATGGTATTTTATTTAACCATGAATCACCGCGTCGGGGTGAAACTTTTGTAACTCGTAAAATTACGAGAGCCGTAGCACAGATTGTAGCTGGCAAACAGAAAAAGCTATACATGGGTAATCTAGATGCTAAAAGAGATTGGGGCTATGCTAAAGATTATGTCCGCGCTATGTGGCTAATGCTACAAAAAGAAAAAGCAGATGATTATGTCATTGCCACTGGGGAAACTCACTCAGTGAAAGAATTCTTAGAACTAGCGTTTAATTATGTCAATCTGAATTGGCAAGATTACGTAGAATTTGATGAACGCTATCTGCGTCCGGCAGAAGTAGATTTATTAATTGGTGATGCTACTAAAGCAAAGGAAAAATTGGGTTGGCAACCTTCAGTGACTTTTCCAGAGTTAGTAGCACTAATGGTAGAAGCAGATTTACAAGCTATCGGTCAAACTTCACCTAACGGTAATGCTTCACACCTACCTCAAGATATTGCTACTATTCGTCAAGAACTAGGCGCACTCCACTTTTGATCAATTCTTGCTAAGGATAAAAATATGACTGCCTTAGAACTGAAAAATAAACGGATTCTCGTTACTGGTGGAGCAGGGTTTTTAGGCCGTCAGGTGATAGATCAGCTGTGCAAATCTGGGGCTGATTTGGCTAAGATTACTGTACCGCGATCGCGCGAATTAGATTTACGCGTTCTCGAAAATTGCCAACGGGCAGTAGATCACCAAGATATCGTCATCCACTTAGCGGCTCATGTTGGTGGTATCGGTCTAAACCGCGAAAAACCTGCGGAGTTATTCTACGATAACTTGATCATGGGGACGCAGTTAATTCATGCTGCTCATCAAGGCGGTGTGGAAAAGTTCGTCTGCGTCGGGACTATCTGTGCTTATCCCAAATTTACCCCAGTCCCATTTAAAGAAGAAGACTTGTGGAACGGGTATCCAGAAGAAACCAATGCTCCCTATGGGGTGGCAAAAAAAGCACTTTTAGTACAGTTGCAATCTTATCGTCAGCAGTATGGCTTTAACGGGATTTATTTACTACCTGTAAATCTATACGGGCCTGAAGATAACTTTGACCCTGGTAGTTCCCATGTTATCCCCGCCTTAATTCGCAAAGTTTACGAAGCTCAAGTTAGGGGAGATAAACAACTACCAGTTTGGGGTGACGGTAGTCCTACCCGCGAATTTTTGTATTCAGAAGATGCCGCACGCGGTATTGTCATGGGTACACAATTCTATAACGACTCTGAACCAGTAAATTTGGGAACGGGTTCGGAAATTTCCATCCGCGATTTAGTCACCTTAATTTGTGAACTGATGGAATTTGAAGGTGAAATCATCTGGGAAACAGACAAACCCAACGGTCAACCCCGGCGTTGTCTGGATACAGAAAGAGCTAAACAGGCTTTTAATTTCACTGCTCAAATAGATTTCCGACAAGGTTTGAAGAATACTATTGATTGGTATCGTCAAAATGCTGCATAGGGCATAGGGCATTGGGCATGGGGCATTGGGCATGGGGCATTGGGTAATTACCCTACCCTCCTTTCCCTACTCCCAATCCCCAATCCCCAGTCCCCAGTCCCTTTTCCCTCTATTTACGTGAATGACCAATTAAGTAAAATACAATTGCGTCGGTCTTTGCTGAAAACTCGTCAGTCAATGTCTGCAAAAGAATGGCGAGAAAAAAGCGATCGCATCTGTACAATATTACAAGCTTCTACTCTCTTCACTCAAGCCAAAACAATTCTTGCATATTTCAGTTTTCGCCAAGAACCAGACCTGAGTCCCTTATTTTGCAACTATCAATATCGTTGGGGATTTCCTCGCTGCATTGGTCAATCTCTACACTGGCATAGTTGGCAACCAAGCGAGTCTTTACAAATTAATTCCTATGGTATTCAAGAACCTTATTCTCATGCACCCACTATAAATCCTGATGAGGTGGACTTGATTCTCGTTCCTAGTGTTGCTTGTGACCAACAAGGATATCGTCTAGGTTATGGTGGCGGTTATTATGACCGCTTGTTGAGTTCTCCTGAATGGGCAAATAAGCCAACAGTGGGAATAATTTTTGACTCTGCTTATTTACCAAAATTACCGACTCAACCTTGGGATAAACCGCTACAAGCTGTTTTTACCGAAACTAGATTGGTAGAAATTGGTTGATTAAGGTATATCTCCAGAATGAAAAATTTGTTCTGCGGTTAAATTTAACTCTGGGAAAGTGGGTGAAATTATGCGTTCCCTACCTCGAAAACGAGTAACTTGATATTCATCATCAATTAGTTGATAAATAGAAATTGTAGGTTGTTTAGGGTTGCCTGTGAACTTTTTTGCCCCTAAGCCGAGATAATCTACAACCCAGTATTCAGGAATGCCAATACTTTCATACTTACCCTGTTTTGTATAGTAATCATCATCCCAGTTGCTACTAACGACTTCAACCACTAAAGGAATTGATGCTGCGTATGATACAGTGGATGCTTTTTGCCATAGTGGTTCATTGACTAAATTGGGGCGATTTAATATCAGCACATCAGGGGAATAACTAGATTCCGAATGAGGTGGTTTAATCAGCGCAGTTTTGGGGATGATGTAAGGTAAATTTAATCTGTCAAACTCTATTGTGATTTTTCTGGCGATAAAACCAACGACATCTTCATGGTCTCCTGTCGGCTGTGCCATTTCAACAATCACCCCATCATGTAATTCATATCTTCCGCCTTCAGGTCGCCACGCGGCAAATTCATCAAATGTGACTAGTTTCGGTATCGCTTGAGTCATAAATCTTTACCGATGCTGGGACGTTGTCTGAATCATACACGTTGTGGACATTTTTGTTGCGATCGCACTCTTGGGTATATCCTAACTTGATACTCAATGATTGGAGGACGGTATCAAATCAGGGCGTTTATGGTAGCATCCTGACGGGGTAAAAATTTTAGGGCTATCAAAAAATATTCAGGTCAAATATTCTACCCAGAGTACCATTCATATGAATAATCCCAGCTTATCTACTACTGAGCAAGAAGTGATAGTTGACGAGGTGCTAGCAGCTAGTCTGCAAGCACAGCAAAAAGCAGGCCCCGATTTGCGTCAAATCCACACTAAAAGTCATGGACTGCTGTGGGGAGAATTTATAGTTGAACCCAATCTTCCAGAACATCTGAGAGTAGGCTTATTTAAGACACCGCAAACTTACCCGACTTGGATTCGTTTTTCTAGTGGTGGTTCGCCGGAAAGCAGAGGAAAACTGCGCTCTGATAGACAACCTGATGTCCGGGGTATTGGTATTAAGGTGATGAATGTAGATGGAGAGAAGGCCTTAGATGATGAAGAAAAAACACAAGATTTTACACTTAATAGTCATCCTACATTTTTAACTAAAGATATTCGTGATTATGCTGATCTGCCGAAAGTCGCTACTGGGGGATTGACTCCAGAAAGACTCAAGGAAATGGCTTATACCGCTAATATTTTGCAAAAGATAGCCGAAAAGAAAGTCGGCAATCCGCTTTTAATTCAATATTGGAGTATGTCCCCTTTCCGGTTTGGGGAGAAAATTGTCAAATTAAGTGTCAAATCACAACAACCAGAACAACCACCAGAAAATTTACCAGAATCAGAAAATTACCTCAGAGAAACAATAGTCAAATATTTGACGGAAGACAAACAAGAGGCTTATTTTGATTTCTTGATTCAGTTTTATGTAGATGACGAAAAAACACCCATAGAAAATCTCGCTCAAGAGTGGGAAGAAACTGATTCACCCTTTATTAAAGTGGCTACTATTCGCATCCCTAGTCAGACATTTAATTTTGAAGAACGGAAACGTTTAGATGAAGGGATGTTATTTACTCCTTGGCATACCATACTAGAGCATGAACCTGTAGGAAGTGTAAATCTGTCTCGCAAAAAGTTATATAGTGAGTTGGCAAAAGCTAGGCGAGCAGAAATCGCTCAACGCTTGCGAGAACCGCAACCTTATGAAGTGCTGGGTGCTGAGTAGAGAGTTGTGGGTGTTGGGGGATGAGAAATTGAAGGCAGGGGGCAGGGGGCAGGGGGCAGGGGGACAAACTAATGAATTTTAAATTTGGAGTGGAGAGAAATGACTGGGACAACTCAAAAGTCGCGTTGGCAAACGGTGGCGATTTATGGGTTATTGAGTGCGATCGCAATTATTACACTTTTCCCTTTATTGTGGCTCATCAGCACAGCTTTAAAATCACCTACGGAAAATATTTTACAGTCGCCACCGCAATTATTACCTAGTCAACCGACTGTAGAAAATTTCCCCAAGGTTTGGCAAGCTTTACCCTTTGGGCGATATCTCTATAACAGTACGTTGGTGGCGGCTCTAACTGTAGGTTTAAATTTATTATTCTGCTCCTTGGCGGCGTATCCTTTAGCAAGGTTATCTTTTCCAGGAAGACAGGGAATTTTTATTGCGATTGTCTCGACAATTATGATTCCTTTCCAGATTGTGATGATACCTTTGTATATTTTGACGGTGCAGTTAGGGTTGACAAATAGTTATTTAGGAATGATTTTCCCCAGCTTGGCATCTGCTTTCGGGATTTTTCTCCTCAGACAAGCTTTTATGAGCGTTCCCAAGGAAATCGAAGAAGCCGCACGGATGGATGGCAGTTCAGAATTAGGTTTATGGTGGCATATTATGTTACCAGCCGTTAGACCTGCACTCATAACTTTAGCTATTTTCGTATTTATCGGTTCTTGGAGCGACTTTCTTTGGCCTTTAATTGTGATTCAAGATGAAAATCTATACACCCTACCTTTAGGCGTAGCCAAATTAGCCGGCACATTTTCTCTAGACTGGCGTTTAGTGGCTGCCGGTTCAGTAATTGCGATCGCACCTGTTTTATTACTGTTCCTAGTTTTACAGCGTTACATTGTCGCAACAGATACTAGTAGCGGGGTGAAGGGATAACATAGCAAGGAATGGGGCATTGGGCATTGGGTAGAAAAATTCAAAATTCAAAATACCCTACGGGAAGCTAAAGCTACAAAATTAAAAATTCATTAGTTTGTCCCCCTTCCCTTGTCTACCTTGTCTACCTCCCCTGCCCCCTGCCCCCTGCACCCCTGCCTCCTAAACCCTTACACCCTTCTCTAAATGAGTCACCAATTTCACGCCAAATTCCGCTTCAAATACGGCTTTTTTGAAGTCTAAACTCCAGAGTTCTAAGGCGCATTCATCATTGGGGTGGGTGGGATAAATTAACAAATTAAACTTCTGGAATTGGGGATAGTAATCACATTTGATTTGAGCGATCGCCCCAATTTGTCTTCTGTCTAATGCTACGGCTAATCTTAACAGCGCACTCAATTGACTAACTACTTGCCGATGTTGTTTATTCAACAAATTACGGTAATTTTCGTGTCGTTTTTTGGGTGGCGATTTGCGATGATAACGGGCTAAGTTGGCAATGATTTCGATTTCGGTTTCGTTATAGCCGAGTAATTCACTGTTGCGAATGAGATAGTAAGAGTGTTTATGGTGGGCTGAATGGCTAATATGATGACCGCAGTTGTGTAATATTGCCGCCGCCCACAATAATTGTCGTTCATTTATGCCCCAATGGTGCAGTTGTCCTTGGGTTTGGTCAAATAAACTTAAAGCAAAGGCAGCAACGCGATCGCTATATGTTAAGTTGACTTGGTATTTATTCGCCTGTTTTAAAACACTCCTCTCCCTCACCGAACTTTGAAAGCGCAGTTTGTCTTCAATTAAGCCGTGGCTTAACATCCAGTCAACAATTACACCTTCCCGCAAAGCCCGTCCACAGGTAGTGATAGAATCCACACCCAAAAGCATCATTGCTTCTTGTAATACCACTGCTCCCGCTAAAATGACTTCTGAGCGTCTTTCTGGCATTCCTGGAATAGCGGCTCTTTCGGCGTTGGTCATTTTCCGCAGGCGATTTACCCAATCTTCCAAGTCGCGCAGGCTGAATTGATAGCCGTTGAGGGTAGAAGGAACATTACCCAATTTTTCCCGCGCCTGAATCATGGCGATGGTTTCAATTGTGCCGGAAGTACCAACTAAACGGGGAAATTCACCAAATTTGAGGTTAGCTAACACCTCATCTACAGAACGTTCCAACATTCCCCGCACATATGCTTGGAGATACTGAAATTCAACATCAAGGATGGGGTCAGAACTAATTAGCTCAGTTGTCAAACGGACAGCACCGACTTTAGTGCTGGTAAGAGTGCGCGGTTCTTGACTATCACCCAAAATGATTTCTGTAGAACCTCCACCAATATCAATAATGATGTGCGGTTTGTTATGGAACTCCATCCCCGACAGCACACCCAAATAGATGCGGCGCGCCTCTTCTTGACCAGAAATCAAGTCAACACTTAAACCCAATTCAGATTCGACTCTATGCAGAAAATCCTTGCCGTTGGGAGCTTCCCGCATCGCACTAGTAGCGACAGCAATGATAGTTTCGGCATTAGCGGTTTTAGCCACCTCTTGGAAACGACCCAAAGCCGCGATCGCTTTTGTCATAATTTCTGGTTTTAACTCACCAGTAGTAATATCGCGATCGCCCAATCTTACCGTTTCTTTTTCTTTAGCAATAATCGTAAAAGCTGGTAGATTCGGGTCAATCCTGACGATGACCATATGCAGGGAATTTGTCCCCATATCAATGGCAGCAATAATCCGGTTTTGCTTCACTACTTGAGTATTAACACTCGAATAGTCAGCCGAAACTAAATTCAGCATTTAAGTTTCTCTCTGTATTTAGGAAGGATGGTAAAAAATGGTGTGTCGGGTAGTTGGCACTGATATTGGTTGCAACATACTTAGAACTGGTCATGGGGCATAGGGAATTGGGTATGGGGCATAGGTTTTTTCTCCCGCAGCTTTTTCTGCTTGATGGCAGCTACTTCTGGGGGAAACCCCAAAACCGGACTGCCTCCCCTGTGTCCCTGAAAGTTATCTAGTTACACAATCTAAGTATATTCACCCTGCTGCTTACAATTTTAGCGACAATTTCAACTTGTTTGAAGTTGTCACTAGACATTGTGTTTTTACAAATATCAAAAAAAGATATTCTATAGATGTAAAGATGTGTGAAGAAAAGGCAAAAGGCAAAAGGTAAAATCTTTTTACTTTTCCCTAATTTTATGCCCCATGCCCTATGCCCAATCCCCAATCCCCAGTCCCCGATCCCTATGTTAGAAACCAACCAAGAACCAGTTTTGCTGACAATTATCCGGCTTTTGCGGTGGCATAAACCCGAAGGACGTTTGATTTTGATGATTCCGGCACTATGGGCAGTGTTTTTGGCTGCTGCTGGTAAGCCACCTGTGCCTTTAGTGGGTGTGATTATTTTAGGTACTCTCGCCACTAGTGCGGCTGGATGTGTGGTTAATGATTTATGGGATCGAGATATTGATCCAGAAGTCGAAAGAACACGCGATCGCCCTTTGGCTTCCCGTGCATTATCTGTAAAAGTGGGAATTGTCGTTGGAATTATTGCTTTAGCTTGTGCAGCAGTGCTGGCGTTTTATCTCAATCGGTTGAGTTTTTGGTTATCTGTGGCGGCTGTACCAGTGATTTTATTGTATCCTGGTGCCAAGCGTGTCTTTCCTGTACCGCAGTTGGTGTTGTCAATTGCCTGGGGTTTTGCGGTATTAATTAGCTGGAGTGCAGTCACACAAAATATTTCTCTACCCACTTGGTTATTGTGGGGGGCTACTGTGTTGTGGACACTGGGATTTGATACAGTTTACGCCATGAGCGATCGCGAAGATGACCGCCGCATTGGTGTAAATTCCAGTGCTTTGTTTTTCGGAAATTACGCACCTGTAGCCATTGGGGTGTTCTTTTTAGGTGCGATCGTTTTACTGGGTTGGCTAGGTGTTGCTATTCACCTAAAATTAGCTTTTTGGATTAGTTTAACCATCGGAACTATTAGCTGGTTGTGGCAATTTATTGAGTTAAGAAAACCAGAATTACCTAACCCTGCTTATGGGCAAATGTTCCGTCAAAATGTTTGGATTGGGTTTATTTTGTTAGCAGGAATGATTCTCGGTTCTTTGTAGGATGGTAGATTGTCATAACTTTAATCACTAGGGTTTAACACTGTTAAACCCTAAAATGAAATTATATTTTTCTTCGGCAACAAACTTGGATTGCTTTTCACAAGAAAAACAAACTGCATAAAATTTCAAAAACTTTGATATTGACAATAATAATTTTAAGTTTACTCTACAGGCAGACCCATAGATTTAACTACTATTGAACGTGCTGTTTTGCGGTCTGATTTGCGTGTTAACCCAGCCATCTCATATTCATCACTATTCTTGCCGTAACGAGACGCAACACTTAATAACATATGCTCAGAATAATCATTTAAAGTACGTTCTGCTTCTTTTAAGGAATTTTGCGTTTTTTCTACTATTGCTCGTGGTTGATTATAAGCAGCTAACTTGTCTCGTAACTCACCAATCGTAGTTTTGTAAGTAGCGATTGACAAACCATTACCAAAATCTAAATCAGAATTAATTGTTTGTAATCTTTCTATCCGACGTTCAGCTTTAGCTAACGCAATTGAGTCTCTTCTCCGTTGGGACATAAAATTTTCCTTTTTAGGCTGAAACAGCCCTCCACACCCATATATGGTATAAAAATTCTAGAAAACATTGGTGACTGGGATGATAGGTCAAATTCTCGGTGGACGCTACCAAATTACAGCACAAATTGGTCAAGGTGGATTTGGCATTACCTACACAGCCATTGACACAGGAAGACCAGGGAATCCTCAGTGTATCGTCAAGCAGTTTAAACCAATGTCAGTCAGTTTATATACTTTGACAAATGCTAAAAGATTGTTTGACACCGAAGCCGAAAAACTAGAAAGGTTAGGAAATCATGACCAGATTCCCCGACTTTTGGCGTTCTTTGAAGAAAACAAGCAATTTTATATAGTACAAGAATACATAGAAGGTCACGACCTAGCGCAAGAATTAATCTCAGGTCAAAAGCTGAGTGAGGCGATAGTAATTCAACTTTTACAAGATATTTTAGAAGTCTTAAATTTTGTCCATGAACAGAAATTAATTCATCGGGATCTTAAACCCTCAAATATTCGCCGCCGCCAATCTGATGGCAAAATTATTTTAATTGACTTTGGTGCAGTTAAGGAAGTTACTACTCAGTTTGTTAATGCTCAAGGACAAACAAGTTTGACTGTTGCTGTTGGTACTCATGGTTATATACCCAGTGAACAAACCAATGGTAAACCAACTTTTCAGAGTGATATTTATGCAGTAGGAATTATCGCCATCCAAGCTTTAACAGGCATAAATCCCTACCCTGGAGGGTTTCCCACAGATTCAAAAACAGGTGAAATCATCTGGCGCAATCATGCTCAAGTTAGTTCTAAACTAGCAAATATCATTGATAAAATGGTGCGCTACGATTATCGTCAGCGTTATCAATCAGTTAATGAAGTATTGCAGGCTATAAAAAATTTATCTCGGAAGTCTTCACATAAAAAAGTATGGTTTGGTGCGGGTTTATTAGTATTAATTACACCTGTAATTTTCTGGATTTTTTCTCAATTGAATAAACCACAACCTACATTTACAACTTATGATGGTGTAAATGCTGGCATTACAATTAAATATCCTTCAACTGACTGGCAACCAATTAAACCTCCTGGGGGAGATTTTGAGGATGAGGTGATTAAATTTGTTCCTAAAACTCAGAATCAGCAAAATAAATGTATTTTAGAAGTTGTAATCAACAGTCATGAACTACCTAAAAAATTATTATCTCTGGATGAATTTAAAAGTGAAGCATTAAAACAAATTCAAAAGAATAATCCGAATCAACAAGTTACAGATGCTTCTCAACCATCAACCACACTATCAAAATTTCCGGCTTACAAATTAACTTACACTCGTCAAGATGGGGAATGTAAACTGCAAGCAATGGAAATCGGTACACTCAGAAATGGTAAGGCTTACTTTATCACCTATACAGCAGAAGAGAAAGAATATAATAAGTATTTAGATGTGGTTGAGGAAATGATTAATTCATTTGAAATTAAAGCGGAATGAATTATGATTTCTTGAACGCAAGCAGGTAGGTTGAGTTAAACGGAGCGCAACCCAACATAAATCTCGAAAACTCAACATAAATATTGGTGTTGGGTTTCGTTCCTCAAGCAAACCTACTTTTCTATAAGATTGCTATATACGTCAGTTTACTGAGTTTGGCAGTTAAAAAATAAGATGATGTAATTTAACCCGTACTGTAAAGCGATCGCAATTTTTATTCTATCTATATTGTCAAGGCGATCGCATTCCCGGTTCATCGAATTATGTTAAAAGACAAAATAATAAATTAACTTTTTTCACTCATTACTCATTACTCATTACTCATTACTTCTTAACCCACAGCAAAATCTGTAAATTGTCTTTTATAAGGTGAATGAAATCCTATGACAATATCTTGTTTGGGAACACCCATCGCCACTAATTCTTCTGCAATATTTATCTCAGTTCCATTCCATTGAATCCAAATTTTCTCACTTTTGATATCAATGTGTATTGAACAACCATATACACGACGTTTATTTTCCCAACCCACATGAACAATTTGATAATGGTCACGTACAGTATCAAATATTTGTTCTACTTCTACATCACCATAAGAAGGTTTATAACTACCATATTTTGTCAAAATTTGCTGAATGTATGCCCTATATTTTTCTAACTTATCCATCTTACTATCTCCTCAATTTCAGTATCATAAATCACTAGCTTTAATTGAAATTCTTGGATTTGAAGTTGTATAAATGTAAGCGTAAAAAAATCATTATAAGTTTCTATATCAACAGCCAAATATAGGTGACGATCTGGTTCTTTTTCTCTCAGAGCAGTACGATAATTAAGGAATTGTCCGAGAGCAAGATGAAAATCAGTGATAGCTGATGGATTTAGAAAACTTTTGATTTCAACAGCAATTTTTTCACCTTCCTTTTCTGCTGCGAGTAACTTCTCTGCTCCCAAATCAATACGCATCTGAACTTGACCAAAATCAATATACAGAGGGTCATTGGTAATATTCCAGCCATCTTTCTCTAAAGCTAATTTCACAATATCGTGAAATTTATCCTTCGCTGGCATAACTTAATTTACTTATCTGGGAGTATTATCATTCTACCTGATCGTTAAGTATTAAGTATGATTTGGGGGTGTGAACAAATGATATCTAGCCTTAACGCACCGTATGATAGTGCTGCATTATGCGTTAAATTAACTTGAGAAATACTCTGTGGAACTCTGCGCTAACCTCCGCGTTACTTTGCGTTTAAAAAAGCTACGAACTTGTAAGCAGCTTAACTAAAAAGGTAAAATGAGTTTAGTTGTGGGTTACTCTGCGGGATTTGGCTACGTTCCTCAACCTAACCTACAAAAACTCAGTTCGTGAGCAAAAGAGCAATGAATACATTTATTCAACCAATAAATTTACAGATATCATCTGATTCTTTAAATCAAGGTGAGTCAGCCATCCGCCAAGAGTTAGCTATACAGCTATATGCACACAATATTTTTACTTTTGCTCAAGCCCGTAACTTAGCTGATTTATCTGTGTGGGAATTTCAGCAGATTTTGGGCAAACAGAAAATTGAACGTCATTATAACGAAACAGATTTATCTCAAGATATTGAAGTAGCAAATTGTATCTTTTTCAATAAATTGTAAAAATAATATGACTCCAATCAACAACTCAATTATTGCAGAAATTATCCGACGATTGGTAGAGCTACTAAACCCTGAAGAAATTATCTTATTTGGTTCTTATGCTTGGGGAATGCCTCATCAATATAGCGATTTAGATTTGTGTATTATTGTATCAAACGATATACCAGATTTTGACAGGATTGAGTGGGGAGTGCAAGCGATTAATGCTCTTGATGATTTAATGATTGATGTCGATATTCTCATTAAAACTAGAAACGATGTAGAAACATTTAAAAATGTCCCCGCATCTCTGACCAGAAAAATTTTAACAGAAGGTAAGTTACTTTATGGACAAGGCAAAACGCATTCTGATACAGTTTTGGTTGAAAAAAGCCCAACGTGATTTGAATGCAGCACAAAAACTAGCTCAAGAATTACCAGATATAGCTATTTATCATTGTCAGCAAGGAGCAGAAAAAGCTCTAAAGGGATTTCTTATTTTTCATGATACAGAGCCAGGGGATACTCATAATATTAATACTTTAGTCAAATTAGCTTCTCAATTTAAACCAGAATTTACGACTCTTTTAAAAGAGGCTGGATATCTAAGTCAATACAACCAAACATATCGCTATCCGATGGAAGCAATGGAAGATTTTATTCCTACACCTGGAGAATTAAAAAAGGCTTATAAATTAGCTATGGAAGTTTATCAAAATGTAATTAATTCTATGCCTAGTGAGATTACTGGAAAATCTTAAAATACAAGTCTGAGTTAAAACACGCAAAATGTAAAATTGCATGGCTACTGAGACAGCCGCCAAATTTTGATAGTCGCGTCGCCACTACCACTAGCTAAAGTTCTGCCATCTGGACTAAATGCGACTGAAGTAACCGTATTAGAATGACCTTTGAGAGTACGAATTTCTTGCCCTGTGGCGAGGTTCCAGATTTTGATAGTCTTGTCCTCACTACCACTAGCTACAGTTCTGCCATCTGGACTAAAAGCGACTGAACTAACCGAATGAGAATGACCATTGAGGGTGCGAATTTCTTGCCCTGTGGCGAGGTTCCAGATTTTGATAGTCTTGTCCTCACTACCACTAGCTACAGTTCTGCCATCTGGACTTATGGCGACTGAATTAACCCAATCAGAATGACCATTGAGGGTACGAATTTCTTGCCCTGTGGCGATGTTCCAGATTTTGATAGTGTAGTCTCTACTACCACTAGCTAAAGTTCTGCCATCTGGACTAATGGCGACTGAGAAAACCGGCCAAGAATGACCATTGAGGGTACGAATGTCTTGCCCTGTGGCGATGTTCCAGATTTTGATAGTCTTGTCAAGACTACCACTAGCTAAAGTTCTGCCATCTGGACTAATGGCGACTGACCTAACCGAATGAGAATGACCATTGAGGGTACGAATTTCTTGCCCTGTGGCGAGGTTCCAGATTTTGATAGTCTTGTCAGAACTACCACTAGCTATATTTCTGCCATCTGGGCTAAAAGCGACTTTAACCGAATCAGAATGACCATTGAGGGTACTAATTTCTTGTCCTGTGGCGAGGTTCCAGATTTTGATAGTCTCGTCAGAACTACCACTAGCTATAGTTCTGCCATCTGGGCTAAAGGCGACTGAAAGAACTGATCCTTCTGTAAATGACATACCAAAACCATACACCACCTTTTTTTGCGAATGTCCAATCAGAGTCTTCGCCAGGGTAAAGTTAGCGGCTGATGGCGCAGTTGCAACTGGTGAACTTGGTGCTTGCCCAAAAGGTGTTGTCCATGTATACCAATCATCTGATGGCTTTGGAGTTGGTGCAGTTGATACTGGTGGCTTTGGTGCTGGTGCAGTAGCCACTGGCTGCACAGATGGCGCAAGACTTAAATATGTCCTCAACGGAATACCCAATACAGTAGTAGCATTTGTATCTGGACGAGTTGTAGCCCTTCCGTGAATCCCGATTAATTTACCCTGCTCATCAAGTATCGCGCCTCCACTCATCCCCGGAAACCCACCGATGTCATACACAAAGGCGTAACCATCTTTTGGGTTTGACACTCGGCTGGAAATTGCACCCCTGATAAACTTGATGTCTGATGTTCCTTGGGGATAACCTGCTACAGAAATATTTATACCTAATTTTATTAGGTCAGAATTACCCTTTTCGGCGACACGGTAATTTTCGTTACTAGTGAACTGAAATATAGCTAAATCAACACCGCGAAATTGTTTGACTTGGCTGTGGTTGAAAGTGTATTTTTTGCCGTCTGGTGTGTGTACTGTGTAGTTACCTTTGAGTTGGACTACGTGCCAATTTGTTACCACAGTGTAAACATTGCCTTGACGCTCAATAATTACACCAGAGCCAGTATTTGCGCCATCAATGCGGACTGTAATTTGTTGAGCAATATCAGCAATTTCTGAGGGTGTCAACGCTGTGGCTACTGGTTGTACTATGACTATTGCTGCGCCCAATAATAATGCTGAAAGTACACCAGCCGCCTTCATGATTGATTCCCCCGATGATTTTGCAACAATTCTTTTCTAATCGGTATAGCCATACTAGAACGAGTAATTAGTTCCTGCAACTGGGCTTGTGGTTGCGAACCATCTTGATAAACTTCCGGCGTATCCCACAGGGGATCTTTATGTAAGCTATTAATCCCCACCACTTCACCATGTATATTTAACAATGGTGCGCCACTCATCCCTTTACGCACATCATTGGTATAGCCAATCTGGTAGCCTTGCTCTAATGCTTTGTCTAACAATAGGGTGACTTTCCCAGAGGTAAAGACAAACTGAGTTTTAGTTGGGGTAGACTGCTTTTGAGTTGCTAAATTGGCGATAAATCCACCCACAAACACCTCATCCCCGACTCGCAAATGAGACGCATTAAGGAGGTTAGCGACTGGATAAACTATATCGGGACTACGAAACTGCAACACGGCTAAATCATCCTGCTGCAAATCGGTAATCTGCAATACAGTAGCTTGATATACACGCCCATCTGCTGTTTGAATTTGATAGGGTGGTTTAGCGGTTCTCAAAACGTGAGCATTGGTAATTACTGTATAAATTTGACCTTGGCGTTTTAGTAGAGTTCCTGAACCAAGTAACTCTGATGTGGTAATTTTGACGGTGATTGTCTGAGCTAATTTTTGCAATTGCTCGACAGAAAGACGATTAGATCGCTCTACTCTGGTAGACTCGCTAGAAACGCCCTGCTGTTTTGACAGTGCAAAGGAAACACCACCAAGACAAATCAGCAAGCACACCAGATAAATAATTTTGTGTTTGAGCCGCCAGTTCATGCAGTATTAAGGAGTCGATGAACTACACTCTTTACCGTCTAGAAATTCCTTGACATCAACATACACATCACCTTCGTCATAAGTAAAAGCTTGACATCCACTTAAATTAATCACTGATTCTCCTGCATCCCGACGCAAACTCAGCATTTGCTGTAAAACTCTACCAGTGTCAGTTCCAGGTTTGAGGGTGACTAATATATTGTCTGCTGTGCAAGGTGCGCCTCGGCGGTTAGAAATACACAATACTGGATAGCCGTTAAAGTTATCGCGGCTAGTTATGAAAAGTGCGCCGTTATCGTAGTGGCGTTGAAATCTAGCAGAGACTATCCTGCAACGTTGTAAAGGGGAGACTTTTTTAAAGTCGTTAGCAACCCAACGAATCAGGGTTTGATTTCCCCGTGAGGTGCGTACTTTAGTGACAGGTACACCCCCTTCCCGTGTGCAGAAAAATCTGTTTGCTCTTGCTTGACTCGGCTGGCTGTTGGTGGTGAGAGTGATTCCCACAGCTAAAGCTGAGAAGATGGCAGATGTTGTTATGCTGGTGACTCTGTGATGCAGTGACCTTAGTTGCATATATTTAAGCAATTAGGAATTAAAGTAGGTTTTTTTGGCTGTTTTAATGGGATTTTAGACCTAACCCCCAACCCCTTCCCTACCAGGGAAGGGGAGTAAGAATTAAAGCTTCAATTTAAATTTAGGTATTATTATAGGGGTTGCTACAAGTTCAAGTTACCGATTTTCGGAAAAATACTAGGATATTTTCGTAAAAATTAGGTTTTTTAATCAAAAAATTATAAATAAAGTCAGTGCTTATTGGTAGATGAGGAGCGATCGCACTTCTTGTTTTATTAAAGGTTTGTAGTCAGAACTTTAGTTCTCTCTCCGAGACGCTTTGCGAACAGAAAAGGACTAAAGTCCTTACTACGAACTAAATCCTAATATATTCACATTGTTTAACGTATTTTGTTTGATGTTTCCAAGTATTTATACTGATGTTCAAGCCCAATCCCCAGTCCCCAATCGCCTCACTCAATTTCCTCACAACGAATCAATAACTGTTCCATCTGTGCGGCTAGGGAAATCAAGTCTTTCCAAGAAGAACCACTAGCTAAATTTTGCGCGTGGGCTAATTTATTACGTAACTGTTCCGCAGACTTTAAAAAACGTTCCCCTGCACGTTTAGATTTTAAATCTAACTGTTGTAACAGTTCTGGATGATGTAACACTAATTCTCGTTTATCACAGAATTGCAGATAGTCTAATAAATCCGTTGCTTCATTTCTCTCCTGGCTTTCTCGCCATAGTCTTTGGGCTATTTCTACACGTTCAGGTTTGAGAAATTTTTGCCAAGTATCTTGAGGATAATAAAGTCTTACTAACCTCAATAAGTTCATTTCGATTAAAGTAAACAGACCAAATAATAACATTCGCACTGGTGCTTTTTGCAAATCACCACAGGTCACAATTCCACTCACTTGATTGCAGTCAAGGACAAATAATCTAGGAGTATTTTGCAAAATAGGTAATAACTTCATTAATGGCGTAGAAATAGCAATGAGTTCTTTGGGATGGAAAACTCGTTGATAATCACCACATTTGCCAGCTTTAGCCGATATTAAACTAGCCCGTTCAATGTAACCTGTAATAATATTACCCGTCTCAATCCCCACGACATCAAAATCCTGTGTCTGCATCCATTGCAAAACTTCCACTACATCTGCTTCTGCTGGTACAGCCTTTAAAGATTCTGCTACATATTCAATAGTGATATTATTCTCAAACAAACTCCGCAAATCTTGAGAACGGGACTTTAGGTGTTTCATTCGTCAATAGTCAATAGTCAATAGTCATTAGTCAATAGTCATTAGTCATTAGTCATTAGTCATTGAGCATAAGAAATATAATCTACCTTGTCTACCTTGTCCACCCAGTCCCCAGTCCCCAGTCCTCAATCCCCAGTCCCCAGTCCCCAATCCCCAGTCCCCAAAACACATCAAACGCTCAGACTAAAAAAAGTCTGAGCGTTTGAAAATTAGGTTGCAGTTAAACTTCTGCTAAGTTTTGAGATGATATTATGCGGGCATCATTTGCATGGATCTGCAAGCTTCGGCACATTTGCGACAAGCCATTGCACAATCCATCATCATTTGGTCGTCTTTCATTTGTTCGCAGGTCATCGCCATGCGATCGCACATTTCTGCACACAGCATACAAGTGCGTCCCATAAACTCAGAACCGCCCATCATCATGTTCATGCACATCATGCACATTTCCGCGCAGTCACGCATCATGCCCATCATGCTCATGTCCATGTACATACCGCCTTTACTCATGCAGTAAGTCATGGTTTCCATACACATTTTCTGACAATCCATACAAGCTTTCATGCAGGCTTGCATTTCCGCAGTCATGGATTCAGCCATCATCATCATCATAGGAAATACCTCCGATTTTTTGATGCTTTGAAGATTCCCTAAAGGAACTAACCATAACATTAATCACAATTTTTATAGTCGTCAATAGTTTATTTTTGGGATAATTTTTAACCCCACTAATCCGATGCAATTACCGTTATTCATGAAATAATCTACACATTTGTACGTCCATTTATCCTGGAAACATTATCCAATAGTGCTTCCAAATCCTAGTTAAAAAATGTGGTTTTATCTAGCCTATGTCTAGTGGTAGATAAAACCGGCAATCATCCTAAAATCTGATCAGCTTCAGAGTTATTTTTTGTTGACAATTCTTTAGAAAGATTTATTGGCAGATATTAAGGCTCTCATATTCGCTTTGCTCATTTCTCGACTTTACTAATGTCGCACTGGAATTTCTATGATGAATTCTGTACCTTTACCGGGCGTAGAGTTGCATTCTAGTTTACCTCCGTGTTTTTCCGCAATAATTTGATAGCTAATAGACATTCCCATGCCTGTACCCTTACCGACTGGTTTAGTAGTAAAAAATGGATTAAAGATTTTTTGTTGAGTTTCTGCCGACATTCCTATACCGTTGTCAGCAATGCAAATAGAAATTGAATTATTGTTTAAAACTTCAGTCTTAATACATATTTGAGGATTAATAACCACAGAGGGTTTTCTTACCATTGCTTCTTCTAAAGCATCAATAGCATTCGCCAGAATATTCATAAATACTTGATTGAGTTGTCCAGCATAGCATTCTACTAAAGGTAAATAGTTATAATTCCTAATGACTTGAATAGCTGGACGTTCTGATTGTTCTTTAAGACGATGCTGTAAAATCATCAAGGTGCTGTCAATACCTTCATGAATATCAACAGCTTTGAATTCAGCTTCATCCATGCGGGAAAAAGTTCTTAATGATAGGACAATTTGACGGATGCGTTTTGTACCTATTTGAATAGATTGTAAAATTCTAGGTAAGTCATCCTGAATATATTCTAAATCAATTTCTGTTATGAAATTATACAATTCTGGATCGTTAACTAAGTTTTTTTGTTGGTATATATTAATTAGATTCAATAAATCACGGATATGTTCTTCTAAATGGCTAATATTGCCGTGGATAAAGTTAACAGGATTGTTAATTTCATGGGCAACTCCAGCAACTAATTGTCCCAAGCTAGACATTTTTTCTGCTTGAATCATATGGCTTTGAGTAGATTGGAGTTCTTGCAGAGTTTGTTCTAAATCTTGGTTTTTTTGAATTAGTTCTGCTTCCATTTGTTGACGTTGGAGGAGAGCTGCTTTTTGCTCAGTTATATCACGCACAATTGTCGAAAGATATTCTACTTCGCCATTAGGAGATTGATGGGCTAGTATTACTTGATAAACGCTAATCTCCTGCCCATTTTTATCTAATATTGCTGTTTCACCTCTCCAAATTCCCTTATTTATTGCCTCTGGTAATGCTTGGTTAAAAATAATTTCTCTTGCCCAATCAGGATGATTATTAGAAATAGTTTGTTGCTTGATTTCCTCTACATTATTAATACCTTTTAATTGTCTCCAGGCTTGATTGTAGTAGAGGGTATTACCAGAACAATCAGCAATACCAATAAAATCGGGGGTAACTTCTAAAATTGCGAGTAATCTTGCTTGTTCGGCAGCAGCTTGTTGACGTTCACGAAGCGCGGCTTGCTGTTCACTAATATCCCTAATGAGTGTGAGGATATGAGGTTTGCCGTTGTAATCAAAAAGTTTTCCTGTGACTTCGACATCAAAGTAACTACCATCTTTGCGTATATCTATACCCTCACCATGAAAAACACCACCAGCATTGACTGTTTTTAAGAATTCCCCAAATAGCTGAAAACAATCGGGGTGGATATAATCTGTAGGAATTAAATTAAAAATCTCCGCTTGAGAATAGCCGTGCATCTGACAAAAGGCGGGATTAACAGTAGCCATTTTGCAAGTTTCTAAATCTAATACACAAATACCATCATTGACAGTTTCAAAAATACTCCGATACTGGGCTTCTTGTTGGCGGAGTGCTGCTTCTGCAATTTTGTTTTCGGTAATATCTCTGCCTACAGCATAAATATAATGATTATGAATTGCTGAAGTCCATGATAACCAGCGATAGGAATTATCTTTGCAAAGATAGCGATTTTCAAAGCGAAAAACCCGCACTCCTTGGCTGAGTTTCTCCATTTCTGCCAATGTAGATGCTTGGTCTTCTGGATGAACTAGATCTATAAAAGATATTGATAGTAGTTCGGCTTGGCAATAGCCAAGAATTGTTTCGCCGGCAAGGTTAATGCGCTGGAAGTAACCATCTAAACTAGCAACACAGAGTATATCTACTGACATATCGAAGAAGCGATCGCGCTCATCTTCTGCTACCTTGTGATTAGTAATATCTTCATAAAAACCAAAAACACCAATTATCTCTCCATCACTGTTGCTCAAGGGGATTTTGCTGGTTTTTAGCCAAATTGTATTCCCATCTTCTCTATTGAGCTTTTCTTGATAATCAAGCTTAGAAGTATTACTGGAAATCACTTCTAGATCATCTTGTCGATAATTTTCTGCAAATTCATGCCAACTTAGTTCAAAGTCAGATTTACCTACAATATCTGCTGATGATTTCAATCCAGCATCTTTGGCTAGACGTTCATTACATCCCAAAAATTGTAAGTTCCGATCTTTCCAAAAAATCCCTTGAGGTAATGTATTTAAAACTACTTGCAAAAAATGCCGAGATTCTTGTAATTCCTGTTCCAGCCTAGTAATAGTTGCACTAGATTCTTGGGCAAATGTGACTAATTTCTCCTGTAATTGAGCATTTTCTTGTCTTAGAAGGATGATTTCCTGTTCTAGTGCTTCAGCATACATTTAAGCATGACCCCCAATAACTACGGTACTAGATGAAATGGAAGTGACAATATCTGCCGTCGTTTTGGCAAAAATAATTTTGATGTACGATGCTACGCCGGACTGCGAATACTCCCAGCCTCAGCCTCAGATTTTTGCCAATACTTCAAGGTTTGTGCAGAATTTCAATACTCCCTTCATTTACTACACACACCGTATTATTCCCAAATCAGATGTTTCATTTACTGCTAATAACAATAACTTTGCTGAAAAAATATACGCATAAATAATCGGCAGTGACGGATGCCACTGCCGATATGTATGTATAAACTAAACTACGTCAGAGAATTCTAGATTTGAGAAATTTCCTTAAAATTGTCTAGCTGATACAGGCTGTTCTATGTAGCCATAGACTAAGCGAGAAACTTGATTGATAAAACTTCTAGCTCTAGCATCACCAAAAGGCCGAGCCACCATAATACCAGCTAGGTAACGCTTACCTGAAGGTGTTTCTATAATTCCTGCATCGCCTAAAACTCTGCCTAATGTACCTGTTTTGTGGGCAATTACCGCACCTTTACCCAATCCAGCAGGTAATAAACTCCGATTTTTGCAGCGCACCATAATATCCATAACTTTATCATGGCTGTTGCTACTCAATAATTTATTGTTGGCGATTAAAGCTGCTACCCGCACTAAATCTTTAGGACTAGTGGTATTAGTCCCCTTAAAATCACCCAACAGATTGCGAATGACGGTATTTTGCAGTCCCCAACTGCGAAATCTCTGATTTAATTTATTTTTGCCACCTAATCTATCAATCACCATATTGGTAGCAGTATTATCACTGATGGTCATCATTCTTGTTGCAGTTTCCAAAAGACTAAACTTAGTCCCTGGTTTTCTATACTGCATATTTCCTGAGCCACCTGTCATTAAATCACGTCGCATCACCACAGTCTCATTGAGGCTGACTCTACCAGCATCAATTTCTTGAAACAATGCGATTAAAATGGGGAATTTAATTGTGCTAGCAGCCGGAAATATTTTCTCGCCGTTGATGTCTAAATATTCTCCTGTTTCCATATCTAAGAAAAACATCCCCGGAGCAAGGGAACTGTAACGAGACATCAATCTTTTAATTTCAGTGTCAAGTTGGGAAATTTCTTTATTTAAAGGAACAACACCAGCGAATGTGAAATTATTAGTTACAGGAATAGCAACTTTTTCTTCCCCATCAGTAAGGGCTTGATTATCGCTTCTCTCAATTGCGGCTAAGTTGAGAATCCAGTTAGAAGGAGACTCACCTTTAATCACTAATTTGTCTGGAGAGGCTGTATAACCTGGTGCTAACTCAACTACTATTCTGGCAGTATTATTATCAACTTTACCAATACGAATTTCTTTGACGGCTGACCCAAAATTTTTGCGGATTGTATCGCTTTTAAAGGTGGTTTGTGGCAGGTCAATTACTATTCTAGTGGGATTATTAATTAAAAATGCCTGTGGTTTAACATCAGAATCAGTGGTGATGCTCAGTTGATTTTTAACGGGATTGAAATTCCATGATTGCAGTTTAGCTGCATTTACAGGAGAAGATAAAAGGACTGCGCTGATTAAGCTGAGTAGGACAAGAGGTGATTTCATGCGTGTGAGTCGTAAGAAGCAGTAAGGTGTATGTGCCAGATTTTCTGGTGTGTGATCGTTTTTCCGGAAAAAGATACAACAAGGTTGTACCTTTATGTCTTTGCTGGCATCGAGACGTTCATTAAATTAAATAGTTCCAATCTCTAATTCCCATAGCAAAGCGACATTATTGAACAGACATTTACTGACTAAATCAGTCCTTCTCAGATTACAATGAAACATGACACAATTAGTTGCCAACTTGCGCTTTTTTATAAGCAGGTCATAAGTTGGTAACTCTGGCGAATCATTCCAACGGAGAAGTCAACCCATTTTAGATTTTAGATTTTAGATTTTGCGGAAAGTCTGAGCGGAGGTTTCCTCCGCTCAGAACTTTCCAAGACGAATTTTAGATTGACTGTACCTATAACAGATGCAGTTTGAGAATTTGGGATTGATGTTAGCGTAGGTTACACAATGCCGCGAGTATTTTAAATTTATACCAGCTACAAGGCGCAGGGCTTGTACCAAAAACAATCCAAAATCCAAAATCTAAAATTCAGTGGGTTAACAGTCAAAGAACTAGCTGCATAAAAAAATCATGGTCAACCTATAGATTCAGTGAAGGGTTAAAACCCAAGCTACACGTTAACACTGAAATTTGAGGAACATAACCATGAAACTACGTTACTTAACAGGTTCTTTACTGACTGCTACCGCACTTTTGACTAGTACATTTCCTGCTTTCGCAGGGCCTTTTAACATTCAGCCATCGGGCGTTTTCAAGCCAGGTAATGTTCCCAGTGCCGTTGGAAATGTTAAACCTAACACACCTGCACCTACTAGTAATCCCGTAGGTAATAGTGAAATTCAAGGTTTAGGCGACCATCAGTCTTGGGTTGACCCCAACACCTTAGCAAAAGACCCTCGTGCTTTGTGTAGCGATGTCGGTTTAGGTAGCAACACCAGCAGCAGTACCACCAAAATTGCTTTAGCTACCTCTACTAGCACTCGTTCTAGTTCTGCTAGTAGCCATAATGATGGCGGTGGCGGTGGTGTGAGCATTTTTGGTATTGGTGTCAGTGGTAGTGGTGCTAGCAGAGGTAGCCAAAATCAAAGCCAATCTAAAGACACTAGCAGCAACAGTACAGAAGAACGTAGAAGTAGTTCTTCTACGGTGGTTCAAGGTAAAAATTGCGACGCGTTTGTCAATTCTGCGGCGGCTAGAGATATGAACTATCAAGATAATTTAACTCGCCGCTATGAAATTAAAGTTGGTCGTCGTGGACAACAGGTTAATCAGTTGTTGGAGGATAAGTAGGGACTGGGGATTGGGGATTGGGGATTGGGTAAAGAGAGGAGTTGAACTGCAATTATGGTGTGTGGAAGGCGATCGCTTCAGTTACTGTCTGAGAAATAGGTGTAATATTCACCTTATGTGCTGCTATTTTGCTGATTGTTGAGAAACTTATACTTAACCTCAATCTCAAAATTACTCTCCGCCGAGCCTTCTGTCAAAAATGGAATACCAGTTTTACCACCCAACTTGATGCCAAACTTAACTGTTACTTCCTCCGCTTCCGGTAAGTTCTTAAATGCACCAACAGCTAACTTGGCATAACCCCGAATCTTGTCTTGAAAATCTTTAATATTGAGCGTAGGTAAACCATCACGATATCCTGGTTCTTCCGCTTCTATCTCTTTAGGAGCATTCTTAGATTCTACATAGATTGTGTACTCTTGATCATCATCTTTGACAATTAAACTTTGTACTTCTGACATTTAAGAGCCTCAGTTAGTTTTTTAGTTATTATTCTAGTAATATTACGGAAAAACATCTGCCAAGGAAATATGGCTCGATATGCTCTGGTAATTGGCATTGCCAAGTATGATAACTTCAATAACCTCCCAAAAACCGTCAACGATGCCGGACAAATCACACAGTTACTCAGAGAACATGGTCGGTTTGATGTGCAGCCATTACCAGGGAAGTTAATCGAGAGTGATAACATTTGGCAAGTCACGCCTGATAAAAAATTAACAGGTAAAGAACTAGGGCAAGCATTGAGAGTATTTTTGTTAGAGAAAGCCAAAGGTGCAGAGGCCTTAATTTATTTTGCTGGACATGGTTTTGAAGCAACTAGCCTCACAGGAGAACCAAAAGGATATTTGGCGACATCTGATTGTAGTAAAGATGGACAAAATGCGATCGCCTTTGATGATTTCAATACCCTGATTAGTAAATCCCAACTCAGCAGCCTTGTGGTACTGTTAGATTGCTGTTATGCCGGGTCATTCATAGAGAGAAGCTTTATCAACTCTAGTTTTCCGGTGTTTAATAAGCTCGACTATTGTTTAATCACTGCTTCCCGTGCTTTTGAAAGAGCGAGGGAAGATGCTGAAGGTGGAATTTTTACCCAGGCGGTGTTAGCCGGTTTAGCTAGCTCAGAAGCGGATGAGGCTACCGGAGAAATCAACGCCAATGATTTGATGAGCTTTGTAACACGCAAACTCAAGGGAAGCGGACAAGAAACAATTTATATGGGTGGCGGTAGATCAATTCCTTTGGTTTGGTATCCGCCGAGAAATCCGGTAGTTGCTGGGGTGGTGAGTGAAGAATGTCCCTACCGAGGTTTAGAAGCTTTTGATAAACAACACGCCAAATTCTTTTTTGGTCGTCAAAAAGTTGTTAACTACATCCAACAAAAACTAGCTCAAGCGAATTTTGTCCCCATTATTGGCGCGTCGGGAAGTGGTAAATCTTCCGTGGTGCGGGCGGGTTTGATTCCAGTGTTAGAAAAAAATGGTTGGCGAGTCTTAGAACCAATTTTCCCGACACGTAACCCGTTAGCAGAGTTAGAACGAGCCTTTACCCAGTTGTTTGAACGCACAGAAATTAGAGAAATTGGGGATTTGATTGACACAAAAGGTTTATCTGCTGTAATTTCTCGGCTGACTGGTTCTGAGCGTTGCTTGTTGGTAGTAGATCAATTTGAAGAAATTTTTACCCTTGGTACTAGGGAAGAAGAGAGACGACAATTTATTGAGTTGTTAACCCAAGTTGCTGAAGGGCGGTTAGCAATTATCACCACCATGCGAGCTGATTTTCTGGAATACTGTTTAAACTATGAATCGCTCACACAACTAATTCAGGGACAAGCTGTGTATATGCCGCCATTACTGGGGGCAGAATTAGAAGAAGCGATCGCATTTCCAGCTATGTTACAAGGTTATCAATTAAAAAGGGGATTACTGGGAGCAATTCAGCAAGAAGTATTAGGACAAGAGAAAGGCTGCTTACCATTATTGCAGTTTGCCCTGACTGAACTTTGGGAACAGCGCGATCGCACAACTCACCAGTTGACAGTTGCTAAGTTTAACGAACTAGGTGGAGTAATTGGGGCGTTGAATCGTCATGCAGAAAAGCTGTATTCAGGTTTCACTGAACAGCAGCAAGCTTGGGTCAAGCGGATTTTCTTAAAGTTGGTGCGTACTGGTGCAGAAGATAAGGATACCCGCCAGCGACAAACGAAAAATGAATTGTTGAGTGTTGCTGGTGAGAACTCAGATGAGCAGCTAGTCATAGAACAAGTTTTAGAAAAGCTGATCCAAGGACGCTTAATAGTAACTGACACTGAAGCTAGAGAAGAAGTTTGGATTGATTTAGCTCATGAAGCCTTAATAGAAGGTTGGCAGAGGTTGCGAGAATGGCGACAACAAGACCGAGACTTGCGACGGTTACATGATAAATTAGCCGATGCTTTGCGAGAGTGGTTGCACAAGGGAGAAGATGAACAATATCTTATACCCAGAGGATTGTTAGCTGAGGTGCGGAAAAATTGGGAAAATTTACAACCTGATTTATCATCGCAGGCAAAAAAGTTTTATCAGCACAGCGATTCTGATGAAAGAGAACGGAGTGCCGAACGGCAAATTGGTCTTAGAGTAATCAATAAAGAGCAGTTAAGAGATAAAGCCGAAGAAGTAAAAAGTTTACTCCCTCATAAACCTTTGGATGCTTTGATTTTAGCGATTCAAGTAGTAGGTGAAAACCTTCAGAAAATTCCAGAGCAAATTCTCACGCCAGTTCAGCAAATGTTGAGTCAAGCAGTGATAAGAGGTAAAGTCTCAATTTCTTTCCTTGGCCATCAAGGTGCTGTTTCGTCTGTCGCCATCAGCAGCGATGGTCAAACCATTGTTAGCGGTGGAGATGATGCAACTGTGAGATTATGGAATACCTACGGTCAATCTATAGCTCAACCTCTATATGGACATGAAGGTGACGTTTACTGTGTCGCCATTAGCAATGATGGAAAATTAATTGTCAGTGGTGGTGGTGATGGTACAGTCAGGTTGTGGAAGATCAACAGTTCTCCTCTCTGTGAAACTTTTTATGGACATGAGGGTTATGTCTCTTCTGTTTGCATCAGCAATGATGGAAAGTTAATTGTCAGTAGTGGTGGTGATGGCAAAGTCAGGTTATGGGATATCCAGGGTCATTTGATAGCTGAACTTTTGTATGGGCATCATGTTAGCATCTCTTCCATTGCTATGAGTTCAGATGGACAGACAATTGTTAGTAGTGGTAGTGACGGCACTGTCAAATTGTGGGGTATCGATGGTCATCTGATAGCTGAAGTTTTGCATTTGCATGAAGGTAATACTTCTTCCGTTGCAATCAGTTCAGATGGAGAAACAATTGTTAGTAGTGGTAGTGACGGCACGGTCAAGTTGTGGAATATAAAAGGTGAACCATTAATTGAACCTTTACGTGGGCATGAAGGTTATGTTTGGTCTGTGGCTATTAGTCATGACGGGCAAACAATAGCTAGTGTTGGTGAAGACAGTACAGTAAGGTTGTGGAGTATCCGCACTGTAGGATTGTGGAATATCCAAGGTCAAGCCCTCACCGAACCTTTGTATGGACATGAGGATTGTGTATGGTCTGTAGCTATTAGCGATAATGGACAGACAGTTGTCAGTGGTGGTGAAGACGGTACGGTAAGATTGTGGAACATACAGAATCAATTACTGGCGAAGTCTTTGTCTGGGCATAAAAATTGGGTCAATTCCGTAGCTATTAGCGATGATGGGCAGACTATCGTCAGTGGTAGTGAAGACGGCACAATACGATTATGGAATATTCAAGGTCAATCTCTAGTTGAAGCTTTGCGTGGGCATGAAGATTGGGTCTATTGTGTTGCTATCAGCTCAGATGGGCAAACTATCGTCAGTGGAGGTAATGATGAAACTGTAAGGTTGTGGAGTATTCAAGGTAATACTTTAACAGAGCCTTTACGTGGTCATCGGGGTGAAGTTCTTTCCGTCGTCATCAGTTCCAAGAAAAAAACAGTTGTCAGTGGTGGTGAAGATGGCACAATACGATTGTGGAATATCCAAGGTCAACCTCTAACTGAACCTTTTCGCAGTCATGAACGCCGGATAAATTCCGTTGCTATTAGCTACGATGAAAAAACAATTGTTAGTGGCGGTGACGACGGTACAGTAAAGTTGTGGAGCATTCAAGGTGATCTCTTGACAAAGCCTTTTTGTGGTCATGAAAGTCGGGTCAATTCTGTTGCTATTAGCCATGATGGAAAGATAATTGTTAGTGGTAGTGAAGACGGCACCGTAAGGTTGTGGAATATCCAGGGTCAACCTTTAACTGAACCTATTCGCAGCCATGAAAATCGGGTTAATTCTGTTGCTATTAGTCGTGATGGCAAGACAATTGTCACTAGTGGTGATGACGGTACAGTAAGGTTATGGGATACTCAAGGCCAACCCCTAGCTGAACCTTTTTGTGGCCATGAAAGTCGGGTGAATTCCGTAGCCATTAGCCACAATGGAAAGATAATTGTTAGTGGTGGTGATGATGGTACAGTAAAGTTGTGGCGGGGTAACTGGCAAGCGTGGTTAAAAGCTTGTTGTGATATGTTACATGATCATCCCATCTTTACTAATCCACAAACTGAAGAAGCAAAAGCTGCTTGCGAAGTCTGCCGTAAATATGTTTGGAGTAAGATAGGTGATATTTGAGGGTGCGAAGCCGTACTAATCAGAAGCTTTGTAGATAAAAACAGGAAGTTTCTTGTTTAAAACGAGAACTGTCTAGCTTTAAACAAAAACTATCGAGGTTAAAACTAAAACTTTTTAGTTTGAAACGAGAAATGTCGAGTTCAGAACCAGAAATTTCTCGCTAAAAACAGAAAACTCCGAGTTCGGAACTAGAACGTTCCTGTTTGAAACGAAAAATGTCAAGTTCAAAACGCGAAACTTCAAGCTCAGAACACCAACATCCGAGAGTTGATCTGCAATGTGATGGCGAGTGAAAGGCGATCGCTGTCATAATTACTAATGAACTACTTCTTCAGCAGTCGATGATGACACAAATGACATTTAAGGTGGAAGCATTTTGGGATTCTGAAGCTGAAGTCTGGGTTGCAACTAGTGATGATGTACCTGGATTAGTGACAGAAGCCTCTACAATAGAGCTTCTCACCCAAAAACTACGAAATATGATTCCAGAACTCATTATTTTGAACAAAATCGTTCCTCCTAACTATGCAGGTTCTCTCACGTTTGACTTAATTAGCCATCGACAAGAGTTGATTGAGGTCGCTTCATAGATGGGTGCATCGTTTACTCCTGAGTTGAAAAAGGTGCTTTTAAAGGCTGGATGCTATTTTGAAAGGCAAGGTAAAGGAGATCATGAAATTTGGTACAGTCCAATTACAGATCGTCAGTTTGTAGTAGACGGAACTATTAAGTCACGCCATACAGCTAACGGCATTTTGAAACAAGCAGGTCTTCCTAAAGCCTTTTAAGCGGAGATAACCATCAGCCGCCTTGTTTGTCATGTCTTCGGTAAATTATCCATGCGATCGCCCTCATATCCCTGATTGGATATACCAAAACAGCTTTGAATGATAGATTATTGATGCTGACCTATGAATGAATCTATCAAAGCTATATAGCTGTAATTATTATGAAATTTTTGCACCGTCCTGATCTGTATGGTTGGTCTTATTTCAACCCGGCGAGAAATATTGATTTCAACGGGATTGCTTGGATTCGCCCTACTGGTAACATCTTGATTGATCCTGTGGCTTTATCTAACCATGATTGGAATCATCTAGAGTCTTTAGGCGGTGTAGATTGGATTATTATCACTAATTCTGACCATATTCGGTCAGCTAAGGAAATTGCTGATCAAACCTATGCCAAAATAGCAGGGCCGATCGCAGAAAAAGAGTTTTTTCCCTTAATGTGCGATCGCTGGCTAAGTGATGGTGAGGAGTTTGTCCCCGGACTCAAGGTGCTAGAAATGCAAGGTTCTAAGACTCCAGGGGAATTGGTACTGTTACTAGAAGAAACTACCCTCATTACTGGGGATTTAGTCCGCGCCTACAAAGCTGGTAGTTTAGGTATTCTACCTGATGAAAAGTTGCTCAATAAAGCTGAGGCTGTGGCTTCCGTCCAGCGATTAGCAGCTTTAGAAAAGGTAGAAACTATTTTAGTGGGTGATGGTTGGTCTGTGTTTCGGGATGGACGCGATCGCTTAAAGGAACTGGTGGCGACGTTGTAATCTATACAATGTCATATCGCCCAAATGATCAATGTCAGGCGGAAGTTTACACAGAATTTTTCTGAGACAGATATTTTAATTGTCGAGAGATCACTGTTGTTGCACCCCAAATACCAACCCCTATGATTGCTAACATTGGGGATGGCTCAGGTACAGAAACTCGCCGAAATTCAATAGGTGTATTAGCTAATAAAACACCTTCAGAATTAAAAATTTCGTCTAGAGAAAGGATACTATCGCGTCGAACAGTGATACTAGAAACTACTCTTGACGAACCAGCCGGACAACCATCCGGGCTGTTACTACCTGTATAATATTTATCCGGCAGCAAAACCAGGCTCAAGTTACAACTTGTGATTGGCAAGTTACTTGTTGGAATTATTCGCATAGATTGAGGTTTATCACATAAACCCCGCACAGCATTAGGATCTAAAAAACTGCGAATACTCAAATTTACTGCCTCATTTCCTTGACTAAATGAGTACAAACGTAAGCGTTCAAAAAAGGAACTTTCTTGTTCAAAATAAATATTTTTTGAATTATTTGCACTGTCTAATTGAATACTACAACTAGTAATGCTAATCAGTGGCACAGTCGGCTTTTGAGTCACTTGTTGAGAATTATCAAAAAAACCCGTAAACCAGTTTGCTACTTGCTTTATTTGTTGTGCAATTGTTGTTGCATTGGCAGCATTAGCTGTAGTAGATATTGTCAACAGTGACAGTAAAAATGTTACTGCATAAGCTTTGAGTCGATTCATTATTTTACAAAAATATCGTCAACTCAAAGTATCTCGGAAAATGCTTACTTCTGATTGCTATTGACTTATTTAAATTATTTATCAGATCATACACAAACTATACATTTTTCATTTTTATTTAACGAGTCTATAGAAAAGATAAATATTTTTATTTTATCCCTGTTGGGGGGATTGTTGGAAGTAGAAAAATTTGGTTTTCTAAAAAACGTCACCCATAATTTCCACAATTTATCTAGGGAGTTGTCATGCTTCTACCCAAACTTAAAACTCTGCTTTTGGCAGCAGCTATTTTGCCATGCTTTATGCAACCAGTTTCAGCCCATGTGGTCTGGTTTGATTATAAAGACGGTGAATATAATATCTTATTTGGTCATCCAGAAGAGGGGGCAGAAACCTATGAAACCTCTAGATTTAAAGAGGCGATCGCCTACGATATTAATAAACAAACTATCCCCTTTAGCCTCAATGAAAAATCTGAGGGTTTATATTTAACTGCAAGTAATAAATTGGCAGCTATTCAAGGATTTTTTGATAATGGTTATTTTGCTAGACTAGCTGACGATACATTTCTCAGGATCACAGAAGAACAAATCAGCAATTATGAAAATGTTGGTCGTTATCTCAAGTACACCAAAGCTTTCTATGATTGGTCTGATGCTTTAGCTCAACCTTTCAATTTACCATTAGAAATTCAGCCTCTCAACAATCCCCTAAAAGTCATTCCAGGTGGTAGTTTATTAGTCAATATATTGTCTAATGGTAATCCAATTTCGGAAAATGTGACAGTAGAATATCTGGGTCAGATAGTAGAAAAAAATGCAGACGGTACTTATTCTATCCCAATTGGCAAACAAGGTTTAATCCAACCGATTGAAGCTAGCTACTCATTCGTAGATGCTAATAATTTGAGGATTTCTTACGAAACTAGTTTAACAGCACAGAATATACCAGAACCTTCAGCTTTATTAGGGTTGAGCGTTGTAGGATTATTCAGTTTTTACCGCAAGAAGTTGAAGAAATAGAGCATGAGAGACGTTGTATTGCAGTATTATAACGTCTCTATATAGCCAAATAATTTGATGCGATCGCTGATTTTATTTACCTATTCTGACAAGAGATATATTCAGACACTAACATTTAGTTACTGTTGAATAGGTATTTCCATCACAAACTCTGTTCCTTGTTTGAATACTGAGTTAAAGTACAATTTTCCGCGATGTTTTTCTGTCACAATTTGATAACTGACAGATAAGCCTAGTCCCATACCTTTACCAACTATTTTGTTGGTAAAAAATGGGTCAAATACTTTTGCTTGCACTTTTTCATTCATCCCGATGCCATTATCATAAAAACTAATAGCTATGCGGTTTTTCTCTAATAATTTTGTATAAATTCTAATTTGAGGCGTTGTTGATGTCATTTGCCAATATTCATTCCCCATTTCTTCTAAAGCATCAATGGCATTGAGCAAGATATTCATAAATACTTGATTAATTTGGCTGGGGTAGCACTCGACTAAAGGCAAATCTTGGTACTCTTTGAATACTTGAATCTGTAAATGAGATTGCAACCGATTTTGCAGAATTAATAAACTACTTTCAATTCCTTGATGAATATCTACAGTTTTTAATTCGGCTTCGTCGAGGCGGGAAAAGTTACGTAGGGAATGAACTATTTTTCTAATCCGTTCTGCCCCCAGCCTAATAGAACTCAGTAAATTAATTAAGTCTTCTTTGATAAAATCAAGGTCGATGTCAGCGATCGCTTCTGTAATTACTGGGTTAGGATGGGGATATTCTTGCTGATAAATTTGGACTAAATCTATTAAATTTGCGGCATATTCACGAGCGTGGGCAACATTACCATAAATAAAACTCACAGGATTATTAATTTCGTGAGCTACCCCAGCAACTATCTGTCCTAAGCTAGACATTTTCTCTTGTTGAATGATTTGAGCTTGGGTATGTTTCAAATCTGCCATTGCTATCTCTAGACGCTGATTTTTCTCATGGAGTTCTTGAGTAATAAGTCTAACGTGCTGGAGTAGTTGATTAAATGTGATCGCCATTATACCCACTTCATCGGCGGATATTACAGGTGCTTGCAGGTCAAAATCAGAGTTTTGTGTAATTTGCTGTGCCACTTGGGTGACAGCTTTTAGGGGATGAGCAATAATTTGGCTGGTAAAATAAGCCAAAATCCCGGCAATTACTGTTGATAAAATTACGCTAAATATATTCATAGAAAGTCGTAAAATATCAGCTTGATCATAAGCGGCGATCGCTCTTGCATAATCTTTAGCTGAAAGAGCAATAATATGAATTAAATCATCTAAAAGTTTTTCAAATTTTTGCGACTCGGAACTATTTTGAAAATTGACTAGTAATTTTTGTTGATCTGCTGCAATGGCTGGTAATTCTAAACTGTTCGAGTGGATTTTTTTGACTAAAAATTCTAAATTTTGAAAGTAATCTATGGTAAAACTATGATAATTTGCTAAAAACTCTGGAATTTTTCCTAAATGCAGATTATTTATCTCATTTTGAATGTGATACTGACTATCTGTAAAAGATTTAATTGCCTGCCAAGTGTCTTTGATGTTGACAATTTGCTTTTGTAAGTGAAGATATTTATTTTGCCATGCTTGGGGATTTTCTACCAAAAAAGCTAGCTGTTGTTGGCTATCTCTAGCCCTTAAAATGTCAGTTTCTAGGCGATAGAGTAACTCAGTTTCTTGCCGAGAATGTTGTGCTTGTTGCCAAGACTCCCATAAGAAATAATCACCAACTTCAATTCCGATTGTCGTACCTAAAATGAATAGGCCTAAGATAATTCCGTATCCCCAACTAATCTTGTGTGCCATCTTGAGGCGATAAGCCCATTTTTGCAGTCTCTGAATGAACTGAAAACGGTTAGCTAGGAAATTTAGCAGTTTTTGGGAATTCATGGGAAATGACGAGAATTGAGCAATTCCTGATTTCTGAAATCAAGCATAAAGGAAAACAACGAGAAAATTGATATTGATACCATCTATCTCTAGCTTTCCCAAAAATACCTGCTGATCCTACCCTCAAAAATTACTGAAAATCATGTAATTGCTGTTGATTTTATCATTTTCAGATAGTTGGCTTGCTAATTCTCTACATTCCTACTGTCTGTGCTTCTTGATAAATTATCTCTTGGAACTGAATCACATCTTTTTGGGGATCGGCAATACTTACCTTGACTAGTACCGGTTCACCTAATCTGACTGTCCGCCGGAATACCATCGGTAATTGCAAGCCTAAATCTTCCAGCAATATCAGTGCTAAGTTGCTATCTTCTCTGAGCCACATTAACACTGTAGCTTCCCAAACTTGTTCAGGGTGACGACGTAAATATTCTAATGCCCAGTATCTATTGGTTTGCCGTTCTACCATTGTCACTTCTTGGGTGGTGCTGGTAACGGTCATCATTACTTCTTTGAGTTGTTCAGCACTAAAGGGTGGAACTTCTCCTCGCAAATGGGCTTTGAGTTGGAAGTGGGTGAGTAAGTCACTGTAACGCCGAATGGGGGATGTGGCTTGGGTGTAGGTATCTAACCCTAAACCAGCGTGACGCACTGGCGTAATACTCATTTCACTCTTGGGCATACAACGCCGCATGGCGCAGGCGCGGACAAATCCGGCTGGCAGTCGGAGTAATTCTTCTTCTGGGGGCAATTCCGGCTGGGGTTGACCCCGAAATGGTAGGGGAATCTTGTGTTCCTGTCCGTAACGGGCGGCGACTTCCCCAGCCAGAATCATCATTTCTGCTACTAGTTGCCGCGATCGCGAATCATCTAAAATATCAATACTAATGTCATCATTTTTGACTTTAATCATCGCCTCCGGCATATTGATGCTGATCGCGCCTTGATTGTAACGCCAAGCTTTGCGTTTAGTTGCCCAAGCTGCGATCGCCGCAATTTCCGGTTCTGCTTGTACCCCTAATTCCAACATCTCATCTACATCTTCGTAGGTGAGGCGATAGGTGGGTTTAATTAAACTGGGATGAATAGTATAATCTGCTACTGCCCCATTTTCATCTAAAATTACCCCAAAACTTAAAGCACAGCAAACTTTTCCCTGTACCAAACTCATTGGCCCAGTTGCCAAAATTTCGGGAAACATGGGAACCATCCCTGTCGGTAAGTATACGGTGCTACCGCGCTTCCTGGCTTCTAGGTCTAAGTCGTCTTCTGGTGCTAACCAACGGGTGGGATCAGCAATATGCACCCACAGCCTGTCTTGACCATCTGGTAGTTGTTCCCAACTCAGTCCGTCGTCGATTTCTGTGGTGCTTTCATCATCTATGGTATAGACTTTCAGACGGGTCAAATCTAGGCGATTTGTATCTGAGTCTGTGGGCTGATCATCCAAACGCTGTTGTGCCACTTCTAAAACCTTGCTAGGAAACTGGACGGGAATAGCAGAACGACGCAGGAACAAATTCTCATTTGCACTCCACCATTTCAAATCTACCAATAATTGAAATGCGCCTGGAGGGGTGGCGGGTCGCCCCAACAGATTCATTGTCTCTAAAACTGGGGCTGGTGGAGGATAGGCGCGGGCTAGGGAGTCATAGTTTACACCCATTCTGACAATATCCGCCAACAGGGCTGCATATTTTTCTAGCCCTTCGAGGCGTTGACGGTCGTGACGTTGCCATTCGACTGTTTCACCCTGGAGTGCTTGTTCTACACGAACTAAGAATTCCTGCTGTTCCCTAGCTTTGAGGGCTTCTACTTCTATTTGGTGTTTGCGTTCTGCTACTTGTGCCGTCGTTCTTGGCTCATAAGCATCGCCTTTTTGTTTGAAGTAGAGTTTATCGTCTGATAGTAAACAGTGGGCGGCGTAACAAGGGGCGGAATCTGATTCCGAAAACAGCAGATTGGCCATTTGCGCCGGTGTGACTGTTTCCCCTTCTTCCACCAATAATTCCCACGCTACTTCTAAGCTTGAGGGGTCTAAATAGGGCTTGACCTCTGCTAGAAAAGCCGGAATATCAGATGATTTGTAAGTTTTACCGTTAACTGTATAGGTAATTTGTCTAGGCGCGAGGCTGTGGGATTGACCACGTTCATCTACCACAAACCAACGGGTCTTTCCGTCTGGACGGTCTATCACGCCCAAACGGCGATCGCCTTGAACCCGAAATTCAACTAGCGTCCCCTTCTCCACAACTCTCGCAATTATTAATGGTTAACAAATAGATTTTAGATTTTAGAGTTAAATAATGGCTACTAATTCCAAAATCTGAGGATTTTTACTGTAGAACAAAATTTTAGCACTGACCTTGGCAATTTTAGATTTTGGACTTGGCGAAAAGTTCTGTAGGCGGTGAACCACTTGCAATAGACGGCTTTCCCGGCATAAGCAAAGGGTTGTCCCGCCGTAGTCAACTTTTCAAGACAGATTTTGGATTGGTTTTTCCTTACTAATTCTGCTTGGAAATTGGGCGTAATCAAGTCTAAAATCAACTCAAAACCCTTATCTAGTCAATCCAAAAGACGCTCGTGCGCCGCTAACGCCGCGCTATCACAAATCTCAAATCCCAAATTGCTGGGGGTTTAGCCTTCCGCATTGATAAATGGCAACAAAGCCACAATCCGCGCCCGTTTAATTGCTAATGTCAATTCCCGTTGTTGTTGACAGGTCAAGCCTGTAATCCGACGGGGTAATATTTTACCACGCTCGGTGATAAACTTCCGTAATAAATCTACATCTTTGTAATCAATTGGTTCTCCAGGCTTAATTGGAGACAAACGCCGACGGTAATAACTCATCTTTATTTAATTTCCTTGTGAACGGTATGTTTATTGCAGTGGGTACAGAACTTGTTTAGTTCTAAGCGGTTGGTGGTGTTGCGACGGTTCTTAGTGGTTGTATACCGTGAAACACCGGGCGATCGCTTATCTGGATTTGTACGACACTCAGTACACTCTAGTGTCACTATTATGCGGACACCTTTACTCTTTGCCATAATCTTACAAACGCTAAAGCCTGAAGAGAATTAACACAAATTACTATCTTCTCACATTCCGGCGCAAAGTTCCAACTATTCGTTTGATTTTTATATCTAACGAATAGCCCCGACGCGACGAAACCATGAAAGTTTTAGCATAACGGTCATGGAGAGCTTGCCGCATCTGGGTATCAGATAAAGCAGCACCACAATCGATAGCCAAGGGAATAACTAGCAGTATAGCAGTGGGATTGGCGCGCAAATTGCCCAAGGCAATAGACACCAAAATTGCACCAAAGCCAATTATAGCTTCTCTTTGTAAGAGTGCTAGCAACTGAGGAATTCTGCCGATAACTTCGCCGTTCTGCACTTCTAAAATTTTCAAGTCAAACGCCCACCGCCCCAAACTTTGTCCTTGATTGTTATACGCCACTAACACCCGCACAATCAGCCAACCGGAGATAAACACAAAGATTTGCAGGAATTGAATCCCGGCTTGATTACTGTTAAAAAAAGCACTGACTAGCCAAACAACGATAAAATCTAATCCCAAAGCCATAGCACGCCGACTAATTTCAGCTTTAGGATAATGTTTTTGGGGAACTCGTTCGATAGTCATAAAAATGGGAATGGGGAATGGGGGACGGGAGATAAAAATAATTTTCCTCTGTTTTTTGTGGTTTTATCTGCTCCTGTAATTTTCTCTATTTAAGTAAATTTATCTAAAAATTTCTACTTAAAATATGCCCTAAGAACGTTCAGGAAATGCTCTGTTGTGCTTTAAAGTGGAGAAATTCAGTGTGTACAAACTAAAGCTAGAATGATTAGACTCAAAACAGCCTGGTATTCCCTGAGATACGATTTTCTAGCAATCTTGTTTGTTGTCTTGGCGGCATTGTTGACTGCTGCTCTGAACCCTTTTTCTAAATATCCTTTACTTGCTTTTTTTTATGCAGCTGTTGTCTTGAGTGCTTGGTATGGTGGCACTCGTTCTGGCATAGTGGCGACTATATCGTCTTATCTGATATTCAACTATTTTTTTACTCCTCCATTTTATTCGTTGGGATTGAAGAGTGTTGATGAAATTATCCGTTTTACGGTCTTTGTCTTGGTTTCTTTGCTGATTGGTTCGTTAAATGCGAACTTAAAAACTACTAGGCAAAAACTGGAAAGGCAGGTACAAGTATTAGGCGAAAGTGAAACAAGATACAGAGCATTAACCGAAAATATTCCCCAGATTATCTGGTTTGCTGATGCTGATGGAGCTATTGAATACTTGAACCAAACTTGGTACGATTACACTGGATTGTCATATATAAATTCTCTAGGTTGGAAGTGGCAGCAAGTAATTCATCCAGAGGATCTGCCATTTGTATTACAGCAATGGGCTAGTGCTGTAGAGCAAGGAAATCTTTTAGAAATAGAATCTCGCCTCAAGGGCAAAGATGGTGACTACCATTGGCATATTACTCGCGCTGTGCCTGTATTGGATGGTAAGGGAGTTATTCAGCGTTGGTTTGGCAGTACCACTGACATTCACGAGCAGAAACAAATACAACAAATTCTTTATCAGCAAGAACAAGAACGTAGTCGTTTACTGCTAGAGCTAGAAGAAAAGCAACAACGTCTGCAAGCGGTTTTAGAACAGATGCCGGCAGGCTTAATTATCGCAGACATATCAGGTAAGTTGCTGCTTGGTAATCCCCAAGTAGAGCAGATTTGGCGACGTTCGTTTTTGGCTGTGGAAAGTATTGAGCAGTATCGAGAATATCAAGGTTTTCACTTAGATGGTCGTCCCTATAGTCCCCATGAGTGGCCGTTGGCTCGTTCTATCAGTACAGGTGAGGTGGTTGTCAATGAAGAAATCAAGTTTCTGCGGGGAGATGGGACAAAGGGTTGGATGCTAGTCAACTCTGCTCCCATTCTTGATAGCAAAGGAGAGATTACGGCCGGGATGGTAACTTTTCATGATATTACGGAACGCAAACAAGTGCAGGAAGCGTTGCGAGAGAGTGAAGAGCGTTTTCGGCAAATGGCAGAGACCATAGATGATGTATTTTGGGTGAGTACGATTATTCCAGGAGATTACCAAGTCCTCTACGTTAGCCCAGCCTATGCAACTCTTTGGGGTCATCCTTGCGAGAGTTTGTATAGCAATCCCTATGGGTGGGTAGAGTCTATACATCCTGAAGATCAGCCACGAGTGAGGGAAGAGTTTTTTGAGCGATCGCTACACAGCAATAAAGATGTAGAATATCGCATAGTGCGACCTGATGGCTCAATTCGTTGGATACGCGATCGCTCTTTCCCCATACTAGACGCAAATGGCAAAATATACCGCCAAGTAGGCGTAGCAGAAGATATCACCGACCGCAAACAAACAGAAATTGCTTTCAAAGAGAGTCAGGCTCTATTTGCTAGCTTTATGCAGCATATGCCAGGTAGTACATATATTAAAGACGCTCAGGGAAAATATGTATATGTAAATCAGGTGGGAGCTAACTTGGTAGGAAGGGAAATAGCTGGTGTAATTGGTAAGACAGATTTTGACCTCCTCTCAATTGCAGTGGCGCATAAAATATACGAATGCGATCGCGCTATCCTCCAAAATAATCAACCAGTAGAATTACAAGAAAGTTTTCCTCAAGGTAATGCAGAACGCCATTTTGTAACGTATAAATTTCCCTTTATTGATGAAACTGGACGCAAAATGTTGGCGGGAATGTCCTTTGACGTTACTGAACAAAAACGTTTAGAAAAGGCTTTAAAGGTTAGTGAGACTAAATTTCAGCGTTTGGTTGATGCCAATATTATTGGTGTAGTTGTGGCTAACTCTACACACATTATTGAAGCCAATGATTTATTTTTGCAAATGCTGGGTTACACCCCAGATGATGTGAAGAATGGAAATTTGCGGTGGCGGGATATAACTCCGCCAGAATATTGGCACTTAGATGAACAGGGCGTGGTAGAGTTACAAACTACAGGCAAATGTACACCCTTTATTAAAGAATATATTCGCCAAGATGGGAGTCGAGTCCCCATTTTGTTGGGAGCGACAATCTTGGAGGAATGTCCCCTAACTTGGTTATGTTTTGTGCTGGATCTGACTCCACAGCAGCAAGCAGAAACGGCACTGCGTCAAAGTGAAGAACGATTCCGCTTGGCAGCACAGGCTGTAGCTGGGATTGTGTATGATTGGAATCTGCAAACAGGTTTTGTTTACCGTTCTGAAGGTTTGTATAGGGTAGTTGGGTATCATCCTGAAGAAGTTCCCCAAACAGAAACTTGGTGGGCAGAACGTGTTCATCCAGAGGATTTGGCTGCGTGTCAACCAATTTGGCTGGCTATTTCGACTGGAAACCACGATCGCTATAGTGTAGAGTACCGAGTCCGCCATCAAGATGGTCACTGGGTTTATCTTTGGGATCAAGGATACATGATCCGTGACCAGGATGGGCGCATAGTGCGAGTAGTTGGCTCTAGTACAGATATTAGCGATCGCAAACGAGCCGAAGTCGAGCGCATGGAACTCTTAGCACGAGAACAATTAGCACGCACAAAAGCAGAAGAAGCTAACCGGATTAAAGACGAATTTTTAGCCGTTTTATCTCATGAATTGCGATCGCCACTTAACCCGATTTTAGGTTGGTCAAAACTCCTGCGTTCTCGTCAACTCGACCAAGCAACTGTCAAAAATGCTTTGGAAACCATTGAGCGCAATGCCAAACTGCAAACTAAGTTAATTGACGATTTGCTCGATGTTTCTCGCATTCTACGGGGTAAATTAACCCTCAAAACTAACCCAGTTAACTTAGTTTCTATTATTGCAGACGCTTTAGAAACAGTCCGCTTGGCGGCGGAAGCTAAATCCCTTGAGATCCAGACTCTTGTTGATGATGTCGGTATAGTCTTGGGAGATGCAGCCAGATTGCAGCAGGTGGTGTGGAATTTGTTATCCAACGCCGTCAAATTCACTCCATCAGGCGGCGAAATTATCATTAAATTAACCAAGATAGACTCTCAAGCACAGCTACAAGTGATTGATACTGGCATTGGCATAGATTCTCAGTTTTTACCCCACATTTTTGATTATTTTCGCCAAGCCGATAGCAGTATTACGAGAAATTTTGGTGGCTTAGGATTAGGACTGGCGATTGTACGTCATTTGGTGGAATTACATGGCGGTACAATCATCGCCGAAAGTTCAGGTCAGGGGCAAGGCGCAAAATTTACAGTCCAATTACCACTCCAGGAGCAAAATAATACAGAGAAACTGGAAAACCAAGACAGTGATTTTACAGCTTTGTGTCTCGCAAATGTGCGAATTATCACTGTGGATGATGACGCTGACACCCGTGATTATATTACCTGTGCTTTAAAACAAGCTGGGGCTGAGGTTTTAGTTGCAACCTCCGCCGCCGAAGTGCTGGAAATCATCCGCCAATCCCAGATAGATATTTTACTCGCTGATATTGGAATGCCAGATATTGATGGATACAGTTTAATGCGTCAGATTCGAGAACTACCGCCGGCACAGGGGGGAAATATTCCCGCGATCGCCCTCACTGCCTACACTAGAGAAAGTGATCAACAGCAAGCAATATTAGCTGGTTTTCAACAGCATATATCCAAACCAGTTGATCCCTTTGAACTAGCGCAAGTCATTGCCAATTTACTCAGACAAAAGTGAATATGTTATCAGTCCAGGATGCAGCCAATATTATTTTTAATTTAGTCAAGCCTCTAAATCAGCAGCAAGATACAGAAGTTTTAGATTTATTCGCCGCCAATGGACGCATTTTAGCCGCACCCGTCACTAGTCCCTTAGATTTTCCTCACTGGGATAATTCCGCAATGGATGGCTATGCGGTGCGTTATGCAGATGTCAAAAACGCCAGTGCTGAACAGCCGGTGAATTTAGAAATTATCGCCGAAATTCCCGCAGGACAGCAACCACAATTTACCCTACAACCAGGACAAGCGGCGCGCATCTTTACCGGTGCAGTCATTCCCGACGGTGCAGATACCATCGTGATGCAAGAGAACACACGCCGAGAAAATCAGCAAGTGGCGATTCTCACCACACCCCAACTAGGGGAATTTGTCAGACGCAAAGCCTCATATTACCAAGCAGGGACACAATTATTACCAAGCGGTATCAAGTTAACGGCGGCGGAAATTGCTGTTTTAGCGGCATCTCAATGTTCTCCCGTCAGGGTTTACCGTCGTCTACGCGTGGCAATTTTATCTACAGGGAATGAATTAGTTACAGTCAACCAACCCCTACAACCAGGACAAATTGTTGATTCTAATCAGTATGCCTTAGCGGCTTTAGTCCAGCAAAGCGGCGCAGAACCAATATTATTCGGTATTGTTAGAGATCATCCAGAAGCTTTAGCAGAAACGATTAAACAAGCCATCACCCAAGCCGATATCGTCATTTCCTCCGGTGGTGTGTCTGTTGGTGATTATGACTACGTTGACAAAATTCTCACTTCTCTAGGTGCAGAAATTCCCATCCGCGCCGTCGCCATACGTCCAGGAAAACCCCTTACAGTCGCCACATTCCCCAATTCCCCCACCATCTACTTTGGTTTACCAGGAAATCCGGCGGCGGTATTGGTGACATTTTGGCGATTTGTACAACCAGCAATGAGGAAATTAGCGGGATTAACTGGGGGTTGGGAAGCAGAATTTGTACAAGTGCGATCCCATGACGAGTTGCGATCGGACGGGAAGCGCGAAACTTATATTTGGGGACGGTTGTATTTAATTGATGGTGTGTACGAATTTTATCAAGCGGGCGGTCGTCACAGTTCCGGTAATTTAATTAATTTAGCGCAAACTAATGCTTTAGCTGTGCTGCGGGTAGGGCAAACCTTAATTTCGCCAGGAGAACAAGTACAGGTTTTAAAACTATTCATGTAATTTTCGGAGCAGTTAAGGAAAATGTTCGGACTAGATGATTTTGATATCAAGAAAACTCGATTTTATGAAGAAGTTCGCGAAGAAGTTAGACAAGAACAGACTCAAGAAGTAGTAATGCGGCTACTAACACGAAGAATTGGTGTTGTTAGTCAGGAATTACAACAGCAGATTGGTAAGTTATCTATTGAACAATTAGAAAATCTGGCTGAAGCTTTGTTAGATTTTGCTACCGCATCTGATTTAGTGATTTGGTTGCAAAATCATCATCCTTAAAGCTTTATTTACGTGTGTAGCGATGTTTCACACCGATGGGGAAATATTCGCGATCGCCCATTGGTGCTAACATAACTTGCGGTGTTTGGTATTCTTTGGGGACGTAGTTAGCAAACTCGCTATTGAGCCGCAATAGTTGAGTGAGAATCGATGCTGCTATAGCTTGACGTTTATCTTCGCTAGCTTCTACGTCTGGTGCTAATTCCACCACGACGGATAAAAACCAGTTTTTTTGTTCATCTTCTTTTACTTGCAGAACAAACTTACCTGTCACCCACTCTTTAATTACAGGTTGCTCCAATCCCACTGTCACATTTTCTGGGTAGATATTCGCGCCGAAGTAGGAGACGGTAAAGTCAGAACGTCCAAAGACATAAACAAAGGGTAACTTGTGAATCCCTCTGGAATTCTGGTCTAGATTTTCTAAAGGATTAAATCCCCAATCTGCCAAAAATTGCAGCATGGCATCATAACTAATAATGCCACCTGTATCTAAAATGTTGTAGCGGATCAGTGGAATCCCATTATTTCCCGAAAACAATAATTGCCCGTTTTCCACTTCAAAAAAACGGCTGACTGGATCATACTGCACTAATGTAGGTAAACGAGACTCTTTAAATAAAGCCTTAGCCGCTTCTGGATTTTGCGCCAAAAACCGCCGAATGCAAATACTCAAAGGTGTTTCATTTCCCAACACCCCCGCATCGGCTGTACCGTAAAGGGATGCAAAATCATAACAGGGATTTTGAGAACCTACCCTTTCACCCACTAAACTCCGCCATTCTTCACTAAATACCTCACCCGCCATCACAAATTTAATGTGATAGCGTTGCCAGTCTACATCACGAGCAATACCTGTATCAATCACATCCTTGAGAAATGGAGGATATCCCAGTAAAACCACCTGGGCAAAATTCTCGCCGATTTCCTGCACTACACGTAAAATTTCATCCTTATTGTTACCAGGAGTAATGACAGTGATGGGGTAGCCTTTGCTAGCGAGATAACGACAGCAGTTAGTAGTGAACATCCCACCCACCCAAGTACCGAGAGTAAAGCAAATTACAGCCAGGGTGGGTTTACTTTCGGCGGCGAAGCTATCATGAAAAATCTGCTCAAAACGTGTAGCAATTTGCAACTCATCGATAAAAAACCGCGGCCAAAACGTCGGTTTCCCAGTCGAACCAGAAGAAGCCGCAATCATATCGCAACCTTCTATTTTTCCATGACGACATAACTCCTGTAGAGAATAACGCGAGATATAATTTCCCTTAGCGATCGCTGGCAATTTCTGAAAGTCGGCAAAAGTTTGAATACTATCAGGATGAATAGAATTTGCTGCTAAAAAAGCTTCATAAGCCGGAACATGAGCCGCCACATCATGGAATAAATTTAAGAGAACTTTTTCTGGTGAAGTATTTATATGCTGATTCAATAAAACATCTAAAGGCGTAGAAACAAAATCTTCCCACGCCTTAATTACTTGCTGACCTCGTGATTTATATTGCATATAGTCATTAGTCATTAGTTATTAGTCAATAGTCAATAGTCCTGGTTTACTCATCCAGCGATGAGTCGATAACAACAAGTATAGATAGTATAGCGAACAAGGGGCGGGTTAATATGGGAGTGAATGGGGCATGGGGCATTGGGCATGGGAGAACCAATGACCAATGACCAATGACTATTGACTATTGACTATTGACCAATGACCAATGACTATTGACTATTGACTAATAACTATTGACCATTGACTAATTCAAATACACAGAACCATTTCCTTGAATTCTGACTGTGTTTTTCTCCTGTCCGAAGTTGGTGGTTGCGTCTAATCTTACTTCCAGCATTCCTGGGGTTGAGGTGGGTTGTGGAGTTACTTGCAACAGACCGCCATCATTGCGGTAGAGTGTGACTGTCACAGGTGCATTTAGACTTTGTAGCATAACATCTGATTTACCTTGGAGCGATCGCGGTGGTGTATCTCCAATGACTTCATAAGTTACTTCTGCACCAGTTTCGTTTATCAACCTGACGTTAACTTGATTATTCACCAAAGCGAGTCTAGCACTGGGTTGCTGCTGTTGGCTGGGTAAGGGTGGCTGAGTCACGGACACATCTGGACGAGGAATAGCTGCTTGTTCTGGGGTGATTCCTTGTGATTGCAATTGTTGGGTAATGGCGTTGGGAGGACATCCTTGAGGGACTACATTTCTAGAGTTGAAAGGTTCTTCATAGTAAACGCGGGGACAAGGATTCAAACCAGGGGTACGTGCTTCTGGTGCTTCTCCGCCTACACCTTGTGGGTATGATGATTGGGTAGTGGGGGAAGTAACGGGAGGTAGTAATCCTTGAGCCTCAAGTCTGCGAGTGAACGCATTGGGTGGACAACCTTGAGGAACTGCAACCCGATTGTTATGGGGTTCTTCATAGAAAATGCTAGGACAAGGATTCACTTTGGGAGTAGATTGTTGTGCTGATGCACTTTGAGGAATTAGCGATATGCTCATCAGCATACCTCCACAAATAGCACCAAATAATTTTTGAGAACGTGTATTCATAAATGACTCCTAATTACATTTAATGGGGTAATTTGATTTATCCGAAATTTTCACAAGCTTTAAATTTTTCCCCCTTCTTTACTAAGAAAAGAGGTTTTGCTTTGATTTCTCTACATAACGTGAAAAGTCAGATGTAGTAATATACTTTAGTGAAAAAAAATCTATTATGAGTAATTGTGGTTTGTAGTAAGGACTTTAGTCCTTACCCTGAAATTATCCTTCACTAACTTGACTAAGCTTCCTCCCAAAGTTGGCGAACTCTGTCTGGTAGCCAACTAGCAATTTCTTCTATTCTTTCTGAAGATAATTCATCTTTAGTAGCAGCAAAAACAGCCTTCACAACTTGTTCTCTATCTACATTTGGTGGCATTCCGCCTTCATTAGCTACTCGAAAAAGAAAGCGATCGCTATCAATTTTAAAAATGCCAGGCCCCTGCCAAGGTGGACGTACCCGGCTCAAAAATCTCACAAGTGGATTAGTATCATGCCATAAATCAGCAATTTCCATTTGCAGAGATTTATCATCAGTAATTTCTGCTGGTTTGTGCAGTTCTTGCTCAACGTGATCAGCTGCTTCTGTCGTCATCAAATCACGCATGACTCGAAAGACTACTTCTGTAATATCTCTAGCATCATAGATATCTGATAACCCACTGGCGATTTTAACTTTCTCTAAAAATGGGATATCTCTTTCTTGTATTGCAGTTGACATTGCAAACTCCAAAAATTACTTTATGGCTGCATTTTTTCAGTAAAAAATATTAATTGTGAGCCAAATTATGCAACCGTCAATAATTAAAGTACTGAATTCAGAGCATACAATTCATCTGTCACAGGAAACAAATATTAATTAATCAATTAAGACTCCAGAGTGACTGGTAAAATCACAATAAAAGTAGTACCCTTACCTAAAGTGCTTTCTACTTGAATTTGCCCGTGGTGATGTTCGACAATCGCTTGTGCGATCGCTAATCCCAATCCTGAACCTGTAGCATTATCTGTGGCTAAACTCCGCGTTTTGTGGGTACGTGCAGGATCAACACGATAAAAACGGTCAAATAGTTTGGGTAACGCCTCAGCCGGAATTCCCACACCCGTATCACTCACCTGAATTTGCAAACAAGGGACACTACTGTAGCGAATTCTCTCTATCCTGGCTAGTTCTACACTCACATCTCCACCTGCTGGAGTATATTGCAAAGCATTACCAATCAAATTTGTTAATAAACGCACCAACTGATCCCAATTACCCCAAAGGGTGAACCAATTTTCTAATAATTCTGGGCTAGCTTCCGATATGGGCGGATCAATGAGATGTAAACTCAATTTAATCGCTTTTTCTGTAGCGAGAAGCTGCTGTTCTTCTACAACTTCCATCAGCAAAGCATCCACAGGACAAGCCGTAAAATCGTCTTTACTCATCCCCCCATCTTGACGCGCCAGGAACAATAAATCATTAACTAACCTACCCAAACGCTGAGTTAACCTTTCTACCACCTTTAACTGTTGGCGATAATTTTTCGCCACACCAGCCTCAGTTTCCGTTAACTCCAAATCAGTTAAAGCTACTTGCACATTAGTTTGAATCAAAGTAATCGGACTTCGCAATTCATGGGAAGCATCAGCCGTAAATTGTTTGAGACGTTGGTAAGACTCTCCCACTGGTTCCATCGCCTTCCCAGACAGAAACCAACCACTAGCCGCGACAGACACCACCATTAAACCCGTACCCAAAGCCAAATCAAACATTAATTGGCGACTGGGTTTAGTCACCTCAAACCAAGGATGACTCACACGCAGATATCCCAAAACCTGTCGTCCCATTTCCACCCGTTGGGTAACTTGACGCAAGAGTAGTGCTGAGTTAGGAGGTTCTGGGTTTTCGGTTTGTGCTTGTTTAATTATGCGTACAGTTTCACCATTGCGATCGCTATGGATGGGAATATTTAAAGGCTCAGAAAAAGTAGACCAAATTAATTCCCCAGTCGGACTAAACCACTCTAAATCAATGTGGTCATCTTCTACTGTCTCTGCATTGTTGCGAAAACTGGCTTCTACATTGATATGAAATGGTTCTAGCTCATTGTTAGACCGTTCAATGACCAGCGATCGCTCTACAATTTCCACTACATGATTTAAAGTATCGTCAATACGCTCAATTAGAGTATTGCGGACATATAAATACACACCACTAGCAAATAGCAGCAACAACACAGCAGTGACAGCCGTATACCAAATAGCCAGACGACGACGGGTAGCTTGAAACATGGGACAATTGACCACCAGCAGGTGTTATTTTTGGGAATATCTTGGGTATGGCGATCGCAACACTCCACTACATAACTTACCGTAAGCCATAACCCCTGCAAATATTTTCCACCCTTGACAGGTTGCGGGTGTTCAGATTCCCGACTTTTTGAAAAAGTCGGGGATCTACAACCTATCATGATTCCTGTGGCGAACTACCACTTCTAACTCAGTATTTACCACATACTCTAATTGTGATCACAAAGTAATAGTAATTAACGAAATGGCAAAATACTGTAGTTTCTGTTTATACAGGAGTTCTGTGCTTAACAATGCTTAACGCTTTAGTTACTATCTCTGGCATTTTTAAGTGATTTTACTGAAGCAAAACTTTTACCATAGAAGTTAAATTCTATATGCGGTTGAACTGGAAGGAACTTGTCTATAGAACATCCAAAGCCAAGAAAATCCAATGTTATCTAAAGTGCCTATTTTAAAATTTGTAACGGAAATATAGTTACACAAATAATCAGGGCAACTTCATAGATAGCACGAAATTTGTTCCCACTTTCCACCAAACAAATCTATCTCCAAATAACTCCTCAAATTATACAAATATCTCTATCCCTGATAGATATCGAAAATTTAGAAAATCTGGCATCTATTCAGTCACACACAACGACTTACCCTCAACAACTAGAAAACCTGCTTCTTATTTGGTTGCACTTCCACAAAACCAAGCATTGTTTTGTGAAGAAGCAAAATCGTCTTTGGTGGAGTGACGGAAATAAATTTGTGCTGCAACTACCGTAAATCATTAATTTCTCAGCCAGCTTATTTATTTAGATGTTGAATTTCTAAAAATATAAAAAACAATTATGGGAACTTACAACGGTACAACCTTCTTTCCTGATCCTGGTAGTGGCACATCTACAGCCTTAGATACTGCACTTTATATTGGTGGTTCTCTCACCGGCAGATCTGGCTTATTTCAAGACGACCTCAGTCGTCTCACTCCATCTGATTTATCCGACTACTACAAATTTACTATCAGCAGTTCCAGCATAGTCACCTTAGAAATGGATGGACTAACTGCTGATGCTAACTTATTCCTGCGAAATAGTGCTGGTAGCTCCCTGCGTGCTTCTAGCAACCCTGGAACTACCTCAGAACTAATCCGTTTTAGCCTGAATGATACACCTGACAACGTATTTTACGCACACGCTTTTATTCCCATTGGTTCAACCGCAACCTCATATAATCTTAGGCTCTCCGCAGAAGCTATTCAAGAAAGCAACCTAGCAAATCCTACAGTAGATAACACAGTTGCAGGAGCCAGGAATATTGGCATATTTACCACTAGCAATACAATCACTCCAATCATTGATTATGTAAGTGGCTTAGGTCAGATTATAGACGCAGAAGATTACTACAGTTTTACATTAACCAGCAGTGGTACAGTTAACATCGGCTTGAGGAGTCTTAATGGTACAGATACTCTCTATGCTGATCTCGAACTCAGAAACAGTTCCTCTTTGCTCCAAAGTAGTGCCACTACCGGAACAACATCAGAATCAATTAATCGAAGTCTTACCGCCGGTACATACTATATCCGGGCTGTATCCTCTTTACTACCTGGTAACTATGAGTTAAATTTTAGCTTTACCGCAGACCCACCAGACGCAGGCGGAAACACGGTAGGAACGGCTACCCCAATTAACCTATCATCTACCTTCTCAGAAATAGTTTCAGATCAAGTTAGTCTAGGAGACACTAACGACTATTACCAATTCACCCTAGCCTCAACATCTCTAGTAGACATCCGATTTACATCCTTAACAGCAGATGCTAACTTATTCCTGCAAAACCAAAGTGGTGGGAACCTTATCAGTTCAACCCAGTCAGGAACAGCCTTAGATGGGGTTCGACTGAGTTTGAATGCTGGTACTTACAATATTTTAGTGAATCGGGGTTCAACAGATACAGCTCAATATACCCTGAGTGCTTCTGCTGAAGTGATAGGAACAGATCAAGCACTCAATACTACAACATTAGCGCAAAATTTAGGTAGCTTAAATGGTTCTCTCACCCGCAGTGAATTTGTCGGTAACATAGACACTAACGACTACTACAGATTCACCCTAGATAGAACCAGTGAAATAAATCTGAATCTGAGTATTTTAAGTAGCTATTTTGATACGCAGCTAGTCAATGCAGATTTGCAACTACTCAACTCTGTTAATACACAAATAGCCACATCTAACCTAACTGGAAATAGCAATGAAAGTATCAGCACTGTCTTAAATTCTGGTACATACTTTATTCGCGTCTTCACTTCTGGGTTAGCCAATACTTTCTATAATTTGAATATTGAAGCAAAACCCCAAGCCACATTAATACAAGACATTAATCCTATCGGCAATTCCGATCCTGCAAACCTCACTGCATTGGGTAATACCTTATATTTCACCGCTAATGATGGCACTGCGGGTGTGCAGTTGTGGAGTAGTAATGGTAGCACCGCAACTCGTTTGAGTAATATCACTAACTTTAATCCTAGTAATCTGATAGTCTTCAACAATAGGTTATATTTTACCGCCAGCAATAGTGCTTTTGGTCAAGAACTGTGGGAATATAACGGCACTTCAGTTAATAGAATCAGTGATATAAATACAGGTGCTGGCAATTCTAATCCTAATCATTTGACAGTAGCCGGAAACAAACTTTTCTTTACTGCCGTCGATAATAGTAACACTCGAAAATTGTGGGTTTATAATGGCACAAGTCTCAGTTTAGTAGACATTAACCCCAGTTTTGCTACTAGCAGTACACCTACTTTCACCACTGCTTTTAATAATCGCCTCTTCTTCACAGCCCAAAATAACCGCCAACTTTGGTCAACCGACGGTACTATAGCCGGTACTCAAGTAATCACTGCTGGAAGTGCTACTAACATTGCTCCCCGCAGCTTGACAGTTGTTGGTAATACCTTATACTTCACAGCTAACAATGGCACAAGTGGACAGGAAATCTGGCAGTATCAAAGCGGCACTACAGCTAGCTTACTCAAAGATATCACCCCAGGTAATAACTCCTTTGCTCCCAGCAACCTGACAGCCGTAGGTAACACTTTGTACTTTGTCACAGATAGTGACAATGACTTTAACTTGGAACTGTGGAAGAGTGACGGTACATCTGGGGGAACTCAAATAATTGGGACAGATGGAGTAGCTCCCAATCTCGGCTTAGGTGCTTTCTCTTTAACTGCTGTGGGAAGTGCGCTCTACTTTGTAGCAAATAACCCAGGTTCAGGTTTAGAACTATGGCGAACAGATGGTACAACCACAAATATGGTGAAGGATATTTCATCTGGTAGTTCTGATAGTCTTCCCACTGGTCTTGTCAACTTCAATGGCACACTTGCTTTTGCCGCTTCTGATGGTACAAGTCGAGAGGTGTGGTTCAGTGACGGCACAGAGCCGAATACGCGTAGGGTTAGCAGCATTGAGATCGCAGGAAACGCTAATCCTGGCTGGCTCACTGTCGTTGGTAATAGACTGTTCTTCACTGCTACAGACGGAACTACCGGCACAGAATTGTACGTACTTTAAGGAGGTGATGACTAAAACACAAAATCTATCTAAAAAAACAACATTTAACTTGGTTGCAGTGTTTTGAAGACTCCAGCCACTTGTAGACAAAACATGGCATTGATTCCACAAGATTTGCTAACAGTCAACACAAATTGACACAAACACAAAATATAGGGAGATGTATTCCGTTATGAAGAACAAATTTTTAGCTTTAGCTGCTTTCGGTGCTGCTGCTTTGGGTGGCGTAATTGTTTCTGCTCCTGCTAACGCTCAAATTCCCCAAGGTTCGATGACACCCCAACCCATTACCGTTAACGTCAGCGTTCCAGAAATTCTGTTTTTGAGAACGATTAGCGAATTTAATGTAGACATCACTCCTGCTGATTTAACTGGTACTACATTAACCCCAATAGGAACTCCCCCCACTGCTTTCGTTGGCAGTGAGCAAACCACTGGTAGCACTCTTGATACTACCTCTCCATTTGCTGGAGGATTTGCAGATGGTCAGGCGATGACAGTAACAATTCCCAGTGCCTACATTGTTTGGTCTAACTCACCCACTGGAAATTACAACGTAGCGATTACTCCTCCTGGTGCTGGACTTGTTGGACCTGGAACAGCTATCAGTGTCGCTGTTGTTGGTACAAGCCCTGTAACGCTGGCTGCTGAGGGTTTAGTGACAGCTACACCTCAAGACATTGAGTTAGAGTTGACAGCAACAGACCCCACTGCTGGAACTTACACGGGTGATATCCTTGTTGAAGCTTTCAGACCATAGTTTGCGAGTCTTCTTTTTAGTGGCATAAGGAGTAAAAGCTTGACTTAAAACCGGCAAGTAAAAAGCAGGCTTCACTCCTCTTGCCTAAAAGGTTCAGTGTAAATTTAGGTTGCTTTAAGCATAGCTTAACCTAAATTCCGATATGGAGTTTTCTTGGTTTAAACGCCACTCATCTTAAAAGGGTAAGCCTACTCAAGATAGTGGCCTTCCAACCTACTGAATCTGTTGACAAATTTAGGTTCTACCCCCTAAAAAATGGGGGTATTTCCCATACTAAATTTTTCAGTCATGAATTTAGCTCAATCATTGAGCTTTGTACGATTCTATCTCGATTGTTCTCGATAATGTATGAAGTTTTAGCGACAATACATTGTCAAGTTAATGAAGTTGAGAAACCCTTACATAACTTTGATGCAGGCAATTTACCTATATGTCAGGGCATAAATTCAAAATTTACAAAGGCTATCTGCTTAGATGTTTGGGGTTAAGTACAGCAATTTTAATTGGGTTACAAGCACAGAGCAAAGCACAATTTATTTCTGTAGCTGAACCTGTAGAAATCTATCAATTAGCTACACCCCAAAGATTGACAGTTCCACCCATAGCATATTCAGAACTTTCTCTAGCTGTTAAAAGTGAATCAGTCGGTGATTCAGCAGATTTAACCGCACCTCCCCAATTCAACACTGTAATCATTAGAGAATTTCCTGGGGTTTGGCAGATGCGTGTACCTGTAGACGAGGTTGATTCTCTCTATGCTACCTATGAACTCAAGGCTGACAATGGTCGTACTAGTGCAGTGAGTAATGAACAACGTTCTGATAATGCTGTAGCAGTGGTGCTAGAACCTTTGCCAATTGTAGAAATTTCTCGTGATTTAAATAGTAATACTGCTTTGATTCAAGGAGGATTCCGTTTAAAAATGGATCTTTCTAGTGCCAATTTTGCTGGTGATTATGCCGGTGAATTAACAGTAGTTGTAGATCGGCGTTAATTGTCTGGAATAAACATTTAAACAAATTGTTTAACGGTGTGTTGTCAAGTGCATAATTTAATCGATATGTTGCCAATACTCAGAAACATAAGCTTGGGATTACTGGGAGCATTAGCATTAGGAATCCAGCCGGCTAACGCTCTCAATATCGGTGTTAGTCCCCCAAAAATTCATGTAGATATTAATAGTAAAAAAACACGTTCTCAAACAATTAAGGTGATGAACCTTGATTCTAAACCAGTGGAACTAAAAGTTTATGTACATTCTTGGGATTTGAATGAACAAAATAGAATACGTGTCCTACCGCCTAAAGAACAATCTTTAGAACAGTGGATTGTATTCACACCTTCTCGATTTACAATTCCAGCGCGTGGTGTGCAGACTATTCGTTTTACTGTTCGTCCCAGAGTAAAACCCCAAACAGGTGAACACCGAGCTGTAATTTTTGTGGAAGAAGTACCATCTGGCGATAAAAAAGGTGTAAACATCGTTGGCAAATTGGGCGTAGCAGTCTACGGTTATGTGGGAGATATTAAGCGAGTTGGTGTGTTGAATGCTGTCAATGTCAACAGTAAACCAAATGCGCTTAATGCCGTATTTGATATTTCTAGCCAAGGAAATGGATATGTAAATCTGCAAGGTCAATATGCTATTTGGCCTGCTGCTAAATATCCTGGTGCGGCTGCAACAAAACCTATAGCTAATTTAACACGAGACACTAAAATCAATGAACCTTTAGCAGATGTAGGTTTCTTACCTTCAACACCCGTATTACCAGAGAGTCGCCGTCAAATCTTACTTCCAATTAGTAAAAAATTACCCCCTGGCGACTATGTATTAGATATTAATGGCGAACTCAATGGTGTGGCAATTAAAAAAGGCATACCTTTTACAGTGCCATTTAATGCGCCAATCGCAGAAAATAGACCTCCCCGAACTCCATCAGGTTCGCAAAATCTCAGAAATAATCTCAGAAATGCACCGAGACGCAACTAGTGTTTGCACGTTGCAAGGCTAGACAGTTTAGTAGGGTGCGTCAGTATGAATAATTGCTTGTTGTAGTTGAGTTTTCTGACACTGACGCACCCTACATTTAGAATATTTTTTTCTCTGGAAGTCTCTATGTTCTACCAACCATCTACACCTCCCCCACCAGCTACAATTTTACAGTCAGAAGATAGTGCTTGCAAAGCTTTATCAGGTGCTAGTATCAGTCAGGAAAACCAAGCTGTTGCAGGTACTGTAGCAACTCCATCCGAACCAGAAGCATTACCGCCTGAATTTTCTCCAGACAATTTACAGTCATCCTGCAACCAAGAGCATTTAGCTAAAAATTTAGCTCAACAAAATATTACAAATATCGGTACAAATAATCTACAAGTTGCGAATCAAAAATCTCTACAATTTGATGAAACGCAATTGAGTAGAAGAGGTTGGGTAGCAAGATTAAAAAAAGTTTCCCCTGCTATTAAAGAAACTGTTAATACTTCTGAGTCTGAGATTATTGATTCCACAAACATAACATCTGTAATTTCTCAAAATGCTACTAATGAAACAACATCCAAGACACTGGAAGAAGTTAATAATGAGCAAAGTACATCTGAGATAACAAATTCAGATAATACTGAGAGGCAAACTCAAAATGCTAATAATTTAGTTGCCCAAGATTCTAAAACTTCCACAGACAAAAACCCTCCAGCCAACAACCCGCCAGTTGATAGCATTTTAGCCAGTGCCAAAAATGTATTAGTTGGTGTAGTGGTTAACAGTAAAGAGGTAGGCACTTTAGTTGTTATCCCAGAAGATAAGGCTTTATTAATTCCTCTAGATGACTTTGCCCAAGTTGTAGGTTTAGAAATTGAGCGACTAGAAGATAAGACTCAGATTAAGACACCTTTAGGGGTGGTAACAGCAACTGAAGCAGACTTGAGAAAAGTGGATGGTGTTGTCCATGTGACTGATGCCTTCTTAAAAGAGAAATTACTAATAAATTTAGAGTTAAAAACTTCAGATTTAGCTTTAAATGTTGATTTACCTTGGCGCAGGGGTTTAACAGCATCGAGAGATCAAGTATTTGATTTAAAGCCAGAAGTTTTCGCTCCTAGCAACAATTTATCTAATCTGCGACAAGAATTAAACTTTTACACTAGTTCTGGGGATTCTAGATTCCGCAGTTCTACGCTGTTGGGTGGAAGGTTAGCGGGTGGTTCATTCCGCTTACGTTTAGATAATAATTTTACTGAACAACCTCATTTATCTGAATATTTTTACTTTAAACGATCAGGGCAGTTTCTCTATCAAGTTGGTAAACAACAACTGTCTCTCAATCCTGTAATGTCAGGCTTAAATTTAACAGGATTGCAGTTTGGTTATACAAATTTACCGGCAGATCGGTTTAATACAAATTACAGTGCTTCTGAACTTTTACCACGACGTTCCCAGCCTACACAAGCATTCCAGGGTGTAGTTCCTCCAGCTAGTTTTGTACAGTTAAGAGTTGGTGGTGTGGTATTTGCTCAACAACAAGTAGGACTAACTGGAGAATATGATTTTCAGGATGTGCGTTTACCGTTGGGTTCACTTAGTGAAATTGAGCTTTTGGTATACGATCGCAATAATCTGAATGTACCGATAGAAGTTCGTAATCTTAGCGTCAATTCTTCGGATTTGTTATTACCATCGGGTGGTAACGTGCAGTTAGCAGGTTTGGGTGTAACTGGTAACTGGCTACAAAATAGTTTATTTGATGATTTTAATTCCCCAGATGCTGGAAAGTTTGCAGGGTTCTATCAAGTCCGTCAAGGTATTTCTGATAATTTAACTTTGGAAGCTGGTGTACAAGTATTGCCAGAAACTACTCAAGCTCAAGCTGGTTTTGCTTGGCGGTTAGCTAGTCCATTAATTTTATCTGCTAATGTGGGAACATCAGCAGGTGAAATGGCGTATAAAGCAGATTTAGATTTTAAATTGAATAACTGGCGGATTCTGGGAACTTCAGAATATTATCCTGGCAATTATCTATCAGGTTTTTATAGGGATATTGGTGGCGATCGCACCAATAATAGTTTAGATGTTAGCCATAGATTTAGTAATGATTTGACTCTAGGATTTATTGCCCGTAGCTATCAAAGCCAGAATAGAGACTCTGATTATATTTTACCGACTTTTTATTTCCGCCCCGCATATAACTTATCTTTTAGAGGCACACCCAACTACGTAGGTGACTACGTATTTAATGCTAATTATCAACCGTCAAGAAATACTAGATTCTTGTTTAGCATTTATTCTGATGTTTACTCCTCAGATTTCACCTACAGTCTAAACCGCCAATATCGCTTATCGTTCGGGACAGAATCTGGTGCTGATTTACCGACTCGTTACACTTTAACCTTTGGTCGCAGCGCGTCTAGTTTATCAGATTTAAGTTGGCAGCTAGGACTAGGTTATCGAGATGGGGAAGTAGGCGCGATCGCAGGTGCTAGTATGCGACTTATCCCTGGTTTATTCGCCAGAGTTGACTATCAAGGTATCCCCTCTAGAAATCGAAACACTATCGGAGGTATAGGTGATGAGCGTTTCACTGTTTCACTAGTATCTGATTTATCCTTTGCTGGGGGAAGAATTCTACCATCTGAGTATAGTTCAATTGGTAAAGACAAAGGCGCGATCGCAGGTAGAATAGTTGTTGAAGGTGGTAGAAACGGTGCAGACCTTGGTGGTGGTTTAATCAAGGTTTACAATAACCGTGGTCGTAGTGTTGGCGGTACTAAAATTGACTCTCAAGGTAATTTCTTTGTAGGTAATTTGCGAGAAGGTAATTACTTTATCCAAATCGACCCAGATGAGTTACCAATTGAAGTTAATGTGCGGAAAACCTCTATAGTTGCTGAAGTAGCAGGCGGTGCTGTAACTCAGTTAGACTTTCCCGTTAGATTAGAATATGGGATGGCAGGTAAAATTACTGATGTCTCAGGTCAGCCGATGTCAAATGTAGAAATAGAAGTAGTTGATGCTGAAGGTAAACGCGTCACTACAGCCACTACTGACCAATTCGGTCTTTACCGCGTAGATAGTCTACCTGTTGGTAAATACACACTCCGCATTCCCAAACAGGCGAATATCACTAATAATGACACTTTACCCCAACTAGAGGTAGCCATTAGCAAAGATTTCATCTACGACCAAAATCTGCAATTACCAGTTGCCGCAGCCGTTAAACAAATAGGCGAGTAGGGCATGGGGCATTGGCCATTGGGCATAGAGAAGGCAATAACAACTGTTGACTGTTGACTAATGACTATTAACTGATAGCCTAATTTCAATTACTATGTGTAATGTCATCCCATTCAACGGGCTACATTCGGCTAGCCTGTTATTACTATGCCTAAATCTAAAAAAAGCTCTAATTCTTCTATTAATTTAACCGAACCACAATATTATATTAACCGAGAGTTAAGCTGGTTAGAATTCAACAATCGAGTATTACATGAAGCTTGTGATCCTCGCACACCATTGTTAGAACGTTTGAAGTTTTTAGCTATTTTTAGCTCTAATTTAGATGAATTTTTTATGGTGCGGGTTGCGGCTTTAAAGCAACAGGTAGAAGCAAAAGTTACTAAGTTATCCCCCGATGGACGTACACCACAACAGCAATTAGATGATATTCGCTTACACCTAATACCTAAAGTTACTCAACAGCATCAGCATTTTGAACAAAGTATTCGTCCGTTATTAGCAAATCACGGGATTCATATCCTGAATTACATTAACCTCAATCAAAAACAACGTAACTATTTAGATAGTTATTTTGAAGACCAAATTTTTCCTGTTTTAACTCCCTTAGCAGTTGACCCCAGTCACCCTTTCCCCTACATTTCTAATCTCAGCTTAAATTTAGCTGTGGTGGTGAAAAACCCTGACACCGATGAAGAATTTTTTGCCAGGGTGAAAGTCCCCAGCGTATTACCGCGATTTTTACCACTACCTCCAGAGTTGGGAATTCAGCTAGAGAATGGACAACCAGCACACTGGACTGGTGTACCCTTAGAACAGGCGATCGCACATAATCTAGATTCCCTCTTTCCAGGGATGAATATCCAAGAGTATCACCCCTTCCGCATCACCCGTGATGCAGATTTAACTCTGGAAGAAGACGAAGCTGATGATTTATTATTGGCAATTGAACAAGAACTCCGCAAACGCCGCATTGGTGGTAATCCCGTCCGTATTGAAATTCAATCCCAAACCCCTGAACCAGTCCGCACCAGGTTACTACAAGATTTAGAACTCACAGAAAATGATGTCTATGAAGTGGACGGTCTGGTAGGACTACGTGATCTGATGTATTTTATGGCTTTACCCTTGCCAGAACTCAAAGATCCACCACGCCAGTCTGTAGTACCTATGCGTCTACAACGGTTACGTGAACCCAGCCTTGACCCAGATGTCTTGGAGTTGGACGAAGGTAAAGATTTCTTTTCCGTAATTCGCGAAAAAGATTTATTTGTCCACCATCCCTATCAATCTTTTTCTGCTACGGTGGTACGCTTTATCACCCATGCAGCCCATGATCCCAATGTGCTAGCCATTAAAATGACTTTGTACCGCACATCTGGGGATTCGCCGATTGTTAATGCTTTAATTGCGGCGGCGGAAAATGGTAAACAGGTATCAGTTTTAGTGGAATTAAAAGCCCGTTTTGATGAAGAAAATAATATTTACTGGGCGAGAAGATTAGAACGGGTAGGAGTACACGTTGTTTATGGTTTGGTGGGTCTAAAAACTCATTGCAAAACCGTCATGGTGGTGCGACGAGAAAAAGATAGAATGCGCCGTTATGTGCATATAGGTACTGGGAATTACAACCCAAAAACAGCCAGACTATATACAGATTTAGGTTTGTTTAGTTGTCGGGAAGAATTAGGTGCAGATATTACAGATTTATTTAATTTCTTAACAGGATATTCCCGGCAAAAATCCTATAGAGAATTGTTAGTTGCGCCTGTGAATATGCGCGATCGCTTTTTAGAATTGATTCGCCGTGAAATCACTAATGTGCAGAATGGTTTGACTGGTCGTATTGTGGCTAAAATGAACTCTCTTGTTGACCCACAAATCATCACTCATTTATATGAAGCTTCTCGCGCTGGCGTGCAAATTGATTTAATCATTCGGGGAATTTGTTGCTTACGTCCTGGACTTCCTGAACTGAGTGAAAATATTCGTGTGATTAGCATCATTGGCCGCTTTTTGGAACACTCCCGGATGTACTATTTCTACAACAATGGGCAGGAAGAAATCTATATTGGCAGTGCCGATTGGATGAGTCGTAACCTAGACCGCCGCGTGGAAGTGATTACGCCAATACGCGATCAAGATATTGCGAAAGATTTGCAAGAAATATTGGGAATTATGCTGGCAGATAATCGCCAAGCTTGGGATTTACAAGGGGATGGCACTTATGTGCAACGTCGTCCCGGTAATGATTGTCCAGAGGCCAATTCTCAAATAACTCTGATGAATATGTCCTTACGTTCAACCAACGTCACAACAAACTTAATGGATGCTAAAAAAAGTGCTTCAGTAACAGATAATTAGATCAAGTTCTGGCTTTATCAAAACTTCAATTTTTTCCAGAAGTTTGAGAGATTTCTTTGGTTATAGTCCAACTATTCAACCATAGGATAGAGTAACTTTTAGCATTCCTTCCCATAAACTGGAGAGATTATCGTATTTGACTTTCCCTGGAATGTTAATGATCTCTTGTGAGTCTTCTACCTTACGCGTTCTAGTGGTTGATGATCACGAACTTACCCGTCTAACTTTGCAATTAGCTTTTGCAGGTCAAGAAAATATTCAAGTCGTTGGTTCAGCTAGTAACGGCCAAGAAGCAGTAGAAATGGTGAAATCTTGTCACCCTGATGTCATTGTTTTAGATTTACAGATGCCTGTCATGGATGGTTGGATTGCTTCTGGAGAGATTAAAGCTATCTCTCCCCGCACTCAGATATTGGCTTATTCTTCAGTGGAAGAAGCCCATTTACCTGACAAGAAAACAACGGCAAACTTTGATGAAGTTTGTAAGAAAGATGTTCCAACTAGTGAATTAATCGCTTTAGTCAGACAATTAGGACAAAGTGCAGGGAATGGTTCTATTTCTAAGTAGACAAAATAACTAGAGACTAGAAGTTAGGCATTGGTTAAGAGAAGTTGTCATTTGAGAATTTAGCACTATTCGTGATTAACTGCATTGAAAAGAAATTATTGTGCGTGTATTCCCTATTAATTCAAAATCCTCGTAGCTTCTGCCCCAAACTTGATCATGTAATTGATGAGGCAAAGTTGAGTTTGATTGATTCTATGGTTAATTGAAGACGTAAAGCGATCGCTTCTAGCTATCTTAACTGATGGAAGTTAACTGTCACCGACTAGTCAACAACCCATCAGCAAAGATGTACAATTTATTTGTCCTACGGCTTTACTGCCAATGCTTCACTTCTAGCCTCTAGCCAATTAATTGTTCCCTGTTTGGGGAATAGTACGTGAGAATTCCTCAATCAACTCATCTAATTCTTCCAAGGCTTGATTCACATCCACTCTTAAAATCCCTAAATTGGGTTGTTCTAAAAGATTTAGTAGATATTCACGCTTACTCTGAACTGCGGCTATCCGTTCTTTGAGAGTCTGTAAATCCATGATGTTTATACCTTGCATTCGCTTCAAATCTAAACTTAACTCAAAAAGAGCCGACTTGTAACTGTTCGCAAATTAGATAATTAGCGATCGCATCCCAGACTTTAGTCCGATAATAAAACTTGATGTGTTAAGAATTTATACTATCCTGGGATTATGTTACGCCAAATTTCTTTGGGGACTCTTGGTTTAAGTGTTGGTGCTGTTTTGACCCTTGTCGGCTTTGTGGCTTATGCTGCCGATAACGCTACACTCAATTTAGTTGGATTTTTCTATGGTTTTCCCCTACTTTTAGGGGGATTAGCACTAAAAGCTAATGAAATTAAGCCTATTGCTTTTAGTCAACCCACACCACCTTCCGTGTTAACCCTGCGAGAACAACAGGCCACCGTCACACAAAATAAAATTCGTAAAGACGTAACTCGCTACTGCTATGGACAAGATGCTCATTTAGATGGTGCGCTTACTTATTTAGGTTTAAGTCCTACAGATGAGGAAAGACCAATACTTACGGGGTTACGGGAAACAGAAATTAATGGTGCTTATGCCTTAATTTTAGAATTTGATTCACCGTTAATACAGGTTAGTGCTTGGCAAGAAAAGCAAGAAAAAATGACCAAATATTTTGGCCCAGGTATAGAAGTAAAAATTACATCCCTCGATGACAGCAAAATTGAATTAACTTTGATTACCAATACTCAATCGTAATTCGATATTGGGCAGAAGAAATTAAAAAGTAAACAGTTAAAAATAACTGCATTTTTGGCGTTTCTCCCTGTGGGTGACGCTTTTTCGTTGCTAACTTCCGTCACTCATAGGGAAAAACCTATTTTGTGGAGGTCAAATCATCAGCTGTTATACCTTTAACTTGCACATTAATATTAGCAGGGTAGCATTAGTAAAATCTTTACCCTGATTTATTTCTCTAGACGGACTGCATACCATTGTAAATATTTGCCGACACCAATATCTAATTCACAACTGGTATCGATTAAATGTTGAGCTTGTTCTGCTAAAGAATCAAATTTTTGTAACTCCAATGGCAAATCATTAAAGTCAATTTGTTGCAATTCATTTTTGAGTTTTGCCAATAATTCTGCTGTTGTCAGAAATTGTTCTGGCTGATTAGTTTCGAGAACAACAAAATTGTCTTGTTGGTACATTAATGGATCTGGCATAAGGGAATTCCAACTTAAAGAAATATCCTATCACTTTGGAGGCAAGGGAGCAGGGAGCAGAGGAGAGAAGCGACACGCTCCGCATTCACATTCTTGGAGCTTCTCGTTGGTACAGCATCTGGTAGAGAAGATAAGACCGCATTGCTCCCTTCTCCCCTGCCTATTTAGTCAGTAATATTACTGAGAAAAAGTGCATAAATTATTGTGAATTTTTATGATGTTCAAGTTAATCAAATAATATAATTCACATAGGTATTTATATGTAGTACCATCACCTATTTCTAGCCAATCAATATCATAACTCCAGAGATTTTTTAATATCACTTAATAGTAAATTTACTGATTAATGCTGGGTGTTTAAAGCAACTTATCTGTTATGTAAAGAGATCGTGCTGGCATTTGAAGTTTTGCTAGTAGACGCAATTAGATACTATCTATCGGGAAATATAAAAGTAACAGTTCCCAGCATCGGTTAACAATGGGCATAAAGTTCATGATTAACCGTATTTGCTATAAAAATTAACAAACCTCATATGATACTTTTCTCTTGGCTAAAGATTACTGGACATTTTTTCATACCAATAAGTTTCAAGAGTCGATGGAATACCTACTACTCCCCCAGAAATCGCTCCTCCAATGAAGGATTGTGCTTAGGCGATCGCATAAAATTTAGTCAATATTTACACATATTATTCAACCAAAGACTAATATTATTCCGGCTACGGGGTAAATTAGCTGAAGAGATTTTGCTAATTGCTTGTAATCTGATTAACACTAAGTAAATACTCTCGCTTCCAACTAGCGAGTCACCAGATAAGAGCTAATTTTTCTAAAATTCGCTCGACTAAGAGCAATATATTTCTAGATTTACTCATCTTTAACATTTCAGAGAATTCCTGTGGAACGCAACTCATGTCACGCATAAGCCCATATTCTCTTACTAAACAACCTCCTGTAATTTTGGTGGCTGATGATGACACTACCATCCGAACAATGTTGCGTAAAGTGATGGAACAAGAAGGCTATCGAGTCATTGAGGTGACAGATGGTAAGCAGTGTATAGATGCCTATGAGGCTGTTAAACCAGATATAGTCTTGTTGGATGCTGTGATGCCAATCATGGACGGCTTTACGTGCTGTAAACAACTAGTACAAATTGCCAGAAACAATTTAATTTCCGCTTTAGCCAATGTAGATAATGATTCTTCTGGCTTGGATAGTACGATCATCTCCAAACTATGGGAACGGACTCCGATATTAATGATCACTAGTTTGAATGATGAAGAGTCTGTAGATCGTGCTTTTGAAGCAGGAGCCACAGACTACATCACCAAACCAATTCATTGGGCAGTTTTGCGCTTACGTTTACGGAGATTACTACAACAAGCACAAGTATATAAACAGTTGGAAGCAGCAAACCTAGCTCTGCAAGAACTAGCGAATGTAGATGGTTTAACTGGTTTAGCTAATCGTCGCCGTTTTGATAACTATTTAAATACGCAGTGGATTAATTCAGCACAAACAGGATCTCCCTTATCACTGATCCTGTGTGACATTGATTTTTTCAAGTTTTATAACGATTGCTATGGTCATCCAGCTGGGGATGTTTGTCTGCAAAAAGTGGGTACAGTCTTAAGTAAAACAGCAGAAAAGCATCGAGATTTAGTAGCCCGCTATGGCGGTGAAGAATTTGCCGTAATTATGCCAGACACTCACGCTTCGGGTGCAATTCATGTGGCTCAAGCGATGCAAAGTGGCGTGAGCAATTTGCGAATTGATCATGACAAATCTGAGGTGAGCCAATATCTTACCCTCAGTATGGGTGTAGCAACCATAATACCTGGATGGGAGGTTTCACCTTCTGATTTAATCGCGGCGGCAGACAAAGCCCTTTATCAAGCTAAAGCCCAAGGGAGAAATCGGATTTGTTGGATATCGGATGGTTAGGATTTAGGGGTGTAGGGGTGTAGGGGTTTAGGGGAGACAAGGGAGAAATTAATGACTATTGACTAATGACTATTGACTAATGACTATTGACTAATGACTAATGACTAATGACTAATGACTATTGACTATTGACTATCTTAAGAAGGACACACTGGCAAAGTAAAGTGAAACCATGCTCCACCTTGGGGGTTAGAGTCTACCCAGATTTGGCCGTAATGCGCTCTAATTATACGTTGGCATAAACAAAGACCTATGCCATAACCTTCAGTGGCTTCATCTCGTTCTAGGCGATAGTGATTTTCAAAAATGCGATCGCGATTTTCTGGAGGAATACCAGGGCCTGTGTCACCAACGCTAAATTGCACTTTCTGGGTAGTGCGATGTAATCCAGCAATGCTGATTTTGCCATGTTCTGGAGTGTATTTAATGGCATTATCCATTAAGTTGACTAAAACTTGACGGATACGTTCTGGATCAGCATAGACATAGGGTAAATCATTGGGTATGTCGGTTTCTATGTGTTGGGATTTGGCTGTGTAGCGGTCGTGTAGTTCCTCCATAATGTCTAAACACATTTGACCCAGATTAGTCTTTTGTGGTGTAATTGAAAATTCTGTATCATTCCCCCGACCTACTTGTAATAGATCGGCGATCATTCTATCTATGGTCTTAGTTTGGTTACGGGCTTGTTTGAGGAGATGAGCAATTAATGCTGGTTTGAGACGTTGAAATTCTCCGGTTTCTGAATTGTAGTTAGATTGTAGAGTATCAATGGCGATCGCCGCAGCCGTTAGGGGATTGCGGAGGTCGTGAGCTAACATCCCGATGACTCTATCTTTAAACTGTAATTGCTCTAGCAGTTTTTCTTTTTCTTGTTTCAGGTGAAAAATTTCATCTGACAGTCGAATCAACTCCGCCGACACTGCTATCGAACTAATAGATGATTTGGGTTGTGAAATTTTGCCATTGTCATCTACTCGTTCTTGTAAATCTTCTTGCAGTTTCTGGTAAGTTTCTGAGGCGGCTTGCCAGCGCGGCCACCAACTTTTCAACTGGGCAATAATATTACTACCGGCTAAAATCTGTCTAGGTTCTGGATGAATTTTGATTAAAGCTGGTGTCGCCACTAATTTGAAGTGTTCTGCCAAATAAGGCTGTTGACTCACATCGATGATTTGTAGTTCAAAATTATACCCAGCCTGTAATTCTTTTAAGTAAGCACGGATACGCTGCACCTGCGGCTTAGACTTTGGTCGTCCATCAATAAACAGCAGCAGCTGGAGTGGGGCTTCAGAATAAATTGGCTGATCCTGGGAAACTTGCATGTCATCGTGTTTCAGCACTGGCAACAACCTGGCGACGTTTTGCGGAATTTAGATTAGACTGACGGTTGTCGATGGTCGTTTTTTGTTATCAATTTAATCTCTATTTTAGATTTTTCATACACCCATCTGATCGGGCTTTTTGGCATGAGATACATTTTTTTGGGCTTTTTGTTTCCAATTGGGCTAACTTGTTGGCAGACAAGGGTTTTTGCTATGGAGTCTCAAGCTCCATCTCCTCTTCATCATACTCTGGCTTCAGAGTCAACAGATGAAAATTTTTATACTCAGGCAAGTCATATCATACAGCAACATTTGGATCTCATTGCCCGAATTGAGCAGGCGTTAGTTAATCCTGATGCTAATCGGTTACGAGCTGTGAGGGGACAATTAACTTCTCAGATGAAGGCGACTGAAGGATTTCTTCAGCGTCAGCATCCTGTTGCTAAAGTTTTATGTAATTCACCTGACATTGCCTCTGCACCTGAACAATTCACGAAATCGCAACTAACAATATATTGCTCTTTGTATGGTTCTAGCCAAGAATTATGGAAACTTGCGCCTGTACTAGATAGGGGTTTGTCTCGTCGGGGTGAATTAACCCTGGTGAGAAAGTTACCTTTAGTTAGTGGTGAGCATCAATCAGATCCTATACTGTCGATCGCGCCTGTGCAACGTCCCCGCCTGAACGAGCCAGCTACACCGTTTGCGATTTGGGAAGCCAATCTAGCAGGAAAGTTTTCTGACGACTCTGATCACTCGACCTTGCCGATTATTGGCAGAGTTGGTAAGACGGCCATAGCTAACTATAACCCACCGATACAACCAGCGATCGCACCCCCCGAAACAGCACTAACGATTTTGGCTAATGCTAAACAGTTGCTTTCCAACGCCCTGGTGAGTTTTCCTAGTGACTATCAGTTTCGGGATGCTCAAACAACTGCGGCTAGTCTCGACAGATTTACGTATAGTTTAGATCCCCAAGAAGGACAGACATACGCTAGGTTTTTGCAGTTACCGCGTACTGGAATTTTCCGTGTGTTAGCTGCTTCAGCTTATGAACGTCCACTGAATACAGTATGGAATCGCTTGCAACCCAGCGTGAGTGAGCGTTATCCGTTTCCAGCCTTAAAAGATGCCCAAGGAAGTTTTAAACCTAGTTTAGCACTGAAGTTAGTCGGCGATCGCTTCCAGATGCAGCATTTGGGAGTAGATTACAGCTTTATGGTGGATCTAGGCGATATTCCCTTAGAGAAGTTGGATCAGCAACTGCAAGCTGTAGCATCTCCCACCAGAGAATTTTTCCTCAACTACCAACCACCCAAACAGTTAGAGAATTTACAAGTAGACAGACGGAGGTTTTTGACTGGTAAAGACCAAAACTGGAATCTTAACCGCATCATTTTGACTGATGCGACAGCTCAATTAAATCACACATATTTGGTGCGATCGCTGCAATTTCAGCTACCAGAAATTATCTTACATGGTCAGCTAGTCCCGGCGGAAAAAAGACGCTACTTAGACGAATTACAACAAGTACGAAGTAGCGATATGCTCATCGCCTTCCGTCCGGTGCGTCGCCGTAATGATGGTAGTTACACTGTGTTGTGGAGAGTTGTACGTGAGCTACCTGCACCACAAATTTTAGATTTGTAGAGGGTTAGGGTGGGGTAAAAAATATAAGTTCTTCATGATTGAATTGTTCAAAACTTTAAAATATCAGGTGATTCTACTTAAGAATATTCATGTAGAGAAAACTTGATTTTGGTAAAATTTTAGAGAAACATCGGTAGATTTTCTCAGCAAACATGAATATTCTGCAAGACACACCCCACGTTGCCCATATTCTTACGGACACTTGTGGGCGGCGGTGCTAAAAGGTCATGGTTAACTTAGCAAATACCCAGAGCGATCGCATCTGGATAAACTAGTACGTGAACTAGGTCTGCAAGATCACTTAGCTATGTTAGGATTCCAAAAAAATCCCTATGCTTACATGGCAAAAGCTTCAGTATTTGCCTTATCTTCAGCCTGGGAAGGATTCGGTAATGTTCTTGTAGAAGCAATGGCTTTAGGTACACCTGTAGTCTCTACAGACTGTCCCAGCGGCCCCGCAGAAATCCTCAATCATGGAAAATACGGTTTACTAGTTCCAGTTGGTGATGATGCAGCAATGGCAGAAGCAATTGTTAAGGCCTTAAGCGGGAATTGTCCCACCGTTGATACCCAATGGCTAGAGCAATTTACTTTCCATACAGCCATGAATAAATATATCAAACTTCTAGATATCGCTTAGTCCTTCTACAGCCATTACATACTTACTAAATCAGCATGAAAATTTTAATTCAGCACAGACATTTAAAGCATGAAATTGCTGGTGTTCTCACATATATTGATGCTATTACACCAGAATTAGAACAAAGAGGTGTTACCGTTCAAACTGTCTCAACTAGAGCCGATAAAATTCACCAGTGGGTCAAACTCATTGCTGGGGCAGATATTATTCATATGAATTCTAATGATCTATTATTTGCCCTATTGTGTAAACTTTTCAATAAAAAAATCATTATTAAATATCACTACTGTTTTTATCAATCTATTCATTCTCATTATGAGCAGATGACCTTTGTCCAAAGGCTAAAAACAGAGTTTTACCACACTCTACCCAAAGCTAATTATCCCTTAAAGTGGAAGCTATTTACCTTAGTAAAATGGGCAAGATTAGCTACAAGAATCACTACAGCACTTGTAGCCGATAGTCATACAGCTTGCAGTAATTTTCTAGGCGAATCTTGCGCTTTTCCCTGGAAAGTAGCGACTTTATATAATCCCATTGCTGTCAGATCACCAATTCAGCAAAAACAGCTAAATACATTAGCTAACCCTGATAAATTCGTTTTTGTCGGCAGATTAGATAAAGATAAGGGAGTAGATATTCTCTTACAAGCAGCATCAATCTTAAAAAAGGAAAATCGACAGTTTCAAATTGAAATTATTGGAGACGGGCCAAAGGCAGCAGAATTAAAACAATTGACATCTGATTTAGAACTCACTAATTGTGTGACTTTTCTCGGAAAACTGCCCAACTCAGAGGTAATTGTCAAATTACAAGATGCTTTAGCTTTAGTAGCACCTTCCCGATGGCAAGATCCAGCACCCTATGTAGTTTTGGAAGCTGCTAGTACACAAACCTGTGCCATTGTCTCTCAAATGGGTGGTTTGCCGGAAATGGCGGGTTCACAAGGGTTTTTCTTTGAAAATGAAGATTTTCGCGGTTTAGCCACCTGCATGAGATACTGCCTAGAGCATCCAGAGGAAGTAATTCAGCGTGGTGTCATGGCTAGCCAATATGTTGCGGAAAAGTTTTCTGCTCATAGTGCAGCTACTCAACTGCTAGATATTTGCCAGCAATTAATCCCAATGGATAGTTCGCAATTAGCTAACGCCCAGCTACGCTAACGCAATTACTTTATCTGGCATGAGCTAGAAGACTCCCCTTATACTGCGTAAGCAGTTAGCGGGAGATGAATAGCGGTCAAAAAGGAGACACCCTGTTGAACAATATTTCGTATAACGAAATAAGTTCAACAGGGTAGTTGAGTTTTTGACAGTAAATATAGTAGACTACTTGATAGTAATTCTTGCAAAACATGATAGTCTACGAAGCAAAAGCAGAAGCAACAAAAGAACAGTTACTCAAAGTAAATGAAGCTTTGAGAACTGCTCTTTTTGTTCGCAATTCTTGTTTGCGCTATTGGATAGATGGTCATGCAAAAACTGGTTACGATTTGAATAAATATACGAAAGTTCTATCAGACAATCCTGGCTTTCCTTGGGTATCAAAATTGAACTCAACAGCAAGACAGGCAATGGCAGAACGTACCTGGGCGGCAATTAGCAGGTTTTTTGATAATTGCAAGAACAAGGTTTTAGGCAAGAAAGGTTTTCCTCGATTTCGCAAACTCCAGACAAGGGCATCTGTTGAATATAAGCAAAGTGGTTGGTCACTATCCGAGTGTCGCAACTACATAACATTCACAGATAAATTTGGAATTGGAACGATGAGATTGAGGGGGACTCGTGACCTGAATTACTATCAAATAAACCAGATAAAACGAGTCAGAATTGTGCGTCGTTCAGATGGGATATACATCCAATTCTGCATCGACCACGAAAGAAAAGAACAATTAGAGCCAACAGGTAAATCTCTGGCTCTGGATCTGGGATTAAACCATTTCTATACAGATAGTGATGGCAATAAAGTTGAGAATCCCAGATTTTTACGCAAATTCGAGAAAGCATTAAAAAAGGCACAACGTAGATTCTTTCGTTGTGCCAAAGGTTCTAAAAATCGTGCTAAAGCACGAAATAGATTAGGTAGAAAACACCTGAAATTGCAACGCCAGCGTCAAGATTGGTGCGTCAAGAAAGCACTAAGCGTAATCAAGTCGGCAGACTTTGTGGCATATGAACAATTACAGGTGCGGAACATGATCAAAAACCGCAAACTGGCGAAAAGTATCTCTGATGCCAGTTGGAGTATCTTCACTCAATGGTTGAAATATTTCGGCAAGGTATATGGGCGAGTGGTGGTTGCTGTCTCACCTGCATACACCACAATTGATTGCTCAAATTGTGGGCATCAAGTCTATAAAACTCTCAGCACTAGGACACACAGTTGTCCTAATTGCTCCTACACTGCTTGCCGAGATTACAATGCTAGTCGCAATATCCTCAACAAAGGATTAGAACTGTTTAAAAATACTGCTGGGCAAGCAGGAATATACGCCTTTGGAGAGTCTGACCTCTGCTTGGAGAAGGCAACTTCTCAGAGTAAGTCATCTCAGCGAAAGAGGAAAGTCTCACAGTGATGTGAGAATCCCCCGCTATACCTTGTAAGCGGTTAGCGGGGGAGAATGTCAATTTGATTCCCATATCTAATGAGGACAGTTTGCGCTAGGGTAGGAATTGACAAGCATTTGTGATTTCCAGTGTTTCTCTGTAAACGTCCAGTTGTATTCTTAAGTTTGGCTGTTTTACTCAATTTGTTAACAGCCTGTGCCAATGCACCAACTGCTAAAAATCTGGAACAGTCTTTAGCCGCAGATCCCAGGTTAAGTAACAATCCAGCAATTTTAGGTCAATCTCCTACAGGTGAGTCAACACCAGGAGTAAATCAACCATCGACCCAGTTACCTGCGGATTTTCCTCAAGATATCCCGTTATATCCCAACGCCACACTACAGGCAATCACCCCTGCTAGTGCTACAGAAAATCAGGTATCAACTCGTTGGCTGAGTTCTGACCCCAGCAATGCTATTACTAGTTTTTACCGCAACCAGTTGCAAGCCAAGAACTGGCAAATTGAGCAACAACCAACAGATGATGTAGAAGGCAGTTTTACTGCACGACGCAATGATTTACTGCTGAAGGTATCTGTTCAGCCGCAATCGGTGACTAATGCTGCACCTAATCAACCACAAACCTCCACATTACTCAAGATTGAGTACACACCAAATAGCACTGCTTCCACTCAACCGAATGCAACTGCATCAAATAGCGATGTTCCCCAACCAGGTGATCCACAGTTTATTGGCCCAGTACAGCCTGTAACCTCGGCAACACAACCAACACAAACAAATCAAACACCGACGGCGCAAGTATTCAATGATATTACTAAAGCACCGCTACAAATACAGCAATATATTCAAGATTTAGCGTCTTTAGGGGTGTTTACGGCAAATTCCGCAGCCAATAAAAACAATTCTCCCGACACAACCAAGCAATTTGAACCAGGTAAAATTATCACCCGTCGAGAATTTGCCCGGTGGTTAGTGGCTGCCAATAATGCGATGTATGCTAATAATCCAGCCAAGCAAATTCGTCTAGCGGCTGAAACTACCCAACCAACTTTTAGTGATGTCTCGCCTCAAGATGCTGATTTTGCCGCGATTCAGGGATTAGCAGAAGCAGGATTGATTCCTAGTCCCTTATCTGGTGATTCTACGGCTGTTTTGTTCCGTCCTGATGCACCCCTAACACGAGAACAATTGGTGTTATGGAAAGTACCTTTAGATACACGCCAAGCTTTACCTACAGCTAATTTAGAGTCAGTGAAGGAAACTTGGGGTTTCCAAGATATTGGTAAAATCGACCCCAAAGCATTACGGGCTGTTTTAGCAGATTTCTCCAATGGCGAACAAGCCAATATCCGTCGTGTGTTTGGTTATACAACCTTATTTCAACCCAAAAAACCAGTGACTCGTGCAGAAGCGGCGGCGGCGTTGTGGTATTTTGGTACTTCTGGCGATGGTATATCGGCTACTGAGGCACTGAAGTTAAAGCGATCGCCAACCTAAGTATAACAGCGTCAATATTTGTAGTTGGAATCAGGCAGGGGGCAAATTCTTTCTCCCTCTGCTCTCTTGCTTTCTCTGCTCACCAAAGCAATAGGATACTTTTTTAGTGGGAAATCCCTTCTATCTATCAGGGTTAAATTTGCAATGTTCACTGATTCTTGACAAAATCCCTATCATCATAAAGATTAGCTAATAATTTTCTCAAAACTGAATTTATTGCGTATATTTACTTTAGTTTGAAGATTAACCATGCAAGTTGTATTAGGGAAATTACTTATATCTTCCTTTCATCTTTCATGATTAAAAAATTTATAGCTAGATCATTGTTGATTAAGTTGATCAAGCTGCATAAGCAACCCCTAATCTGAAGTGAGAAAATTAAGGATGAAAAAGCAACTGGTAGCAGCAGGATTTTCTGTTCTTTGCTTGGTCTTGCCCCAAAAAGCAACTGCTGCAAGTTTGAGCCAGCTATACTTTTTTGGTGATAGCCTTTCTGATCCTGGTAATGCCTTTTCTCAAGTAGGCATACCTCCGAGTCCATACGTTAACGGGCGTTTTTCTGATGGCCGAGTCTGGGCAGAATATTTGGCAAAGAATCTAGGTTTGCAGGATACTAACTTCGCTTTCGGTGGTGCTACTACCGGTAATAGCAACACTATCACTCCACTCTTACCAGGACTATTTACACAGATAAATACTTTTATCAATACAAATCCTCAAGCTGATAGTGATGCTTTGTATGTCATATGGGCAGGAGCCAATGATTACCTTGGTGAGCGTGTGAGTAATCCGAATCTGCCATTGGTAAATCTAGATACTGCGGTGCGATCGCTAGCTGGTGTAGGTGCTAAGAATTTTTTAGTAGTTAATTTACCCAATTTAGGTGATATTCCAGGGACAAATGGCAATCCCATTCAATCTAATTTACTCAATAATTTAACTGGATTACATAATCAAGGTTTGAGTAGTATTCTCACCACCTTAAAGCAGGATTTACCCACAACAAAAATCAACATTTTTGATATTAATGCCTTGTTTAGTCAAGCAATTAATTCTCCCGACACATTTAAATTTGCCAACGTCTCTCAATCTTGTCTATCCCGGTTAGATATATGTGAACCACAAAAGAACAAATTTTTATTTTGGGATAATCTTCATCCGACAACATACACACATCAAATCATCGCGCGCACAGCCGCTAGACAAATTCGCTCTCAATACGTCCCAGAACCTTCCTTGGCTTTGGGAATGTTGACGTTGGGTGCTTTAGGTGCAGCAAGTGTACTGAAGAGACAACGTCACGTCGCTGCGCTCCGAATTCAAAGTTCAAAATTTAAAATTCAAAATTAGAATTCCCATAAGTGAATTTAATGAGAAGTCAGAGCAGAGGTTTCTTCTGCTCTAAACTTCGTAAGAGAGGAGCTTGTACAATCAAGGAAGAATTGGTCAAAAGTTAGTCTGGATGACAAATAGTCGGCTACCTCATTCACAACTCATCGAAAAAACAGGTAAAGTATGAGCAAGTTATGTAACTAAAAATATCCATGCAGGATTACAGCCAGTTATTTGCCATGATTGCAGAATTAGTCATGCACCATTCTCCTAGCGGTGCGGAAATGGAGATTAATCAACTGTTATGGCAAAAATTTGCTGCTTTAGGTGTGGAAGTTGTCAAGGATCGCGCCGATAATATTATTGCCAAAATTCCTGGGAAAAATTCCGATAGAGCGATCGCCATCACTGCCCACAAAGACGAAATTGGCGCGATAGTTAAAAGTATCGGTGATCAAGGTAGGGTAGAAGTCCGCAAGCTTGGCGGTGCTTTCCCTTGGGTATATGGGGAAGGCGTAGTGGATTTGTTGGGAGACAACGAAACTGTCAGTGGAATTCTCAGTTTTGGTTCGCGTCACGTCTCCCATGAATCCCCACAAAAAGTCCAGCAAGAAGATACAGCCGTTAAATGGGAAAATGCCTGGATAGAAACTAAGCGCACTCCAGAAGAATTAGAAGCAGCTGGGATTCGTCCGGGAACGAGAATGGTGATTGGTAAACACCGTAAACATCCCATCAGACTTAAAGACCACATCGCCAGCTATACCCTAGATAATAAAGCATCGGTAGCGATACTATTGGCTTTAGCAGAACATCTAAAACAGCCAGCAGTTGATGTGTATTTAGTCGCATCTGCAAAAGAAGAAGTGGGAGCGATTGGGGCATTATTTTTTACCCAAAATCACAGTTTAGATGCGTTGATTGCTTTAGAAATTTGTCCGTTATCCGAGGAATATCCGGTGAAAGACGGGGAAAATCCGGTTTTATTATCTCAGGATGCCTATGGTATCTATGATGAGGGTTTAAACGGACAATTGCGTCAATGCGCCAAGCAATTAAATCTGTCTCTACAACTAACAACCTTAAGCGGCTTTGGTAGTGATGCTTCCATCGCCATGAAATTTGGTCATGTAGGGCGTGCTGCTTGTTTAGCATTCCCCACCCAAAACACCCACGGATATGAAATCGCTCATTTAGGGGCGATCGCTAACTGTATTATTCTATTGAAAGCTTTTTGTGAAACTGAATTTGAGTGAGTAACAACTTCGCTGACATCCTAAAAACTAGTATTCTGACTCAGCACTCATAAATCAGCACTTTCTTAAGCCGATGACGGGATTTGAACCCGTGGCCTGCTGATTACGAATCAGCTGCTCTACCACTGAGCCACATCGGCACACACGATACAAGATTATAGCATGATTATTTACCTATGGTGAAACCAAATTCCAAAAACAGTCTGAACCCAGAAAAATTTGCTCGTCTCAAAGCTGAGGCCATATCACCCTATCGTGGCTTGCGCCAATTTTTTTATATTGCCGTTGGTGCTTCCGGTTTTATCGGTGCGTTTGTTTTCTTTTTTCAATTGTTAGCAGGTAGAGACATTGAACACACTTTACCTAATTTTGCTCTTCAATTAGCCATAGTAGCTTTGATGATTTTTCTTTGGCGTTGGGAAAAACGTCGGCAAGGTCGGTAAAAAGCCATTTTTTTACTGTTAGATAGTTCTGAACTGAGCCATTTAACCTTTAACGCCTGGTTTCTAGCAACTAATACTCAACAATTATCTTTTATTAGAGCGTCATATTGGCAAAATAGAGTGCATTGAGGAGATAAATTGATTAAAAAACCTTGGGGCGCAAAGTGAAAGACTTTTCATTATTGATAAAAATTTAGGTAATTTTGCTTATTTTTTTTTAAAGCCAAGGCGGATGATTTGTTTCTCGGCAGATTTTCATTGTTTATATAACTTTACATTATTTAATAAAGTATAGATTTTGATACATTTTGCAATTTAAAGAGAGAAAACATAAAAAAAATATTAGGAAATCAGGAAATCGCAAAATTTCTGAGACACTTGTAATTGTTCAAACGAGGTCAGCCAATATAAAGACCTTGACCATAAACCCATGATTTAAAAATGGGGTCAAATTTTATATATAGACCCCAAACTTAAGAAAACCCTAACTAGTGTTAGTGCCAGAGTCAGTTTTTGCTGATTCTGGCACTAGCCTTTTTGAACTGAGAACTTACTATGGAAGTAAGTCTCAGAACAGGTTATAACAATTTTGGATTAAAAGCCTAGATTCGCAGACTGTGCCAAAATCTCAAAACAATACTACTTATCCCCATTTGGTATGAGATTACGGAACTCTTACCACATAGGAAGAAGGTAAAGGTTGGGCGCGTCCAGCGTTCACTAGTGCTTGGTAGACAAAAGCCGCAATTTCAGCTCTAGTGGCTTCCCGATTAGGATTGAGTTGATTAACGTTGGGATAGTTAATCACTAATTGCTTGCTGGTTGCAGCTGCAACTGGACTAACCGCGTAATTGGGGATCTGTGCTGCGTCAGTATAAATGGAAATGACATTTTGATTATCAGCCGTCAACCCTAGTCCATTTGCTAGGGCTACCAAAGCTTGGACTCTGGGAATTTGTTGTTGGGGTTTGAAAGTTCCATCAGGATAACCCGCTACAAATTGACTCTGATAAGCTGCTTGAATAGCACCATAAGCCCAGAAATTCCGGCTGACATCTCGAAACTCAATGGCAGAACGTTTAGCTGGTGGTGTTAAAGCTTTGGTAATAATGGTAGCGAATTGGGCGCGAGTTACAGGATCATTGGGTTTAAATGTCCCATCGGGAAAACCAGCAATGATATTTTGTGCAGCTAGGGCTTCTATATAACCTTTAGCCCAGTAATTTACCGATACATCTTTAAATGCTGTTCCAGAACCTGGTTGTTCTACAGTAGCCGCCACAAAATCAACTGCACCAAAAATCTTTTTCTGGTCGATATCGTTACCTACGGCGAGAATGCGAACTGTTCTGGTGGCATTATTCACGTCATAACGAGTGTTAGAGCGAATTAAGTTACCGCCAGGATTTTCATTACTGCCTAAATTGGGTTCAGCTGAAATAGTGGCGACAACACCATCTCGTTTATTGTTTTGAATGACGTTATTACGCAGAATGGGTTTGGCTGATTCTGAGATAAATAAGCCATCTTGATTCTGCACAATTTGGTTTTCTACAACCAAAGGTGTAGAAGTACCACCAATTGCGATCCCAAAACCTGTGTCTTGAAATAAGTTATTGCGAATTTCACCTTGAGCAGCCTTAGCAACGGAAACGCCGTTACCAGTATTTTGAACAAAAATGTTACTTTCAATTTTGGGATTGCCCGTACCTGTGACAAAAACGCCATCCCTAACGCTTTTTGTAAAAGTATTGTTTTTGATAATCGGATTAGTTGATTCTACCCAGACACCTGTGCCACGTTGATTGGGGTTGGTGACAGTTAGACCTGCAACTGTAGTGTTTTCAGTGGCTAAAATCGTTACATCTTGTCTAGCAAAGGTGCGACTAGTGTAAAATCCACCACCTGTAATGACTATTCCTTGCCCTTTACTAGCTTCATCGCCCCGCAGTGTCACCCCCGGCTTGAGAGTTAGGGGAAATTGTTCTCCAGATTGACTGTCATAAGTTCCAGGGGCTAGTTGAATAATCGTACCTGCTTGAGCTTGGTTGAGAGCGTAGGTAATGGTTTTATAGGGTGTATTAGCTGTATTACCAGCACCTGCGGTATCTGCACCAGTGGCAGGATTAACATAAATCACGGGTGCATTGACGGGAACTTGAGCGATGGTATGAGACTGGCTGGCTTTAGGGTTGGCTTGGACAGCATGAGAAATTAGTGTGATTGTGCTAGTAGCCAAAAATAAGGCGATGATTCCAGTTGATAGGGATTTCACCGAAAATATAGTTAAGCCCTGATGTTTCATTTTTACGTCTGTAGCTTGCTGAATGTGGGTTACTTGAATGAGTGTTATGTAGCCAATATCTAGCTACCAAACTTATGCAAAACTATAGCGGATGACTAAGGTATCAGCAGCTATGTTTCGCAAGAAAATACATAAATCGTCTAGATTGCGGCGAAAAATCTCAGGTAAAAAGTTATGGGATAAAAAGCGATCGCTCCTAACTTTTGTATATTAGATCACAAATTTTTCTCCACAATCTATGTTTTTAATTCATAAAAATTTATATACTTCAGGAATCTCAATCAAGCTGACGGGTGTAGGGCAGGAAAAAAGTGTTGCTTCTGGATTTTGTTGGCGCGTAGTCGTGCTATTAATGCCAATTTTGGATTTGGGAGCCACTTGCTACAACTTCGTCTGCATCGGAGGCTCACGTTAATCATCAGCAACATAAAGGGGATCTAGATTAAATAACTAGATCCCCTCTATGTCTGCCTAGATTGAAATTTTTTCTTAACATCAAGCGTGATGAAGACAGACAGGCAAATTAACTGAAAACAAATCAGTTAACTCTTCTTATTTTCTGTCTCATGCCTCCTAATAAGCTAATGTTTCTAAAGTTTCCCGTAGATATCGCTGCACCTGCTGTTCTAGACGCATTTCTTGCAGTCTAGGATAGCTTTCTAGTTGCCATCTTTGGAAACCAGAACTTGCTGCGATCGCGTATTGAAGATTTTGCCAAATTTCTGGATCACTATAAGCTGTTATTTTAGCCATATTCCTTCATTCCTCAGTTTTAACTTTGACAGTCAACTGGGGCAAGATTTTATTAACCCGCACCCCTAAAATCGTGAAATCCTGGTTAATCTTTTCTAAAGGTAACGGTTCTATAGCCGCAAATTCTGTGTCATTTGTCACTAAAACTCGTGCTACACTGACTGGAATCTGAAGAAATAAATTACTTGCCAGAAAGGTTAAGCCAGCCATTAACAAGGCCAAACTCCGCCATTGTGGTAAGAAACTCGCTACATTCACCATCAGAGGAGTTACTTGATAGAGTTGCCATAGCAGCACAATTGAGATCATGGCTGCCAGTAGTGCCAATAACCGATTTAATTTTGTATTAATTAAACAGAGAATTTTTCTTTGCTGCTCAGTCAGATTTTCTGGCTTGAGAGCTACACCCAAAATACCAAATATATAAAAAGGTCGGCGCAATTGCATCCACAACAGGGGAATCACGCCCACCACCGCTACTAGTAACAACTCCATCCATACAGGTAGTAGCGGTTCACCTACAGACAAAAACAATAAACACAGCAGTAAAAAAACGGGCAGTGTTGCCAAGCCTGCCAGATGAATCCACAAAATTGGTTCAGAACGAAATGAGCGCATAAATTACAGTCCTGGGTTTTGATTAGGCAGGGGGCGGGGAGCAGAGAGCCAGGAGAAGATTTCCGTGTTTCTCCCTGCTCTCTACCCCTTGTCCTCTTCCTTGACTCAGCACTATCTTGTCAATGCCAGTGTACGGCGTTTAGTTACCATCTGGTATGCGTCGATGATGTCACCTTCTGCCCAGTCATGGAATTTATCTATGCCCACACCGCATTCGTAACCGGCGTTGACTTCCCGTGCATCTTCTTTCATCCGCTTGAGGGAGTCTAGTACCCCTTCGTAGATGACTTTGCTGCCACGGCGTATCCGCACTTTACAGTTGCGGACAAGTTTGCCAGACTGCACGTAGCAACCTGCAACCGCGCCACGACCGACTGGGAAGACAGCCCGGACTTCGGTTTGACCCAAGGATTCTTCTACCAATTCGGGTTCTAATAGACCTTCTACAGCCCCTTGGATATCTTCCATGAGTTTGTAGATGATGTTATATTCCCGCACGTCTACACCAGCTTCATCGGCGGCTTGCCTTGCACCACTGGCGTAGGTGGTGTTAAAGCCAATAATGACTGCGCCACTGGCTGCGGCTAGGTCAATATCGGTCTGGGTGATTTCTCCGGCTGTGGCCAAGAGCATCCGAATTTGGACTTCGTTTTGGGGAATTTGTTTGAGCATTCCCACAATGGCTTCCACTGATCCCTGTACGTCGGCCTTGAGGATCAAGTTGAGTTCTTTCAACTCGCCCTCTTGAGCCTGGGCTGATAGGGTGGTGAGGGTAACGCGTCCTTGTAATAGACGAGACAAGCGTTGTTTGTCGGCACGGTCGGAAGCGATCGCTCTGGCTTCTTTTTCGTTCTCGAATGCCTCAAACTCATCACCGGCGGCGGGGACATCGCTTAAACCGAGTACCTCAACAGCGAAGGATGGAGAAGCTACGTCCACACGTTTGCCGCGATCGTCAACCATTGCTCTGACTTTCCCGAAGGCTGAACCAGCCACCAGCATATCTCCCACGCGGAGAGTCCCATTTTGAATCAGTAAGGTAGCGACTGCGCCTTTAGCTTTATCTAGGTGCGCCTCGATGACTGTGCCTCTGGCAGAACGATCTGGGTTAGCGGAGAGTTCAGCGACTTCTGCCACCAAGAGAATCATTTCTAGGAGTGTGTCGAGGTTTTCACCTTTGATCGCACTCACCGGTACCATAATTGTCTCGCCGCCCCATTCTTCTGGGGTGAGACCGTACTGGGTGAGTTCTTGTTTAACGCGATCGGGTTGCGCCCCTTCTTTATCAATTTTGTTGATGGCTACAACAATAGGTACTTCAGCCGCTTGCGCGTGGCTAATTGCTTCTACTGTTTGGGGACGTACACCGTCATCTGCCGCTACTACCAGGACAGCGATATCTGTCACTCTCGCACCCCGCGCCCGCATAGCAGTAAAGGCTTCGTGACCAGGGGTATCCAGGAAGACGATTTGCTGTTGTTTGCCTTCATGCTCAACGTCTACGTGGTACGCACCAATGTGCTGGGTAATCCCGCCAGCTTCACCGGCTGCGACCTTAGTTTTACGGATGGAATCGAGCAGGGTGGTTTTACCGTGGTCTACGTGACCCATAATTGTCACCACTGGAGGACGACGAAGGAGATGTTCCAAATCACCCACGTCAATCATTTCCGTGACTTTACGCGCCTCTGCTTCTGGTTCGGCGGTTTCAATTTCTACTTCTAGTTCCTTAGCGACTAGGGTGATGGTGGGAATATCCAGATTTTGGGTAATGCTGACCGCCATCCCTTTCATGAACAGGATTTTCACAATCTCTGTATCGGCTACCACTAAAGCATCCGCTAGTTCTTGTACCGTCATTGGCCCGGTTACTATCACTTTGCTCGGACGCTCACGTTTTACTTCAACTTCTTGTTGGCGACGATTTTGGTCACGAGAACCGAATTTTTTAGTTCTGGCAGTTGGAATACTACCTACACCTGTAGTAGACGGTTGTGAGGGTCTAGCGGCTTTGGGTTTGGGGGGACGCGCAATTGACAAACTCACCTGGACTGTAGCTGGGATTTCCAGTTTGTCTTCAGGATCTAGAAAATCATCATCTTCAAAATCATCTTCCAAGATGGGCTTGATGCGTTTACCTTTGACCGAGGCCTTGCTGGATTTTTCTTTGATTTCGTCAATGATTTCTTCTTCTTGCCACTTTTTGCCACCTTTAGCCAATCGGGGTGGTGTGGGACGTTTTAAGTCGAGCAGATCGGGGGCCGGTCTATCCTCAATAGATTCCATGCGTCCCGATACCCCTGCCATTTGTTTGGGAGGTGTGGCGACTGGCACTGGTGCGACGGCTTCTCCAGGACGCGCTGGTCGAGGACGACCTTCCCCGACTGGTGCATTTGACCGATTCCCACGTTCTGGTTTGGCTCCTGCGGGAGTAGGACGGGATGGTTTTTGTCCAGCAGGCTGGGGTGTCTCCGTTGATGTAGGTTTCGAGACTTTTGGTCTGGGCTGGTCACGATCCTCTTCTGCCCGCCGTGGGCGTTCTCGTTTGAGGATCGGTTTTTCTGACACACTCACCTGTTCAGGTGCATCTGACTTTTCTGCTACAGGTCTAGCTGGTGGTGCGGTTAGTTGTGGTCTTTGGGGTTTTTCCGGCTTAGGTCTAGATGGAGATCCCTTTTCCGGTTTTTCCACTGCGCTTTTTTCAGAGGCCTGTGGTTTGGGTGTGGCCTCTGTGGCTGGAGCAGGTTGTGCTTGAGTGGTTTCAGGTTGAGTACGAGGGACAGGTCGAGTAGGAGCCGTCGGCTTCATGGGTGAGACTGGTGTGGCAAAGGGCTTTGGTGGTGCTGGAGAATTCACTTCAGATGATGGAGCAACTTGGTGATTGCTAGCTCCTGATACTTCGGGAGCATTAGAAGTAGGATTTTTCAATATTTTGGGTTTACGAATTTCCAAAATTTGTTGTTTGTGAGGTTGGTTTGAGCGACTATTTGAGCTAGTGGGTGATGAATTGGGTTTATGGGATGATGTATGAAATTCTTTTTTGGGCGTTCCGTTTGTTGCTGGTAATTTTTCAGCCGCCGCCCTAATGTTTTCTGCCTCTGTTTCTGAAATTGTACTGCTATGGCTTTTGACCGCGATGTTGAGCTGGTCGCAAATTGCTAATAGCTCTTTGTTATCCAAATTCAATTCCTTTGATAATTCGTAGATTCTAACTTTGCCGTTGTTCATCCACTCTTCCCCTTTAATTTACAGTTTTTTTGTGGATGGTTGCCTGGGAGTGTGACATCTCCATCCTTCGATTACTGTTTTTCGGTTGCTCTTGGTTTGTTTGCCAGTGCCTCCAATCAGGAAAGAGAGATTTGTCGGTTTAATGTTGGCATCTCCACTGTATGGGGTGGTTAAATAGCAGCCATAAATTTTTCCTTGAGAAAATGTATTTATGGTGGCTAGTGATGCCGAACTGCACCTTGACGCTACCAGGTTGCCATTCGGTAGTTTTTTGTTTTGCTGGTTTTGAGTCTTCCACAACACAATTGCATAAAATTTTGTTGGGAGTTCTGCTTTGCTCTGCTTTAAATTTTGGGAGAGCTGTTTGCTAACTACACCCATTTACTATTTTGGCACTAAGCCCAACAATTTAAAGAGAGTGTATGGTCACTTAATGTTGGGCTTGCAGGATGATTTCCCTGGGGATCACCGCCAAGAGAGCAATTCAGACTTAAATTTGTTTTTGGGGATTTTTGAGGGCTAGATGATGCCACAATGTTTGGTACAGTGTTTCTGGTACTGATGCACGTAGCGATCGCCCTAATTTATTTTTTTTCTGAGCCGCCTGCAAACAACTATGCTGTGGGCAGATGTAAGCTGAACGCCCCATGCCCTCATTTAATTGTACATTCCCTGAAGGAAAGACACGGACAATCCGCCAAAACTCTTCTTTTAAACCTGCTTTGCGACAACTAACACAACGCCGATAATTGGGTTTCATCGGGATTCTGAAAATTTAACAGAAATGTTGTTGCTAATAATTAAATTTGGTTTGACCCTCCAAGTTGGAGAATAGTAATCATGAATACTCATACTGAAGTCAATCCTACCAGAACTTCATTTCCGGTGTTAAATCATTCTTCATCGTTAGTGTCAAACGCTTCATCTTCTAACTCATCTAATTCTTCTAGTTCTTCTATTTGATTTTCTTCATCCTCCATATCATCTAAGTCGATGTCATCTTCCTCTGGTGTATATTGGGCGCGAGCCGCAGCAAATTTGGCATCTTCTGCTGCATGATCATATTTGGCTTTATCTTTAATGTCGATTTTCCAACCAGTCAATCTGGCGGCTAACCTGACGTTCTGCCCTTCTTTACCAATTGCTAAACTCAGTTGATCTTCAGCGACTAATACATGAGTTTGCCGAGTTTCAGTATCCATGAGGCGTACTTCATCAACTCGTGCTGGACTCAAAGCATTAGCTATGTATGTGGCGGGGTCTGGAGACCAGCGAATTACGTCTATTTTTTCACCCCGTAGTTCGTTGACTACTACTTGAATGCGTGAGCCTCTAGCACCTATACAAGCACCTACTGGGTCTACGTCTCGATCTAGAGTATCTACAGCTATTTTAGTTCTTGGCCCTACATATCGGGAGGGAGGATTAGCTTCCCTGGCTACAGCTACAATCCGTACTACTTCATCTTCAATCTCTGGAACTTCATTGGCAAACAAATAAACTACTAACCCTGCATCAGCACGGGATACTAGCAATTGAGGGCCACGTTGTTGTCCTTGGGAGACTTTTTTGAGGTACACCTTAAATGTAGCATTTGCACGATAGTTATCGTTAGGTAATTGCTCCCGCTTTGGTAGTTCGGCTTCTACCTCTGGTTGCCCAAAGGTACTGCTGACTGCCAATATCACTGACTGACGCTCAAATCGCAAAACTCTGGCTTGTAGTACGGTGCTTTCTAAGTCTTGGAACTCTTCTTGCACCATTTGGCGTTGTTGATCCCGCAGTTTTTGGGCTAGCACTTGCTTGGTTTGCATCGCTGCCATGCGCCCAAATTCTCCTTGATCTGGGGTAACATCCAAAACTACGGAGTCTCCTAACTGTGCTTCTGGTGCTACTTGCTGCACCTCGTCTAAGGATATTTGATGGTCGGAATTGTTCACTTCTTCCACAATAGTTTTTGTAGAAAGAACGCGAAACCCTTCACCATCAATATCTAGTTCGACTTCAAAATTATCAAAATAATCTTCATCAAACTGCCGACGTTCTAGATTTTGCGCGCGGCGGTAACGTTCATAACCTTTAATAAGTGCTTCTCTAATGGCTGATTGTACTGCTAGGCGGGGTAAATTACGCTCACGACTAATACTTTCTATTAAATCTTTCAATCCTGGTAAACTAACCATTGACATAAGTAATCTCCTTTATATAGTGGGGGACTGAGTATTGGGTACTGGGGACTGGGAGGGGATAAAAATTAAGCATTAGACAATTGGGATTAGAGCAAAGTTTTACTCTAGCCCTAGCTTGTGGCTTTGAACCTCTACAGTCCCTAGTCCCTAGTCCCTAATACCTAGTCCCAGATCCCTAGTTATCGCTGCTCATCTAGCTGTACCCTGGTAATTAGAGAGCGGGGAATTTCCAATACGCGACCTTTTTGATTTAAGTAAACTTTTGTTTCATCGCGGCGGATTAGTTGACCGTTCCAATCTTGTTGTCCCTCATAGGATGGAGAAGTGGAGACAATTACAGGAAAACCTTTAAATGAGATAAATTCCCTGTCAGTCACTAACTGCCTGGAAATGCCAGGGCTAGAAACTTCTAAAACATAAGCATCTGGAATAATCTCCGCTACATCTAAGGCTGCTTCTAGCGCACGGCTCATTGTCTCACAATCATCTAAACCAGTATCTTGCAAAGGATTACGGATATCCACCCGCAAGACTGGTGGACGTTGGTTAGTGTGAAACACTATGCCGACGATTTCCAGTCCTAGTTGTTCTGCTACTGGCAAGGCTAAATCTGTAATTTGTGGAACTAGAGGATGAACCATGTGTGCAACCAATAAAAAAAGTGGGCTTCAACCCACTTCCTGCGATAGAGATATCTTCCAAGAAGTATTGTGGCGAACCAATACTGGTTCGCCTCTAATCTGAGTGTAGCGCATTTCTTTGATAGTCAATAGTCAATGGTCAATAGTCAATAGTCATTAGTCATTAGTCATTAGTCAACAGTCAACAGTCATTTAGTTATTGGGCATTGGGCATTGGGCATTGGGCATTGGAATAAAATCTACCTTGTCTACCTTGTCTCAATTCCCGATTCCCGATTCCCAATCCCCAGTCCCCAGTCCCTAGTACCTAGTATCCGGCAGAGTACCCTGTTTCACTACTGGCTGAATGGGTGGTTGGGTTTTGATTTTTCTGGTTTGTTCTAAGATTTGTTCGATGTCTTCTTGGGACAAACGCTGTACGTAGTTGAGTTTGACTTCTTCTAGGAAGTCCACTAATAGGCTTTGAATTTGATTGATGACTTGCTTTTGTTGTATTTCTGTCCCTAAAGCTTGGCTGAAACTTTCTATAAGTTTATTGGTGAGTTTTGCGCCTACGGGATCTTCTACTGCATTGACTATTGCTTTGTGGAGATTGGTGGTGAGTTGAGTTGCTAGTTGTTCGCTAAATTGAGTTTGGATTTTTGCCACTCCAGGGAGATTTTTGAGGTTCTGAGATAGGGGAACTTGTTGCATAACAGTTTCGATGTTATGAACTAAAATGGCGTTGAGTTCTGGCTGGATTTTGGGTAATACTTGATAGACAATTGTTTGAATTAAAAGCCCTGCGATCGCTTCTATTTCGTTGATGTCATTAATATCTATGTAGGGGCGCACATTTTCTTTCTGCAAGAGCCATCGAACCATCTCGCCTTGCTCAATAGAAAGCTTCATCTGGTTGATGACTCGTATCACTACTACTTCTGTGATTTCTTCGGCAAAGTTAGCAACTACCGTTTGGTGTAACTGTTTATTTAATGGTTGAATATCTAATATTTCTGCTTGATCTAAACGTATAATTACCGGAATAATTCTTAGCCATCGCCAAAAGGGAATTAAGAGAAATATGTCATACCATCGCCACAAAATCGCGTTGAACCATGTGAAGTTAGGATGGCGACGTTTAATATAAAATATTCTGGTCGCAAATTCTAGACCAAATATTAATACAAAAGGTAAATCCACTAACCAAAATATATCTACAAATTCCCCACTTTCACCTATTTGACGGTAGTAATTAGTAGCAATTAATGGTCGAATTTTTTGGTTAAAAAATTTGATTTCTTGTTGCCAACCATTTTGGGCTAAATATTGTTGACTCCAAAAGGTGGCAAAGGACTGTTTTGCTGAGTCTTTACCGATGCGATCGCGGATACGATTTTTGATTTTTTCTAAATTACCCGTCTTGTTAGCACCTGCAAACGGATTAGTATCAATCATTTCACTACTTAAGCGGTTCAGTTCCTCTAATTTAGCTTTAGCTTCTGGCGAAACTAACCCTGTTTGAGTAACTTGTGCTTCTAGTGCATTGACTGTATCTAAATATTTTTTGGTTTCTCGGTGTGGTTCAATACCTTTGATCACATCATAAATTTTAGTCAGTTGAGGAACTCTCTGTAAATAGAAAGCTCGCCAAGGTACATAGCTCAAATCGAACAAAACTAAGCAGAGATTCAGCGTGGCAAGAGTTGCCATTAATCTTTCAAAATATAAGCTGGACTTCTTAGAAGTTTTTTGACTGGACATTTTTAAGTTGTAAATTATACATCATAACCAAAGATTCTAACTTAACTATGATCAAGGTAGTCAATAGTCAGTAGGGACGGGTTTGGGAGGAAATTTACGTTTGAAAACACATATTTTGTTTCAACCCGCCCATACAACAGTCACAGTCAACACGAAAATATATGTCGTTTAGATGCACGATAGCTTAACTACTGTCTTCTGTTGCTCTTTGTATGGCTATTTGATTTTGTGAATGTAAATTGTGTTGATCAGAAATTATAAATGATTAAAAAATAATCTAAAGAAATATAATATTTTTCTGTTAACGTTTATAATGCTCATTTAATTTCTAAGGAGTGTGAAATATGTGGTGTGGGTTTGGAAAATCAAGCATGATTATCGGTGCTGCTTGTTTAATTACTGCTAGTGTTGTAATTTCAAATACAACCTTTGCCGCCCGCCAACGTAACTATACACCCCAAGAATTTCGTGCTGTATTACGGGGATTAGGTTACAACGTCAAAGTCACAAATGGCCCCCTTACTGATGCGGAAACCAAAACAGCAATCAGTGAATTCCAAAAAGGATATAAGTTAACTGTCGATGGTATAGCAGGGCCACAAACCCAAGATTTTGCTGCCACCATTATGCAGGTTCTACAGGGGAATTTGAACGCTGTTCTAAAGCCTAAAAATCCTCTTCCTCGTGACCAATTTTACAGTTCGCGCACAGAAGAATTAGTCAAAGAATATCAGAAAAAAAATCAGTTGCAGGAAACTGGGATTGCTGATTTGGCACTGCGCCAAAAGTTAGATCAAGAAGCGAAAAACATTATTAATCAGCCAGATAGTAAGCCAACACCTACCCCAACGGCTACACCAACATCAAAACCAACTGCAACCCCAACCACTAAACCAACGGCTACACCAACATCAAAACCAACTACAACCCCAACTCCAACTGCCAAACCAACGGCTACACCAACATCAAAACCAACTACAACCCCAACTCCAACTGCCAAACCAACGGCTACACCAACATCAAAACCAACTACAACCCCAACTCCAACTACAAAACCAACAGCTACACCAACTACTAAACCGACACCCACACCAACATCAAAACCAACTACAACCCCAACCCCAACAGCGACTCCAACGCCGACTTCAACAGATACACCAACCCCAACCCCAACAACTACACCCTAATCATCAGGAAATCTGATTTTGTTCTTCCATTGGTCTACCTTTGGGTGTAGGCAAAATCGGACGACGGTCATCATAAGGCATGGGGATATACTGCACAGTAGGTCTCCCGCCTTGTGGTTGTGGATATAAATCCATCAGTTCGTATATGGAACGGGGCAGTCCGACGGTAACGGGCAGCCCCATTTCTGTTGCTTCTTCTACGGTGATAGGATAGTCGTGGGTAACACGTCCTGTAGTTAAAGCTTCAATGATGGGTTCAATATCTTCAGGCTTAACTTTTTGTCTGGGGATATTATCTTTTAATAAAGTCCGCACAAAGCGTTGTACTTGCTGAATGGCTTTGTTTGCTAGGTCTGCCATAATTAAGGTTTGGTCGTCAATTTCACTGATGGGTTTATCTTGGACAACCTTGAGAATACTAGCTGCTGGGTAGTTACCGAGTTGGGGATCAACAGGCCCTAAGACGGCGTTAGCATCCATGACAATTTCATCAGCAGCTAGAGCTAACATTGTGCCGCCACTCATGGCATAGTGGGGGACGAAGACAGTTACTTTAGCAGGGTGACGAATTAAGGCTCTAGCAATTTGTTCGGTAGCGAGTACCAACCCGCCTGGAGTATGTAAAATTAAGTCGATACCCACATCTGGGGGTGTGAGGCGAATAGCCCGCAGAATTTGTTCTGAGTCTTCAATGGTAATGTAGCGGGATAGGGGAATACCTAATAAACTGATAGACTCTTGACGGTGTATGAGTAGGATGACTCTGCTTTTGCGTCCTTGTTGAAATTCTTGCAGGGCGCGAAAACGACGGTATTCGATTTGGCGTTTTTGCCAGATGGGTTGTAAGGAAGAGAGAAGAAGAAAAATCCAGAATAAGTCACCAATACCAAAGCCCATAGTTAGTTCAAAATTAAAGTTTAGTCATAATTTTGACAAATTTCGGGCTAACTCTTTTCTATCTACAGGTTAATCTCTCATTAAACCAACTCATCAGGATTTATCCCTAGTTGTCGTAAGCGTTCCGCCAGAATCTCGGCTTTTCTTTTGGCTTGTTCTGCTTCTTGTTTAGCTGTAATAGCTTCCTCGGTGGGTTCAGGTATTAATTCACCCGTTAAGGTAAACCAGCGTAACCATAACCTATTAATACCTCGGAATACTCCTGACCAGATACCCAAGCTTAAACCTAACTCTGGCATAGAGATACGTCCGTCAGTTAAAGTTATCGCTTCATAATGACCACCCACTAATTGAAATGCTCTGAGTTCATTGGTGTAGCGACTAAACACGATATAGTAAGGAACTCGCAGAATTTGTTGGTAAACTTCCCATTTGCTAGGGGGTTTATCTTTCACTGTCGGAAGATTACCTAAATCTTCGTCTTCTGTACCTGGGGATAATAACTCCACGACGACAAAGGGATTTGCTGGTTCTTGCCAAGTCACGTAACTTAAACGCAAATCCTCACCTTTGTAGAGTTTTGGTACTCCCACGACACCAAACCAATCGGGGCGTTTGTACCATAAAGGATGCTCAACATCGTAGTAAAGATTGAGGTCAGCTGCACAATAAACTAATTCAGAATTCCAGTTAATGGGTTGGAAGGTTAAGTATAAAAGTATCGGTTGTAAAAAGTGAAAGTCGTCTGGCAAACCTGGCTCCTCTGGGTTGTCGCTTGGTAAATCATACATTGTGGGCAGGGTTTCCCACGCCGGAAGCGGTGGGTCAGACTGGGGAATATATTTAGGGAAGGTAGTCATAAATGGAACAGGGTAAATATTTGACCTGAGTTCGGGATCATCTCACAAGCTGATTCTCACGTTAGCTACAACACTTATACCAATTCGCAATGGGCTAACGCCCCGCTTCTTTACGAGACGCTACCGCGTAGCTTGCTTCCACGGAGTGGTACGCTAACGCAATGAACTGCGTCCCGCTTTTCTACGAGACGCTACGCGAACGCTAACGCAATTCAGAAAGTCAGATAACATCTGGTGTGCAAGGGTTTCAAGTGTCATCATAGCAACCAACCAACGATCGCCTGCAAGCACCCACAGTGTTTTGTTGAGAAATATTAACTACTTTAATAACTTTTGCAAAATTTATTTGATTTATAGGTATTTTTTATCGAATACTGAGAATATACCAAAGCTAGTATCACAGTTGCCGCGATCGCAACGTGAAAGCATAAGAATCTCTCAAAACATGATTGCACCTATGGCAGCCTTATTTTGCTTATCACCACGCTACCGCCTAGATGATGAATCACCTTGGTTAGAAGGAATTGATCCCAGCCGCCATTACTGGCTAGCAGTGAATGGAAATCAGAACCTAACCGTAGCTTTACCTGGGTTAGTGGCTGCTTCTGTTGGTGACTTGAAGCAAATCATGTCTCAGTTTCGCACTCTCCAACCAGGAGAACAAATGACTTTCACAAGAGCTGCTGCCAGTTGTACAATCCATTGTGTAGGTATGAATTGCTACGCCCTATCAGCAGAAATTAACGGCTCCCCCGTTTGGCATTTATTTGATCAAGAAACTCTCGATAGTTTGTTGATGACAGCACACCCAGATTGGCAATGTGCGCCATCAGATGTAGAGTTAGGCAGAAAATTATTGATGCGTTCCCTAGCAGCAACTCTGGCTGCGTCTTAATTACGGCTATTTTTCTGGAGGACGCATAGCTACTAACTCTTGGGGTGAGGCGATAAGCTTAATTTGAGCGTTAGTGATTTGCTGTTGTGGGTTAAGAGTAAATAACCACATGACATTGACACTACACCAGAAGGTGTGAGCCTTACCTGTGACTTGTACTTGTTTATAACCGTCCTTTAAAGCTTCGGCAATTCCTTGCATGGGTTCGGCTTTGACATCTTGAGCTTCTTTTTGCAGATATCTTGCGATCGCATCCCGCCCCACAATAGCAGATTCAAATGGTGGATTCATTACACCTTGAGGGGTAAATAAAGCTGCTGTTTCGCTAAAGTTACCTGCATTTAAATTTTTAAAATACTCAATAATCGTAGTTTCTTTAATTCCAGGAATTTGACTAGCTGAATATTCAGCGACTTTCATAAAACCACCCTCATGAATTAATTCAAAATTCAACATACCCTGCCAAGAAGCAAGCTACGCGTAGCGTAGCAAAGGCTTGCACCTACAAAATTCAAAATAAAATTAGCTAAAAACTATTAGACTCAACATTCAAATATAAAAAAAGCTGCTGTTGGCGTGAATTTGGCAGCGAATAAATCTAACTCAAGAAAGATTTGTTCCCAAGCTATAGCCTGGGAACAAAAACTGCTTTGACATTGAGGTTGGGAAGATATGGACTAAAAGATGTTTGATGTTCAGAGACTTGAATTTACTGGATTTCTACTCAGCACTCTACTACGCTAAGGGGTCAACACCCATATCAGCCACTACTTTACGCAACACTGTAATTTGCTGACCAAAGTCTAATTGTTTGAGTGATTCTAATACTTGAGAAGCATCACGGGAGATTTTATACTCTGCTGTAACAGGTACAACAATACCTTTCACCATCAATTCCGAAAGTTCGTACCAAAAAGCTAGCTTGGTGTTGGTACTGAGAATACCGTAAGAACGGGTAAATTGAGTATTTTTCTGAGCAACTAAGTCGCGCATGAATTGCAATTGCTGTGCATAAGTCATTTGCTTGACTTGATTTAACAAACCTTCAGCTAACTGTAGGCGCGCTGCACCTGTAGCAGCTGGTGTGATAGAACGTCCCATTTCAGTGTAGGCATACCACAAAACGGCTAACTGGTCATCTACGCTAAGGCTTTGAAATACAGCAGTAGTAGAACCCACAGCATCAGCCTGGATGTTTGTAAAACGAGTTGAAGCGGAATCAGAAGTGAATGTCATAATTGCACCACAGTTGATGGGTTGAAGTAAATTGCGATTTCGTGGGAGGCTCGCATCACTCTGGTGGCTTTACCTCTTGATTCACATATTGCATCATTTTTTTACAAAACGCAAATAAAATTTACAAATGCAGTGAGTAAAAAATATTGAACCCAAGTCTTGAATAGCTTAGGTATAATCGATAAGCCACGATTTTGGCAAATTTTGGTTAGAGAAATGGACTACTATTCCGTAGTTACCAGCAGTGTGGTAAAAGAGAAAGCCATAGAGCTAGGTTTTCACAAAGTTGGCATTGCTACTGTAGATAAGCGTGACAATACAGAGACCGAGAGGTTGCAAGCTTGGATAAGTATGGGTTATCACGCGGATATGGCTTGGATGAATAACCCAAAACGCCAGGATGTAAAGTTAGTTATGCCACAAGCGCGATCGCTTGTTTGTGTCGCACTCAACTACTACACCCCGCAGCAACGTCCCCAAGGTGAGGAGTACGCCAAAATCTCTCGTTATGGCTGGGGGAGGGACTATCACAAAGTGATGCACAAAAAACTCAAGGCCTTAAGTACCTGGTTGCAATCACTAGATCCCGGTATTCAAGCCCGCTACTATGCAGATACTGGCCCCATTCAAGATAAAGTTTGGGCGCAACAGGCGGGAATTGGCTGGATTGCTAAAAATGGCAATGTGATTACTAGAGAGTATGGTTCTTGGGTGTTCCTAGGTGAAGTGCTGACAAATTTGCAACTAGAAAGCGATCGCCCCCATACCGAACATTGTGGGAGTTGTACCCGTTGTTTAGAAGCCTGTCCCACTGGAGCAATCACCCAACCCTTTGTAGTGGATGCTAATCGCTGCATAGCGTACCATACCATAGAGAACAGAGCAGAAAAATTACCAGAGGCGATCGCAACTCAGATGCAAGGTTGGGTAGCGGGTTGCGATATTTGCCAAGATGTCTGTCCTTGGAATCAACGATTTGCAAAAATTACGGACGTAGCTGATTTTCAGCCGTATCCTGAAAATATTGCTCCTCAGCTGATAGAATTAGCGCAAATCTCGAATGAGGAGTGGGAAAAAAGATTTCCGGCATCAGCGTTGCGGCGGATTAAGCCAGAAATGTTAAGACGGAATGCTCGTGCTAATCTTGACGCATCCAGACAACATAATGACACAGAAAGCAATTATCTTTGATTTTGATGGCACGATTGCCGACACTGTAGATGCACTCGTCAGTATTGCCAACCGTTTAGCAGTAGAATTTGGCTATGTCCAAATTACACCAGAACAATTAACCCTCCTCAGAAATTTATCATCAAGAGAAATTATTAAATATTCAGGAATTTCCCTATTTAAAATTCCTTTTCTTGTCAAGAAAGTCAAATTTGAATTAAAAAACAAAATCCAGGAATTGCGTCCAATTCCTGGTATGAAGCAATCTTTAGGAGAACTCAAAGCACATGGTCATCAATTGGGAATTATTACATCTAATTCCCAAGACAACGTCACCGCATTCCTCAAAATACATGAATTAGATAGTGTATTTGACTTTATCTATTCGGGTGTAACAATTTTTGGTAAAACCACCATTATTAATAATGTTCTCAAACAAAAACAACTCCAACCTCAAGCAGTAATTTATGTAGGTGATGAAACCAGAGATATCGAAGCATCAAAAAAAGCGAATATTAAAGTTATTGCAGTCACCTGGGGATTTAATTCTCCCGAAGTTCTCGCCAAACAAAACCCAGACTATATCATTCACCACCCTAGTGAATTGCTATCAGTTGTCCAAAGTTGTTAGTTATTTTAAGGGATTGGGGATTGGGGACTGGGGACTGGGGATTGGGGACTGGGGACTTGGAAAGGGTTGAGTCACTAGCCATTACTAATGACTAATGACTATTGACTATTGACTATTGACTAATAACTATTTTTTTGCTTGACCCATATCTATAGCCTTTTGTACTAAATCATCACTAACTTGAGTGACCGCTTCATTTTTGGAAGCACCGACTTCCTTAGCTAATTCTAAATAGTCTTCAGGATTTCCTGTAGGTGGAGCTTCAGTTTTTGTGGCTTCAGGTTGAGGTGTTTTATCTTCTGGTGTATTAACTGCTTCCACATCCACACCTGCACTCAATTGCTGTGCGGCTGCATAATCAGCATCAAAATCAACCTGCGGGGCTTTCGCTTCACCACTATCTATACTTTCAGCTAATAATTGTGCATCATGGGTAGTAGCTTCACTAGGATTTGGTTTCACTTCATCAGTCATAACTAACACCGATTGAGTAACTTTTAAATGGTTGCGGTGATTGTAACAACTGATTTAGTGGACTTTTAGCACCCTAGAGAAATATTTTGACCTCTATTAAAGGATAGATAAAAATTAATTTGGTTGGGCTTGGAGTAAGCGATTTAAAATCACTCGACCGTTACGACCAATTACTTGCACACGGATAAAGTAAGGATCATTTGGTCGCCAAGCAATTTGATACCTTGTGCCATTATTATTCCAGGTATAAACTTGGCGTTGTCGATTACCAGAAACTCTCGCTCCACCAAGGCTAATACTAGCCCCATTATGACGATTCTGCCCATAGTAGTAATAAACATTACCTTGCAAAGATAAAGTTACACTCCAGTCGTTATCAACAAACTCTCCTACTGGATAATCAAATGAAGCCGCCACAGCTTGATGATTTACTGCTACATCAATGATGGCTGGTGCAGAAATGCCTAAAATAGTTGCTAGGGCGATCGCTCTGATATTCATAAACTAACCTTGCCTTCAGAGGTATTCTTGTATCAATTACTATATGAATTGTCAACCATAAACCCAGAAAAGACTTACATGAAAATACTTAATCATTGCTATATTTTATGTATATAAAAAGCGGTTATACTAATGAATTCTCAACAAAGTTTTGTGGCTGAAGATTATGAAGCTACCCTATTGACCAAGCTAATTTGTCAGCCTTTAGTGGTTACTCCCCAGACACCAGTCGTTGAAGCCTTAAGTTTGATGGATAAGCTCACCACAGGCTGTTCGTCATCAACTTTAGATACACCTAGTTGTGTATTGGTCATGGAAGACAACCAAATTCTGGGTATCTGGACAGAACAAGATATCATCCGTAGACATATACAAGGGTGTAACTTCACTCAGATGAAGATGGTAGAAGTGATGACTCAACCTGTAATCACCCTGAAGCATTCTGAGTTAAGTAATTTTACTGTACCGCTAAAACTATTTAGTCAGCATAACCTGCGTTATTTACCGATAGTGGATGATTGCAATCAACTAGTTGGTTTACTGACAAGTGATCACCTACTGCATGGTTTGTATCTTCGCGATCGCACTAATTTCGATACCAACAGTCAAATTGCAGCATATCAGGGACTCTACACAACTGCACCCTGTGAAACTACCTGTCGTTACTCAATGCTGGCTGAAAATTCCCCTGATGGTATATTTTTGATAGATTCTCAAGGAAATTTTCAGTATGTGAATCCCAAATGGGAAGAAATGACGGGGTTGCGGTTGCAAGATGTATTAGGAACAAACTGGTTACAGGCTTTGCATCCTGAAGATCGCGATCGCGTCCTGCGGGAATGGTGTAGTAGCGTTGCCCACCAACAACCCTTTGCCACAGAATGTCGATTACGAAAACCAACAGGTAAAATCACCTGGGTCTTAGCAAAAGCGACCAGGGCAGCCGATAGCATAGATAATTTCACTGGCTACGTTGGTAAATTAACAGATATCAGTGAATATAGACGGATAGAAAAACAATTAGAAATGCACAATAGTCTGCTAGCCCGCATTGCTAGAGGCGAACCGTTAGCAGATGTCTTAAATATCCTGATAGCCAGTCTCACAGAACAATTCGATGGGGCTTTATTTCGGATTTTGTTAATAGATGAAGAAAATCGCTTGCGTCATCAAGCATCGCTGAATTTGCCAGATGATTATATTAAATTGACTGAAGGCGTAGTCATTGGCGATGGTATTGGTTCTTGTGGAACTGCGGCCTATCGCCGACAGGTAATAATTGTCTCAGACATTGCCAATGATCCTCTGTGGCAAGATTTTCGGGATATAGCTTTGAATCATGGATTACGCGCTTGTTGGTCTGCACCGATTATCGCCAGTAATGGTCAGGCCTTGGGGACATTTGCTGTGTACTATCACCAAGTCAAAACACCCCAACCAACCGATATAGAAACCATCACTCTAGCCGCTTACCTTGCTGGTATTGCCATTGAACGCCAGCGTGCAGTCATCGCCCTTGAAAAAAGTGAAAGTTTTTTGCGGGCTGTCTATGAATATGTAGAACAAGCCATTTTTACAGTAGAGATTGACCCCCAAGGTGAGTACCGTTACGGAGGGTGGAATCCGGTGGCTGAACGTTTTTGTGGTGTTCCTGGAGTAGAAGCACAGGGTAAAACACCCAAAGAACTGTTTGGAGAATCCATCGGACAATCACTCTGTCAAAAGTATGATGCTTGTATCGCCACTGGAGAACCTTTTTCCTTTGAGGGGTACTTTACTAACGATCGCACAAATTGTAACTATTGGTTAATAGTCACTCTCAAACCACTAACAGAGGAAAGCGGAAGAATTTATCGGTTGATTGGTACTGCTGCTGATATCACCGCCCGTAAACGAGCAGAAGAATCCTTACGCACCCTAGTAGAAGGTACAGCCACAGTCACAGGTTCAGAGTTTTTTCCCGCCTTAGTGCGGTATACTGCCGCAGCTTTGAATGTACCTTATGTATTCGTATTAGAACTCATTGGCGATCGCCTCCACTCGTTGGGGTGTTGTGCCTATGGGGAATTGCAACCCCCCACGATTTATACCATCACTTCTACTCCCTGTGAAAAGTCACTAATTGAGGGGATATATTACTGCCCAAACCACGTTACCCAAGAATTCCCTGATAATTTACTTCTAGCAGCAATGCAAGTAGAAAGTTATTTAGGCATTGCCCTACAGGATAATGATGGTGTTGTGATTGGCAATCTCTGTATTCTCGATACACGCCCCCTCGAAGAACCAGAACGCATCAAAACCACATTACAAGTATTTGCAGCCCGCGCTGCCGCCGAATTAGCCCGCCAACGCGCCACAACCGCCTTAGAAAAACTCAATGAACAGCTAGAAGTTAAAATTGCTCAACGCACAGCTGCACTGCAAAATAGTGAAGCCCGCTTCCGCGCCACCTTTGAGCAAGCAAATGTGGGGATGGTAGAAGCTGATATTCAGGGTAATTTAATCAGAATTAATCAAAAATTCTGTGAAATTACAGGTTATACAGAATCAGAATTGTTAGGGGTCAGCTACAAGCAATTTACCTATCCTGACGACCTGAATGTTGATAAACAGTATATGCAGAGTCTGTTAGCGGGGGAAATTACTACCTATGCTGTGGAAAAACGCTATATTCACAAACAAGGACATAGTATTTGGGTATATTTGACAGTCTCCCTAGTGCGATCGCTAGCTGAAGAACCACAATATTTAATTGGTGCAATCCAGGATATTAGTGACCGCAAACAAGCCGAAGAAATCTTCCAAAAACAAGCACAACGCGAACGACTACTCAGAAGTATTACGCAACATATTCGCCAATCCCTAGATTTGCAAGTCATTCTCAAAGCCGCAGTTAATGAAGTCAGACAAACCTTTCAAGCTGACCGCGCCTTAATTTTTCGCCTCATGAACGATGGGTCAGGGGTAGTTCTAGAAGAATCGGTTGTGCCAGAATATCCCATCATTGAAAGTATGTGTTGGGAAAATGAATGTTTTTCCCCAGAGTGTTATGAATTTTACCGTGATGGTAACGTCCGTATCGTCAAAGATCCTCAGCATGATCATTGGGGTGATTGTCTTGCAGAATTCATGGAACAAACACAAGTCAAATCCAAAATTGTTGCTCCTATTGTCCAGCAAGCGGAAAATAACCCTCCCAGAGTTTGGGGATTGATCAGTGTTCACTCCTGTTCAACCAAGCGTCGATGGCAATCTGATGAGGCTAACTTACTCCAACAAATTGCTAGTCAGTTATCCGTAGCGATTCAGCAAGCCGACCTCTATCAGCAAGTGCAAATTGAATTGAGCGATCGCAAACGTGCAGAAGTAGCCTTGTCTATGCTCAATGAACAACTCCTTGGTGTCAACACAGAATTAGCCCGCGCCACTCGCCACAAAGACGAATTTCTCGCCAGCATGAGTCATGAACTTCGCACGCCCCTGAACGCCATCTTGGGAATGTCTGAAGGGTTGCTAGAAGGAGTGTTTGGAGAAATTACAGAAAGACAAGAACGTGCTTTATTAACTATTGAACGTAGTGGTAAACACTTACTAGAATTAATTAATGATATTCTGGATTTAGCCAAAATTGAAGCTGGCAAACTAGAATTGCAAATTACGTCTGTGTCCGTTTGTTATTTATGTGATTCTAGTCTAGCCTTTGTCAAACAACTAGCACATCAAAAGCAAATTCAACTCAAACTCAATATTCAAAATACCATCAGGAACATTGCTGTCGATGAACGCCGCATCCGGCAAGTTTTAATTAATCTACTCAATAATGCGGTGAAATTTACTCCCGCAGGCGGTTCTGTGATTTTAGCTGTGAGGCGAGAAAGAATTGAAGAAAGCAGAATCCAGAATGCCGTGACTGGGAATAGTGCTGTTGGCATCGGGAGAAAACAAAATTCAGACTGGGTCAGCTTTTCCGTCATTGATACAGGTATCGGAATTGCTTCAGAAGACATGGATAAACTCTTCCAATCCTTTGTGCAGATTGATAGTCGCCTGAATCGTCAGTATACAGGTACTGGGTTAGGGTTAGCTTTAGTGCGCCAAATTGCAGAACTACATGGTGGATACGTAACTGTTAGTAGCGAAGTAGGTAAAGGTAGTTGTTTTACTGTGCGTTTACCTTACTTAGACCAAAAATTAACTTTGCCCATAGCTAAAGCGGATGTACAATTAGGCATAGAGAGCTTATCAAACCCTGAATCATTAGCCTCAAAATCACCACTAATTCTTTTAGCAGAAGACAATCAATCCAACACTGAAACAATTTCTAGCTATCTTGAAAGTAGAGGTTACAGGCTGCTCTTCGCAACCAACGGACAAGCTGCCATTGATTTAGCTGTATCTCAAAATCCCAGTTTGATCTTGATGGATATTCAAATGCCAGAAATCAATGGTTTAGAAGCCATCCGCCGCATTCGTCAATATCAAAAATTAGTCGATGTTCCCATAATTGCATTAACAGCTTTAGCTATGCCAGGCGATCGCGAAAAATGCCTCGAAGCAGGGGCAAATGATTACGTCAACAAACCAGTGAAACTGCGGGAACTTACAAATATAATCCAAAATTTGTTATCAAAGTAATCTACGTATTATTAAATGGACAATCAGCCTTCTATTTTAGTTATTGATGATGAACCAGATAACTTTGACGTAATTGAAGCCCTACTTTTTAACGAGGGTTACGAATTAAACTATGCTGCTAGTGGTCAACGAGTTATAGAACGCCTCAAAATTGTACAACCCGATGTGATTTTATTAGACGTGATGATGCCCGATGTAGACGGGATCGAAGTCTGTAAACACATCAAATCCCATAGCCAATGGCAGTATATTCCCATCATTATGGTGACAGCCTTGACCGCAAAGGAAGATATGGTCAGATGTATGGCCGCAGGTGCAGATGACTTTATCAGTAAACCAGTCAATGGCCTGGAGTTACGTGCCAGGGTCAACTCTATGCTACGCATCAAGCGTCAGCATGACGACTTACAAGCATTGCTAAATCTTCGAGAAGACATGGTGAAGATGATCCTGCATGATATGCGTAATCCCCTGACCTCGATTTTACTAGCTACCGAAATTCTCAAATTACCTCATTTTCCCCCAGAGAGACAGAAAACCAAAGTTGAGCAGATTGTCAATTCCGTACAACAACTGCAAGCCTTGATTGATGACTTAATGATCATGGCGAAACTAGAGTCTGGGAAAATGGTACTAAATTATACTAATGTTGATTTAGTGAGTTTATGTTTATCAGCATTAAATAGTTTTGAAGCGATCGCAACTCAAAAAAATCTCAGGTTGATTAGCGACTTTCCCCAACCCCATATTCATCTAAATTTAGATGTGTTGATATTTCGTAGAGTTATAGATAATCTATTATCCAACGCCATCAAATTTTCTCCGAAAAACTCTCAAGTCATCTTGCAAACGAGTGATTGTAGACCAGAAAGCATCATGATTCAGGTTGCTGATTCTGGTGTAGGAATTAGCGACGAAGCTAAACAAATTATCTTTGAAAAATACGAAGTGGGAACACTCATGCCAGAAGTGTCTCAATTAGGTTTAGGATTAGCATTTTGCAAAATGGCCATTGAAGCCCACGGCGGTACAATCACCGTCAAAAACAATCAACCCAGGGGGTCAGTATTTACGGTTGTTTTACCAGGGTGAGTGAGTGATGAGTAATGAGTAATGAGTAATGAGTATTGAGTATTGAGTATTGAGTATTGAGTATTGAGTAATGAGTAATGAGTAATGAGTATTGAGTATTGAGTATTGAGTATTGAGTATTGAGTATTGAGTATTGACTATTGACTAATGACTAATGACTAATGACTAATGACTAATGACTAATGACTAATGACTAATGACTAATGACTAATGACTAATGACTAATGACTTTTTTCCCGATTAATCCAAATCCCTCTTAATCCAGCCGCTTTTGCTCCTTGATAATCTTCTACAATACTGTCGCCAATATGCCACGCTAATGCAGGGGAACAATCATGTTTTTCTAGTGCGGCTACAAAAATTTTAAAGTTGGGTTTGGCTGCGCCTACTTGAGTGGAAATCGTCACAGACTGGAAAAAATGACTCAAGTCTAAAGCCTGTAAGACTGAATAAATCCGAGAATCGAAGTTAGACAACACGCCTAATTCAATTCCTAAATGTTTCCAGTTACTCAAGGATTGCACAACGTCAGGGTAGACAAACCAGGGTTCGGCTGTCCCAAAGTGAATGTAGAGTTCGCTAAAAAAACTAGAAAAGTCAGCAAATTGATTGATAATACCAGCACTTTCAAAAGTTTTTACAGCGATCGCCCGCCACCATTCAAATTCTTTTTGGGGAATATCTTCTAATTCCGTATCAGGAAAGATTGGTGGTGGTGAAGCTTTAAAACTCTGCACAAAGGCTTGATCTAAAACTTCTGGGGAAGCCTCCACACCAAATTCTAGTGCCAACTGACTATAAATTTTACCGACGCTGCCTTTAACACCAAACAGTGTACCCACCGCATCTAAAAAAATAACTTTGGGTCTTTCCATTAAACTTGCTAACAATAGATTTTAATTTGATTAGGAGCAATTGTGAGTCAATAGTCAATAGTCAACAGCCAATACTTCTAATCATTCGTCACAGCAGAGATTGTTTCTATAATAGGACGAACTAACCAATTAAAACCTACTTTGAGCTGATGATCAAATGTGGGCATTCTATACAAATAAGCCAGACGACGCGCAACATAGGCTAAAGAACCATCTAATTTGATTCCTAAACCTGTTAGAGTAGCGTTGTCTTTGCCTAGTGCCATCATTTCCCCTAACTGTTGATAGCGGAATGGTAGAAGGGGACGTTGTGTTAAAGAAGCCCAGATGTTCCACCCTACGTAGTCTGCTTGTTGAAAGGCAGCCTGGGCTGTAGCGGGGATCTGTTGACCATTTGCATCGAGACAATCGGCTAAGTCTCCCAAAGCAAAAATTTCTGGATGGTCAAGAACTTGTAAGGTTGTATCGGTGGTGATTTGACCACGCTGGTTTTGTTTTAAAGGTAGGTTTTTCACAACAGGCGCGACTTTTGTCCCGACAGTCCAAATCACTAAGTCTACAGGGATGGTGTCTACTTGATTTTTGTATTCCAGGGAGAGGGTATCTTGGGTAATTGATTCAACCTTGGTTTCTAAGTCAAGAAATACACCCCGCGCTTCTAAAGCTTTCTTGGCGGCTTCACGGTTAAATTCTGGGGAAGTTCTTAAAATTTGGTCGCTAATTTCAATAAGGCGGAAACGGCCTCTTTCTTTGAGTCTATCTGCTAATTTACAAGCTAACTCCACCCCACTGTAACCACCTCCGACAATAGCAACACGAATTTTCTCCGCATCGGATTCTTCTAAAATTCGCAGTTGTTCTTCTAGGCGATAGACATCATTGACTGTGCGGAAGGGGTAAGCATAGGATGTTGCACCTGGAACTAAATCTAGTGGTGTTTCTCCACCTAACGCTAATACTAAGCGGTCATAGGGAATTTCTGGGCCGTTTTGTAGATGTACTCGTTTTTGGTCAATGTCAATTCCAGAGGCTACTGCTTGATAAAAGCGCACCCCTGTACCTTCTAATAGTTCTGTAAAAGGAGGGGCGATTTCCCAAGTTTGTAGTTCTCCGGTGAGTAATTCGTACAATAAGGGGGAAAATAAAAAGCGATCGCTTTGGTCTATCAGGACAATTTCGGGTTTTTGCTGAGATTCCCAAGGTAATTGACTTAAACGCAAAGCTGTGTAGAGACCACCAAAGCCTCCACCAAGGATAACAATTCTCATATTCTGTTCAGTCATGTTTCTAGAGGATATCCATCCCAGACAAGCAACTAACTCTCAGTGTAATGATTTATTGGGGTGTTGTGACCATTCCAGAGAAATCTTGTTGCAATGGGGTGTAGGGGTATAGGGTTGTAGGATTGTCAGGAAAGATAAATTTTTTTACCACTTTTAGAGAGTAGCGATCGCCTGTTTTAATTAATCTGAGAAAAGACGATAACTAACACTAAAACTATTCTTGAATTATCTCTCCCACTTTGAAGGTTTTTCCGTCCACTGTGACTTGGTCTTCTGATCCTAATTTTCTTCCCCGCCGGGTTTCAACTGCACCATTCACCTGCACATTCCCATCATTAATCATGAGTTTAGCTTGACCACCAGTCGGGGCTATACCTAGATATTTCAGAAATTGGTCGAGTTTAATCATTTGTACAAGAGTTAAATTGTCAATAATAGACCTCTTGCAAAAGTCATGATTTTAGCGTCTTTCTTTGCGTCTCTGCGCCTACCGCAAGCGGTTCCGCGTTAGCGGTATGCGTGAGACAAAAAAAGATTTATGCAAGAAGTCTAATGATCAATTTAACCCAAAATAGACGGTTTATAGTTTCTATAAACCGCCTTGATTTTAACTAAATTGCCAATTAACTGAACTAATTACCGCCAGATACTACAGCTTTGTTATGTATTGCTGGGTCTTCTGGTTTTCTGTGCCATGTGCGATCGCTACCTTGTTCATATTCATTTCTCACACTATTCCATGCCACATCGGTAGCACCATTTTCACTCATACCATCTCTTTGGGCTGCGTTAAATGCCGCCACAAAAATTTGTTGGGCGTGTTCTGGTAATTGTTCTCTAATTTCTTCGGGTAATTCATCTCTATTTTCGTAAGGCATAAACCCACTCCGAATTATCTAACATGGGTTTATCCTAGATACTGAATCACTCAAGTTTCCTCTTTCTGAAAGTAGAGATTAATAATTCCCCTACTTGGGGCGTAATTAATACGAAAGCGATAATCTACAATTCGATATAACCTTGCCAATTAGCTATCATTCTCTCACTGATACCTGGAATTTTTTCTAAATCTTGTAAAGAAGTGAATTTCTGTTGTTGACGGGCTGTGATAATTTTCTGGGCTAATTTCTTGCCGACCCCTGGCAAAGTTGATAATTCTTCTAGACTCGCTGTATTAATATTAATGGGTTTAATAATTTTCTCTGCGCTATTAGGAGCAGAGATTTGCGGACATTGCTTTTGTTCGGCTTGAATCTTAGCTTGAATATTTTCTGGTACGCCAACTTTCGCCTTAGTGTAAAGCCGATTAAATTCACGCACATAATGAGCAGCGATATTCGGATTCTCAATAATAATTAAAGTCTCATCATTAGCTTTATTCGCCGCATCTGACCAATTATGAGAACCTGTGATTACCGTTTTTTGGTCAACCACTGCAAATTTATGATGCAATAAATCACCTTTGGGTAATATGGGAACACCGACGGTAGTGAGAGGATTTTGCCAAGGTTTATTATCCAACTCATATTTACATTTATTACTTAAAGCTACGCCCATCATGTCTAAGGCTTCGCTATACGGACGATAGGCGAATTGCTTGTCAATCAGGGCGCGAATAGCTACATTTTGCTGATGACGAATTTCTAAAATATTGGCAAGTCGCTGTTCAGAAAACACAAACAAAGCCATATCTACAGATTGAGTAGACGAATTTAAAGTTTCACCAATGAGTCCATTACTAGTATTACTCCAAGGTTTGGTAGGTGATGTAGGTGAAAAATTTACAGTAATTTTGTTATCACCTAATGTAATCGTTTTTGGAGGACGCACAGGTTTATTTACGCCAAATTTACTATCTGGTTTACCACCAACACCATCACCCCACATCAGATTAAATTCTTCTGTGAATAAATTGGCTAACTCTCGACTATCAATTTGTAAAAAGTTATTAGGATTTCCTAAACTGCTAGGATTAGTAAAGTCACCAAAAGTGTCACTTAAGGTAAAATTAGCGGAAGTAATAATCACCATTCGATTGTCTACAATGACAAACTTATGGTGCATCAAATTACTACCTGCTGAACCATCCGCTCGATCATCAATGACGGGGATGTTAGCAGCTTTTAAAATGATTAACGCATCCCTTTGGTTAATTTCCTCTGGGCTGAGTTGATTATCTTGATTTTGGTCTACAAATTTAAAATATTCTTGATATCTATCTTTTTCTCTTGGTGGTAATTTCTTCACTTCCGCATCTGTAAAACTACTCCAAGGACGACTGTAGTTATTTTCTAAGATAACTCTAACTTGAATACCTGCTTTTTGTTTATCACTTAAAGCCTTGGCAATTCCTGGTAAACGTAATTCTTGGACTGCAATATCTATAGTAGATTTAGCTTGAGAAATTATCTCAATAATTTGCTGTTCTAAATTATCTCCTAGTCGAGTTTGCTGGCGGTAAGGTTCTCGATATTCACTAGACTCAGACTGATTAAAGTAAACTTGCACAAAGGGGTCTTGTGGCAAAGCAGGAAGGCGCGTATTTTGGGATTGGACTTTTTGACAACCTGCGATCGCCAACAGTAAAAATAAGACTAAAGATTTCTGCAATTTCAGTAAAATCTGCACGGTGATCTGCTAAAAGTAAATTGGGCATGAACACATTTATCATTCCCAAAACTATCTATGCCACATTAATTAGAAGCATAGCTGTATCAGCATTAGCAAAAATTCAGCGAGTGAGTGTCTAATCACGCTGATTTGCAGATGATGCGCCCATTTACTCTTATATCCTGCCCATATAGACAGCCCGTTGTTTAAATCATCCAATGATATGCAAATATATCTAGATTACAGTGCTACTACTCCCACTCGCCAAGAAGCGATCGCCGCAATGCAAGCCGTACTCACCCAACAATGGGGAAATCCTTCTAGCTTGCATGAGTGGGGACAACGGGCAGCTATGATTTTAGAACAAGCTAGGGTACAAGTAGCTAGTTTAATAAATGCCCCTAATGCCGATACGATGGTGTTTACTTCTGGGGGTACGGAAGCTAATAATTTAGTGATTATGGGTGTGGCGAGGTTGTCCTTAGTTCCCCAACACATCATCATTTCTAGTGTGGAACATTCAGCCATTACTGAACCAGCTAACTTACTAGAAAAGTGGGGTTGGGAAGTCACCCGCTTGGGAGTAGATAGTCAAGGTAGAGTCAACCCCCAAGACTTAAAAGCTGCATTGCAACACAACACAGTTTTAGTATCGGTGATTTACGGACAAAGTGAAATCGGTACAGTCCAACCCATTGCAGAATTATGCCAAATAGCGCGACAACACGGGGCTTTATTCCACACCGATGCAGTACAAGCCGCCGGGCGTTTACCGATAGACGTACAACAATTACCTGTAGATTTACTGAGTTTATCTAGTCATAAGTTATATGGGGCGCAAGGTGCAGGGGCTTTATATATTCGTCCTGGTGTAGAATTGATACCCTTACTCGGTGGTGGGGGACAGGAGAGGGGTTTACGTTCAGGGACACAAGCATTACCCGCCATTGCCGGGTTTGGAGTCGCCGCCGAACTCGCAGCCAAAGAACTAGCCACAGAAACACCACGTTTAATTAAATTACGCGATCGCCTATTTTCTTTATTAGCCGATGTCCCTGGTTTAATTCCCACCGGTGATTTAGAACATCGTTTACCCCACCACGTTAGTTTCTGTCTAGAATCCGCCGACGGTGAAAAACTCAGTGGTAAAACCATAGTCCGCCAACTCAATCTAGCTGGTATTGGCATTAGTGCAGGTTCAGCTTGTCACAGTGGTAAACTTAGTCCCAGTCCCATACTTTTAGCGATGGGTTATCCCCAAAACGCCGCATTTGGAGGAATTCGCCTCACCCTGGGACGCGATACGACAGCAGCCGATATCGATTGGACAGCGATGGTATTAAAACAAGTGTTGCAGAGATTGAATTCAAATTTATCTTTAGTTCAGCGTTAAATTAAATCCTCATAATAATGAAGAACCAGGTAAGTTTAAGCAGTTTCCAACCTGGCCAAATAATTTTGGGAAAAATTATTAAGCTAGAACCCACAGGGATTATAGTTGATTTTGATGCTGATCAACCGGCTTACATCACACTACAAGAATTATCATTTTCTAAGATTCAAAGTCCAGAAGAGGCTGTGCAACTGAATGAAATTCGAGAGTTTTTGATTGTCAGAAATTATGATGGTAAGAATGACATATTTTTTTCACACTGTACTCCAGCGTTATTAAATAAGTTATTAGGCGATCGCCTGATGTTGAATCCAAATCATTGCACTCATGTGAGCAATGCGATCACTTGTGAATACAGATGGGCAATGCGGAAAAAGTAAAATAAAATAATCCTCTACTGAAACTGCATCATGCCTATCCCAGAACTGGAAAAGCAACTCCTTCAGCTTTCCCCCAACGAAAAACTGTATATTATCCAACTCCTTGCTCAAAGTCTGACCACATCAAATAGCAACACCCACCCAGAACAACCAAGTAAACTTTCAGAGTTTTTCCGTCAATCTCCCCTGGTTGAACTTACCGAAGAATTAGATCTAAGTCGAGACCGCAGCCTTCCCCGTGATGGTTTCACCCCATGACCTACCTTCTCGATACCTGCCTGATTTCCGAACTCGTAGCCAAACAACCAAATCAAAAAGTTTTAGATTGGCTAGATGCCCAAGCACCAGAAACACTTTACCTCAGCGTTATCACAATTGGCGAAATCGCTAAAGGTATCAGTAAAATTCCTGTGTCTCAACGAAAAGAATCGCTAACAACTTGGCTAACTGAAACTCTACCTAATCGCTTTCAAGACAGAATATTAGGCATAGATGCCCCAACAATGGTTTTGTGGGGAAACTTCGTTGGACAACTAGAACGGAATGGGCGGATTCTACCCGTTATGGATTCTCTCATTGCAGCGATGGCACTTCATCACGCTCTGTCACTTGTTACCCGCAATGAAAAAGATTTTGCTGGAACAGGGGTTGTTATTGTTAATCCTTGGTCTGCTTAGTTATAGAACTAGACACCGAGACATAATTCTCTCTGTAACTGGTGCTGAAAATCAGAGCCAATCCTGAAACAATAGGAGTAAATACGAAATAGCCATATACAGATTATGTCGGAATTACCGAATTCTTTAGAAGATGCGATCGCCCAAGCGCGAGAAGCCACCAAAGCCGCTTTAGCAGACGGTTGTAGCCGGATTCAAGTGGAGTTACTGTTTCCAGAACTCAAGTTTATGCCTGTGGCGGAACAGTTTCTACCCGTCTTTGCCGAATATGAATCTCGCTTGAAAGTCTTTTTTGCTGATGCTGGTGCGGCGGGTTTAGCCCGACGTGATTGGGCAGATAAACCATTTAAAATTCTGGATATTGGTACAGGTAGAGCCGCTTCTATCCAGTCCAAAATTGAGTCAGAGGACGAAATTTTCTTATTTATCGCCCCTACATCCGTAGAAGTTCCACAACTGGAAAAGATTTGTGAAATAATAGGCGATCGCCCCTATATCATGTTAAACCCTCGCCTAGAAGATTCCGGTACAGTGGGTATTGGTTACGCCGCCAGACAAACCCGCAAACGTTTCATCAGCACCATCGAACCTTGCTATTACCTACGTCCCGTCGATGATGAAACTGCCGTCTTCCGTTGCTATCCTGGATTGTGGGAAATTTGGGTAGAAAATAGCGGCAAATGGTCAAAAATCGCCGAATTGCCCAATAAACCATCAGGCGATGAAATAGATTTAATCCTCGCCAAAGGACAAGCGCAAACATCCCCAGATAGCGTGGCTACACCAGGGAAAAAGCCCAATATGTTCAAGAGTTTGCAACGGTTTATTAAAGCCTTGAATAGTTAGGGGACTGGGGATTGGGGACTGGGGACTAGGAAGATGGGGAAGTGTGGGGAGTGTGGGGAGTGTGGGGGGAAAGATTTCTTCCCTATCCTCCCACACCTCCCACACCTCCCACCCCTCCCACACTTCCTGCTTGCCCAATGCCCCATGCCCAATTCCCAATGCCCCTTTAAGCAATAATAGTCACACTGCCTGTATCCAAATCGTAACGACCCCCAACAACTTTTAATTTGCCTGATTTGATCTGTGCGCTTAAGACTTTTGATCGCTTTAAACGTTCGATTTGATACTGCACATTTGCCACTACGGCATTTTCAACCGCATCACCAGGCTTTTTCTTAACTCTTGCTACTGCTGGTTTGATGGCTTTAATAAAGCTACTAATATCACCTGGTACTGATTCATTACGTACGGCTGCGGTAACTGCGCCGCATCTCTCATGACCCATTACCATTAGTAATGGTGTGCCTAAAAAAGCCACAGCATATTCAATACTGCCGAGTGTTTCAGGTGTGGAGATATTGCCAGCCACCCGCACATCAAAAATATCACCTAGACCTTGATCAAAAATCATCTCTGGTGGTACTCGTGAATCAGCACAACTTAAGATGGTTGCAAATGGATGTTGGGCTGAAGCTAATTCTTGCAATCGCGTCGGATACTGATCGGGGTATTGGGGTTTACGTTCTACAAATCTTCGGTTGCCTTCAAGTAGCTTTTGCAAAGCCACGTCAGCACTCAAAGATTCTGAAGCAGGTGGACTAGCAGCTTGAGCCTGTTTGACTTGCCCCAGTAAATCACCAGCAGTTACCATCATTCCCAATGTTCCCGTGACACCCAATTTCAAAAAGTCACGGCGTTCCATAAAATACTTCATGAGATTGATTTTCTATATGTAACAAAAAATAAATGCAGTTGGCAGTCGGAAGTTAGCACAAAATTTGTCAATAACTGTAATATCTATACAGAAATTTTCCTCAGTAAAGCTACTTAAATTCTCTGCCCAATCCCCAGTCCCCAGTCCCCAATTCCCAATCCCTACTCCCCTCTTATAACGATGACACGCATTTAACCGAGCGAATTTCCATTACATCGGAAACGTAGCAAGTACCCCCAAATTTATTAAGCAGGGGTCGAATATTTTCAATTGCAGGCTTGATTTGCTCTGGCATACAAAACGCCATGATGTAGACATTATCCAGCATGGTCATGTCTAAATCTTCCGTCGTACCTCGTAATCCTTTACCAGCAACATTACGGATAACAACGTGACCATGTACACCTGATTTATCCAAACTTTCTAAGATTTTGCCTAGCTCAAAGGAGTTAGCAATAATTTCTATCTTTTTTACTAGGTGCATATTATTACCTCCATAATAGGTTGATTCCGTAGAGATATAACGGAATTCCCACAATGATATTGAACGGGAAAGTTACTGCCAGAGCGGTAGAAACGTACAGGCTAGGGTTCGCTTCTGGAACAGTCATCCGCATTGCAGCTGGTACAGCAATATAAGAGGCACTGGCACATAACACAGCAAACAAGAGTGCATCACCTTGGGACATCCCGATGGTTTTGGCAATTAGCAACCCAATGCAGGCATTGAGTATAGGAATTAGTATGGCAAACGAAATGAGAAAAAAGCCGGTTTTTTGCAAGTCTTTAATTCTTTTAGCCGCGATGAGTCCCATGTCTAGCAAAAAGAAGGTGAGAACACCATAAAACAAACCTTGAGTAAATGGTTCTAATACGTGCCAACCATGTTCTCCAGTCAAGACACCAATCAGGAGACTACCCACTAAAAGAAAAACTGAACTATTAAGAAATGCTTCTTGTAAAACTTCCTTCCAAGAAACTTCCCGCTTGCCGTCAACGGTGAAGATATTCACAAGAATCAAACCCACAATAATTGCTGGGGATTCCATCAAAGCTAAGGCTGCAACCATGTAACCATCATAATTAATACCTAGCTCACCTAAGAAAGCACTAGCAGTGATGAAGGTGACAGCACTAATAGAACCGTAAGTGGCTGCGATCGCCGCCGCATCGTAAGTATCTAGTTTCAGCCTAAGAATGAAAAAGGAGTAAATTGGCACAAAACACGCCATTAACATCGCTGCTGCTAGGGTTAACACCACATCTTGAGTGATACCGCTTTTGATCAGTTCTACTCCTCCTTTAAAACCGATCGCAAATAGCAGATAAAGCGAGAAAAGCTTGGGTACTGGTGCGGGAATTTCTAAATCAGACTTTACAAAGACAGCAGTCATCCCCAGAAAGAAAAACAAAACTGGCGGATTCAGGATGTTGGAAACAACTAAGCTGACATCCATGAACACCCCTCCTCATGCTGATGCAACTTGCAGTTAATCAAATTTTTCATCTGCAAAAATTTAACTTGTTGCCTCATCATGTAACGCGTATTGTTGCCTCATGTCAATTGTGTGCTTATAAAGACATGGGTAAAGAGAGGGGTGTAGGGGTGTAGGGGTGTAAGGGTTTAGGGGTTTAGGGGAATAACTAATGACTAATGACTAATGACTAATGACTAATGACTATTGACTATTGACCAAAAAATATCCCCTACTTTGAGAATCACGGATGCGATCGCCTACAGTGGGGCGTAGCTGATCACGCTTTCAAAATAGAGGTTAAATGTAGCTTGTGATTTTTACTAAGAGACTTCCAGAAAATAAAATATCCAAGTTATCTGCTTCAAAACACCTATCTTTCCCCCTTCCCCCTGCTCCCTGCCCCCTTGCCATTAACGTGATTGTATATTTTTTTAATTAGAAGTCCCCTTTCCCGTTCTCTCTCATTTAACAGACACAGCATCAACGTCAACAGTGTTGCCAGGAGAGGTAGAATCTGTTGAGGCGGTAGAATCTGTTGAGGCGGTAGTTTCACCCTTACGAGCTTTCCAGCCTTCAATCACTAAACCAGATACCTCAGTTACTAATATGGTCAAAAGCAAAACGTCATCTACTTGACCCAAACCAGGGATAAAATCCGGTGCAATATCAATTGGGCTGAGAATATAAACAATCGTACCTAAAATCGCCCACCAGCGAAATTTAGGATTACGTAGCAGACCGCGATACCAATTATACAAAGATTGGATTGAGAAGTTCATGGTTTAACCCTCCAGTTAACTTCAATTTTGACAAATTATGCTATGTATTTCCGGTGGGAATAACCGTCCTAGTTAGTTGGGAAGATGCTAATCGTCATATTTCCAAATACCTAACCAGCGATTCTGTACAACAATATGTTAATTGTGCATTAATCTCTAGAATTGAAATGCTTTGGGATAGTTGCTTCAGCAATGGAGGGAGGAGACTTTAAAAGTGGATATTGTAACCTTGTTCAAAGAAGGCGGGCCAGCCATGTGGCCTTTACTGGCTCTGTCGATTTTATCTTTGAGTGTAATTTTTGAAAGACTGTGGTTTTGGTTGCGAATTTTAACACAAGAAAAAGAAATAGTTGAACGTGTATTAGATGCAGCCCAAGATAATTGGGAATTAGCAGCAGATATTGCTCAAAGATCAACAGATCAACCCATTGGGCGATTTCTTTATGCTCCTTTACGTTTACAAAAAATTGATGCTGAAACTTTTCGGTTAGCACTAGAATCTACTGCCGAAGATGAATTAGCAGGGATGCGGCGTGGAGACAAGGTATTGGAAGCGGTGATTACCCTTTCCCCGCTTTTGGGGCTATTGGGTACAGTTCTCGGATTAATCGATACTTTAAAGGCAATTAACATCGGTGATATCGCTACAGGTGGAGGTGCAGCAGCCACAAGAGGTATCGGCGCGTCCTTAATTAGTACAGCTGCGGGATTGATAGTTGCGATCGCTAGTTTGGTATTTTACAGATTATTTCAAGGCTTTGTCGTTAATCAAGTCAAGGTTTTTCATAAAGCCGGTAATGAATTGGAATTGCTCTATCGTCAATTTCCACCTAATCCTAGCAACACTACATCAGTAGTAGTATCAGACACAAAACGGGATAGTTACTCATCATCCAGTAAACCCAACCTCAGCAAATTATCTCAACCCCCAGAACCGTCAGACCAAAGTTAATTGGAAATAGCGAATGGAGCATTGGGAATAGGGCATGGGGCATTGGACATGGGGCATGGTAATAACAATCTACCTTGTCTACCTTGTCTCCCAGTCCCCAATCCCCAGTCCCCAGTCCCCAGTCCCCATCCCCCATAAAACAAAGATGAAAATTAACCTTAATAAACCTACTGAAGAAGTTCAAGTTCAAATCATTCCTCTTATCGATGTCATTTTTTGCATCTTGGCATTTTTTCTGTTAGCAGCTTTGCAATTTACTAGACAACAAGCAATCAACGTGGATTTGCCTCAAGCGAGTACAACTACTGCATCTGGAATTGATTCAGCAGGTGGTAGTCGAATTGTGACAATTGATGCTGTAGGTAATATCTATGTAGAACAACAACTAGTACCAAAAGCAGAACTACAGGAAAAATTACGGGAATTTCTGCAAGTTAATCCCAATGGCGTTTTAATTCTGAATGCTTCTCGCACAGCTACATACAATGATGTAATTGAAACGTTAGATTTATTGCGACAAGTGGGAGGTAATCGCGTTTCTTTAGGAATTATCCCAACCTCTTCTGCACCCGCTACAAACTCACCTTATTTCCCTACTAATCCTAACTTCCCCGTCGCACCTGGTACAGCACCACTACCAGAAACCAACCCTAACCCCAACATCCCCGCCATCCCTAATCAATTCCCTTTACCCACAGCACCCAATCAGCCACCAACAGAACAAGGCGTTTCCCCTATAGTTCCTAACGATCCTAACGCCCCTGGTGCTACACCTGCACCTTAAGAGGCAAGGGGGCAGGGGGCAGGGGAAGAAGTTCAATGTCTCATACCAATTTTGGATTTTGGATTTTGGATTTTGGATTAAAACCTAGATTTTTAATCTGTTCCAGTATCAATCCCCATTCCCTATGCCCCATTCCCAATAAATGCCCAAAACCTAAAGATATCTAGAATAAATTTTTTCTAGAGAAAAAAATCTGGTAACTTACAAATAATCGGCCGATGTGAAATTTATCTATCGATAGCTCAAGAATTGATCGCCAAGCACCATTCACGTTTCAGGGGTTGAAGGCAATGAATGAGATTGTGACGCTGTTAATTGTTTGGGTGGTGACATCTATCAGCTTGTTGATTATCAGTAAGTTGCCTTTGGGCGTTGAAGTTGATACTCCACAAAAAGCAGTTATTTCGGCAGCTGTTTTAGGTATTGTGACAGCGATAGTCAGACCTATTTTACGTTTGATATTTGCTGTACCCGATATACTCACATTTAATCTGTTATCGGGTGTGTTCACGTTTATGATTGCCGTTGTTTGCTTTAGTATTGCTGCTTGGTTAGTAGAGGGTTTTCGCCTGCGCTTCGGTATTTGGAGTGCTGTTTTAGGGGCGTTTGCACTCACTTTAATCAACAGCTTGATTTACAAGATTTTAGGTATTTTTTAGATATAGAAGTCAAAAGTCTCTAGTCCACAGTCTATAGTCGATAGTTACTCAAATCAAGCTATTTCACTAATGACTATTGACTAATGACTATTGACTAATGACTATTAATTACTCATTAGCAGCAGGAGGAGCAACTGGGGTATTTGATTGTTGTTGACGTTGCTCGCGCTTTTTGCGATCGGCGGATAACATATCAGCCATCACGATTAGTGCTTGGGCGATTTTGTCTAAATTAGAACGATATAAGTCTAAATCCTTACTCAGTTTGTCATAGGACAAATGCAAGCCTTCCGCAATGGCTTTGAGTGCTTCTGTGCGTTGTTTTTCGTCTTTGACTAGTTCAGGATCAGACACTTCTAGCAGAGAAAACAAACCGATCGCAAACAACCGACTGTATTTAAAGTTAGGATTGTTGGCGATCGCTTGTAATTGTGCTTGTAATTCACCATCTTGCTGTAATGGTTGAGTTTGACTCAACCACGCCACCAAATCATTAATTGGTAAGCTTTGCGCTACAGATTTGAGCCTTTCAGCATCATTTTTATAGCGTTGTGATTCTTGTTCTACAGCCTGACATATAGCATTAAAAATCGATTCCTTATCTCGTTCGGGTTTGTAGCCTTCCATGAAGCGGTCAAAAGTAGTGACAACGCCCAAGGCATAAACGGGATTGTAGGTAAAATCTACATTTACTGATAGCAGGTGCATTTCTACCATCAATTCTTCTACTACCCGACGATATATTGTGTTAATCGGTCGAGTATGCAGAGCGTAGAAAGTTCGCTTTGTATCAGAGACAGTACGAAATAATTCCATGTTTATAAGGCTTGTGAGCATTATCTCTAGTGTTTCTAGTAACCGTATAGTAAAAACTCGTTTTTACCGCTTAAAAACGCTTGTTTACGCATAAATGTACTAGCTTACTAGTCTAGCAATTTCCTATTTTATCATCTCGCTACTTTCACCCATAGCTTTAACCTCGCCCTTTCCATTCCGACCGATGATGATAACCCAACTCATTTATACAAATTTCTCTACTGGCATTAATCAGGTTTTATACCATATACGGGTATGGGGCATGGGGCATAGGGCATGGGGAATTTATCTAAGATGTTAGGTCAATGTCTTCTTGGTATTTTATGAGTAATTTAGGAATGTAATCATACCCGTCTACGCCGATGATGGGTATGATTTTGGGGCGGTGTTGTTGTAGTAAATTTTGAAAATTTTCTAGTCCTATTTGTCCTTGTAAGATTATTAATAACCTTGCTGGTTGTCGCCATTCATTTGAGGCTATTTGCTCTAGGAGATACATTCCTAGACAACCTGTGTAAATGACTGTTTCAAAGTTTTGTAGTTGGTAACTAGCTTCAGCTAGATTCGCTAAATTTCTACCTTGTAGATATAAATCGCCGGAAATTTGGGCTATTTTGAAGCCTTCTTCTAGATATTGAATGGCATTTTGTGGTTCTTGAATTACTAAATATGCTATGCCTAAACTACTTAGACATAGGGCTTTACTTTGAATATCGCCTAATTTTTCTGTTAATTTTAATCCTTGTTCTAAATAGTTAATTGCCATTTCATAGGTTTCTGGTTCGGCTTGTTCCAGTTGTTGCGCTTGCATGACTTCGCTGTAACCTAAGTTAACTAGGGCGTTGGCTTCTCCTGTTCTGTCGCCTGCTTGTCTACTTAACATTAAGGCTCTTTGGCTCTGATTAATGGCTTCAGGATAATTCTGCTCTTGTACGTATGTCCGGCTGAGGTGATTGAGGTTGGCGATTTCACAGGGGCGATCGCCTGCATTCCTGGCAATTTCTAAGGCTTGCTCATGAAACTTGATAGAACGCTGGTATTGACCTAAAGCACGCTGGGAATACCCTAAAAGTGTCAAAATTCGCGCTTTTTCCTGAGTCATCGCCACTTTGCGTAATGGTTCGTCTAAATAATCTAAAGCATCGCGTAAATAGCTACCAGAAAAGGAAGCGAAAATCCCACCATATAGGGGAAAATAAGGACGTTGAGCAAAGGTGCGTAAAATTTGGAGCATGATTTGTGATGCGCCATTACTGTAGAGTGTCTGGCTTTGGAAACCACTTGCTAACTGACTCCAAATGACAGCAAAGGTTAAAAAAGTAGAAATCGATAATTTTGAACCGGCTTGAATATTGTATGGTTGTTGGTCAAACCAACTTACTAAACCCCGTTGTAAATACTGCAAAATTAAGGCTATTTCTACCCAATCACTTAAGCTAATAGTGCTGTGCTGTTGAGCAAAGGGAATGGCAGATTGTTCTACTGCTAAGGTGCGTAATAATGTTTGCGGTAACTCACTATTCACTTTTTTCGCCCAAGTAGCCCAAGGGCCAGTTTCTCCTGGTACACCGCCAAAACCAAGGGCTTGATTCTGTTCATACATCCAGCTAACTAAATGTTCTTGTAACCTTTGCCAAGCTGTTAACCCACGGGTAATTCCCTGGGATATCTGCGCTATATCTTCGCTAAACTGGGCAAATTGTTGTAATGATTTGGATAGTTGCTGTAATTGAGCTGTATTGAGTGGTTCTTTGAGGTTGGGATCAATCAGACGTAAAAATACAGTTAGACGTTCATCCGTGGCGGCTGTAGTAATTTGTTGAGATGCAGAGGCGATCGCTTCCGTAGCTTTATTTTGTTCTCTATATCTTTGCCATTGCGTTTGAATTGTCTTAATTGCTCTTAAACTCCGGTTAGCCTTGGCTTGTTTGAGTTCATCTGTTTCCCTATCTACTTGAGTTTGGATGGTGTTGAGGCGATCGCTCAAACCTAACTCAAAGATTTCTCCCGTACCTGCCAAGATATTTTTTTGCAGCATTTGATACACCATCTCCACAGAGCTAATTTTTCCTTGGAGGGTGAGTTGGACAATTTCATCAATCAGGGCAAGATAGCGATCGCGCAATGGCAATGAGTCAGACACTTTAGTTAATAGAGAACTTCACGTCAATTCCCATTTTAGTGTGAGGCGAGGTACTAGTACAAAAAGCCGAAAGTGAAAAGGCAGGGGAGCGGGGAGCAGGAAGCAGGGGGAGAAAATCTCTGTGTACCTCTGCGCTCAACTTTGCGTACCTCTGCGTTGAAAAAGCGAGTATTTGGCACTAATCAAATCTTCTCATCAATTGCAATAAGATAGCCTCCAGTCTCTCTAATGCAGCATTTGTAGTTCTTTGGTTTTCTTCCACATTGCGTTGATGTTGCTCGAAATTACGCTGATACTGCTCAAAATTACGCAGATGCTGCTCAAAACCACGACTGAGGGTTTCTGTTGTATCCCGCAACTCCAATACCACATCATCTAAAACCGCACTACGGGCTAGAACAGTGCTAGCTGTATTGATCAAAGAATCTAGTTGTTGCTGACTATTAGCTTGCTGTTGGGCAACACGCTCTAATAATTCCTCGATTCTGTCAAGTCTACTAGATTGTTCTGGTATGTTTGTCATGCCGTCTTTTCCTTATCTTGTCTCACTTCATCTAGAATTGATTGTTTTTCCCTAGCCCAATGAGTAATCATTTCTTCAAGTGCTTTGCTTTGATCTGTTTCAGTAGCAGCGCAAATAGTTTTGAATAGTAATGCTAGGTCTTTTGGTATGTAACCAGAGATTAATCGATAGTTAGGATCTCCTCTCTTACCTCGCAGATTTTCAGCCATAGATGTTTATCACCATAGATTTAATATCTATGGTGACATGAACCCAGACAATAGCAATGTATTTTGTTGGTTGATGTTCATGTACATTTGTCATTCTATCAGCAAGTACACCAGTATACAATCCATAGCTAAGTTCTACCCAATCCCCAATCCCTAGTCCCCAATCTCTCACCTCACCAACTGCGCGGCGGAATTAAAGAACTGACGACATAATCCTTTAGTAATCAAAACTGTGGTGAGTAAATTGGCGAAAGCCACCATGAAAATAATCAAAATTTCGTAAGATACAGCCTCTAGGGGTGTAATCCCAGCTAATAACTGTCCGGTGGTGATTCCAGGGATTGCTACCATCCCTACTAAAATCATCTGGTTGATTGTCGGTAGTAAGGCGGCGCGGATGGCTTCTTTGCGGTATTGGTTGGTAGCTTGTTGGGGAGTAGCACCTAAACTTAAATGGGTTTCGATTTCGTTGGGAAAGGTGTTCATACTATTCACCAAACGTTCCCCAGCGATCGCAGCTGCATTCATCCCATTTCCTAAAACAATCCCCGCCAGGGGAATAATATAACGCGGTTCGTACCATTTATCTGGTTGAATGATTAAGAAGTTGGTGTAAACCAGTGTCATCAGGGTACTCACAAAAATCGCACCCCAAACCAAAGGCAATACACCAGGAATCTTTTGACTGATCCGATTTCGTGCGACAATCGCCGTAATCGTCAGCATGACAACTAAAGCCGCTAAAACAGCCCAAGGATTGCCCAAAGCAAAGATGAAGTCTAAAACGTATCCCAAAACAGCTAACTGTAGGATAGTTCTACCGGTAGCGATCGCTAAATTTAACTCTAATCCCAATCTTTCCCAGGCAGATATCCCCATAGCGATCACCATCAATCCTACAGCGATCGCTAAATCTACCAAATCCAACTTGATTAAATCTTGCATGGGTTGTTTAGGGGTGTAAGGGTGTAAGGGTGTAAGGGTGTAGGGAGAGAAAAATACAATATCCAATGCCCAATGCCCCATGCCCCATTCCCAAAATAGTCAGTTTACAAACAGGCACTCATAATTTACCACTGATGCGCGTTTTACCCATAGAATTATTGCGGTAATAATCCTTGCTTTATAAGTATCTCAGGCGACAGTCTTGACAAGCTTTTTTGAGAATAAATTCCCTTAGCAAGAATTGACAGTTGGTGTGTATTCTTTGTATCTTCAGACTAAAATGAAAACTTATGATCCAAAGTATAAATTCTGTCCCTGCTTTTGATATCAAGCAGCAGTACACTACCCTAGAGGCTGAAGTTAGTGCTGCCGTTGTAGAGGTTTTAGCATCCGGCCGCTACATTGGCGGCCCTCTAGTAGAAAGTTTTGAACAGCATTTTGCTAGTTATCACGATGTAAGTGATTGTGTCGCCTGTAACTCTGGTACTGATGCGTTATATTTAGCACTACGTGCTTTGGGAATTAGTGCGGGTGATGAAGTAATTACCACCCCTTTTACATTCGTCGCTACAGTAGAAGTAATTATTGCTGTTGGTGCAAAGCCAGTATTTGTAGATATAGATGCGACAACATTTAACTTAGATGTACAGCAAGTAGCAGCAGCTATCACACCCCAAACCAAAGCGATTATCCCAGTGCATCTATTTGGACAGCCTGTGGATATGACAGCGTTGATGGCGATCGCACAATCTCATCATATTGCTGTAATTGAAGATTGCGCTCAATCTACAGGCGCGATGTGGGATGGGAAAAAAGTCGGCAGTATAGGTAATTTTGGTTGCTTTAGTTTTTACCCTACCAAAAACTTAGGGGCTTGCGGCGATGGTGGCGCAGTTACCACCAATGATCCAGAGTTGGCGGCTAAGGTAAGGATTATTAAAGAGCATGGGCAAAAAAATCGCTATCAATATGAAGAAATCGGCGTAAATAGTCGTTTAGATGCCATACAAGCGGTAATATTGCAGATTAAACTGCGTTATTTGGAGCAGTGGAATCAACAACGTCAGGCGATCGCAGCTTATTATCAACAATTTCTCAGTCAAATTCCTGGCATCATCACACCACAAGCATTAAGTGGCGGTGTGAGCGTATGGAATCAATATACTATTCGTGTATTGGGGGCAGGAAGTAACGGCAATACCGCCACACAGCGTGACTCAGTACGCAACCAACTCCAAGAAAAAGGCATAGGTTCAATGGTTTATTATCCCTATCCTTTACATCTGCAACCAGCCTATCAACACCTTGGTTATCAGCCAGGACAATTCCCAGTAGCCGAGCAAATTTGCCATGAGGTATTATCTTTACCCATGTTTCCCGAACTGACAACTCAGCAGCAAGACCAAGTAATTTATGCTTTGAAAGATATTTTATCTTAGGGACTGGGGACTGGGGATTGGGCATGGGGCATGGGGCATGGGGCATTGGGCATTGGGCATTGGGGAGTGGAGAATTTCACTACTCACCACTCCTGACTCAACACTCAGCACTCAGCACTCGCTACGCACTCAGCACTCTCGTATTCGCTAAAGCTTCGACTAAACCGCGCACAGCAGCAATCATCGCTACTTCGCTATTGAGTTGGTTAATTGCAGAACCAACACCAACACCAGCCGCACCAGCTGCTATGGCTAGCGGTGCAGTAACGTTAGAAATACCGGAAGCACACAATACTGGTACTGACACAGCACGAGAAATTTCATAGGCTGCGGCTAAGGTAGGTGCAGCTTTTTCAATTAATCCCAAGCTTCCAGAGTGAGATGGCTGGCTGCTAGTACCGCCTTCAGTTTGGATGATATCTGCACCAGCTTTGACTAATTCTTCAGCTAGTTGTACTTGTTGATCCAGTTCTAAAATATGGGGAACGGTGACAGATAGGGTAATTTCTGGCAATAAAGCACGGGTTTGATGTGTGAGTGCTAATACTTCTTCCGCCTCAAATCTGCGTCCTTGAGCGTAAAAACTATCAAAATTCCCGATTTCAATTAAATCTGCACCCGCAGCGACGGCTGAGACAAATTTTTCTGGTTCTACGGCGGAAACACAAACAGGTAAGTTAATTAATTTTTTGGCTAACTGTACTAAAACAGGATCAGCAGCAATATCTACAAAAGTTGCACCACCAAGTTCAGCTGCTTTCACAACTGCTGCGACACGATCAGCGTCAAAGTTGTGCAAACCGCTAATCACTTTCAGGACACGGCGGTTAGTAAATGCACTTTGTAGTGTAGAAGGCATTGCCATAGTTGTAATCTTGAAGCTACGAAAATAACGTCCATTTTACCCCCACTTTCATGATGACTGGACTATATTCTGAGGAAAATTTCCGTGAAAAATTGATCAAATTATGAATGTGCTGGAGTATGAGCGTAGACGTAGCCTTTCATAGATATGGCTTCAGTACAAAAATGGTTATATAAGATACAACTTATCCGTCTGATACTTAGCTAATACCAATTCACAATTCGCAATTCGCAATTCGCAATTAAAAAACTTAGATGTAGCAAGGATTTTAGGGTTTACATCTGTATCAGATTTTTCGTGAAATGGTATAAGAGGAATAATTCAGAAGTTAACTCCGCACCTTTTTAGCAGTTTTTAACACAAAAAAGCAATTTTCAGGAGAATTTATTTAGTAGTTTTGTACCCATGATATGGGACTCGTATTAGATTTCTGCGAAACTAGGTACACTTTTATTTCTTCTTCCCTGTTCCCTCTCTATCGCGCTTGCGCTTCTCTGCGAGACGCTTTGCGGACGCGCACCACGCAAACAATTTCACCGAATCAAAGCGGATTCCTATATATATCAATAACAAGTGCAATAAAGCAGATGAGTATTTTATTTTTAGACAATCTTTTCTTAACCCAAATTACTAATAAATACCTAAACTATTTTCAGTAATCTCACAGAAGTTTTTAATAAGTTACAGATTTAATATTTAGTTTGTATGACAAAAATATATTAGGTTTGTATAAAATCACAGCGATGAAACGACGTGTTTTAATCGGGTATTCATTTCTATTTATTGCAGGATGTACAGCAACTACAAATGCTAATAATAATAGTTCATCACAACTATCAAAATTACCAAAAAATCTGAAATTTGCAGTCACAGATGTATCAGGAATTGATGAATTGAAAAGAGATTTCGGAGAATTTAGTACAGTTTTAGAAGAGATATTAAATACCGAAATTGAATTATTTCCTGTAGAAAACCCAATCGCAGCAGCACCGGCATTGTTATCGGGAAATTTAGATATTGCATTTGCCGGGCCTTCAGAGTACCTAATTTTACATTCTAGAGCTAAGGCAATTCCTATAATTGGTGTGAGACGTAAAGATTACCATACTATTTTTGTAGTGCGTGCAGATAGCAATATTCAAACTTTAGCTCAGTTAAAAGGCAAAACAATTGCCATGCGAAAAATTGGCTCAACATCTGGACATATCGCACCTACTAGTTTATTGATAGATGCAGGATTAAATCCAAAAACTGATTACAAAACATTAATGCTTGATAATAAAGGAGGAAAAGCCTTAAAAGCAGGTGAAGTAGATGCTTGGACTATATCATCTGACCGATATAAAAATGTTTTAGAATCAGAAGGTTTATCAGAAAAAGATTTCAAGATCATTTTAAAAGGCCCGGAACTTCCAAGCGATGTATTTGTTGCCAGTAATCAATTAGCAAATGACGTGATTGAAACTTTGCGATCGCAGATGCTCAAAAATCAAGAGCGACTCATTCAAAGTATGCTCAAAGCTCAAGCTAATCGCAAGTATGTAGATAGTCAAATGGTTATAGCAAACGATGCTGATTATCAGACAATTCGGGAAGTTTATCAAAAAATCGGACAAGACAGCTTTATTAAATAATGTCTATCTAAATTCATGATTAAACGTCGCTCCATTACATTAATAAATCAACTTTTAACTAGTCTGACTAGTTTGACACATAACTGGAGCATTACTAAGAAAATTGGCTATAGTTACACCTTTGTAATCGGTACTACGTTAATTGGCACAATCAGTGGCTCATTAATTGCTTATTATTACGAAATATCTGCTTATAAACAGCTTAATTTAGCTTATCAAAAACAATATCTTTTAAAAAATTTAGAAAATAATGTAAACAGAGCCAGAATTCATCCCCAAAGGCTTATTCTTGTACTAGATGATTCTGTGTGGTTAGAGTTTGAAAAAAATAGATTTATCTCAGATATTCAAGATATCAATCAGCAGCTAAATGAAATAGATACTTTTGTCAAAAATCATTCTCATGATTTAGCATTAAATTATCAAACTTTTCAAAAACTATTAACAGTATATCGGCAAAACACATCACTGTATAATCAAAATATTCAATTATTATGGAAAGAGATTGCATCTCAAGACTCTAATGATTTACCTTTAAACAAGCTATTGCTATTTATCAAGCATCAAGAAAGTATTGATATTAATGTCAAACTTGAACAGACATCAGATGAACTGCTCCAAATGATTATTCAGGCAGAAAGGCAACAGCAGCAAGCAAATACTAGTTTTAAAGATGCCAGAAAATTAAGATTAAAATTAATCAGTATTAGTATGTTATTGTCTACTGCGATCGCTGCAATTATTGCCATAATAACTAGTAAATTAATTGCTCGTCCGTTACAAACAGTAACTAGCATTGCTAGAAAGATTACACAAGAATCGAACCTTGAACTAAGAGCTAATATTAATACCCACGATGAAGTAGGGACACTTGCGAGTTCTTTAAATCAATTAGTGGAATGGGTTGGTGATTATACTGAAGCACTGGAAATTGCACGCCAAACTTTAGAATACAGAGTAGAAGAACGCACCAAAGAACTGCAAGAAGCCCACCAAACCTTAGAGAAAAGAGTAGAAGAACGTACTGAGGAGTTACGAATAACATTAAAAGAATTGCAAGAAACCCAAGGACAATTAATTCAAACCGAAAAAATGTCCTCTCTTGGACAAATGGTTGCAGGTATTGCCCACGAAATCAATAATCCTGTCAATTTTATTTATGCTAACGTCGAATGTGCAGATAATTATATTAAAGATTTACTACACTTGCTTGAATTATATCAAGAATATTATCCTCACCCAGACCAGATTATCTCAGAAACAATAGCAGAAATTGATCTAGACTTTATTCATCAAGATTTATTAAATATACTGTCTTCGATGAAAGTAGGCGCGCAACGTATTCGAGAAATTGTCTTATCTTTGCGTAACTTTTCCCGTCTCGATGAAGCTGATATGAAAGAAGTAGACATACATGAAGGAATTGATAATACTCTCTTAATTCTCAATCATCGTTTCAAATCAGATATTGAAGTCATTAAAAATTATGGTCAATTACCTTTATTAGAGTGTTATCCAGCCCAACTTAACCAGGTATTTATGAATATCATTAATAATGCTGTGGATGCAGTCTTAGATTATCCAGAACAGATTAAAAAACAGATAGTTATCTCTACCCATCACCTCGAAAATAATTATATTCAAGTTGAAATTCAAGATAACGGCTCAGGCATTCCTCCAGAAAATATCAAAAAATTATTCGATCCCTTTTTTACAACTAAACCTGTTGGCAAAGGTACAGGTTTAGGTTTAAGTATTTGTTACCAAATTATTGAAAAACATCAAGGTAAAATAGAGGTGTTTTCCACACCCAAACAATGTAGTAAATTCGTTATTCGTCTGCCGTTACATACGAAAAGAGTTACAATTGAAAATGCCCAACCTGATCAAGAGCTTAGTTCTGTTTTGTTTAACAAACGAGCTATCCAGTGATGATTTACAACTCTTAGTTAATATTTATTTAATTTTCTTAAAAACTGATGACAATCTATTTTTATACTGTCCGTGAGGAATATGGCTGTTTCTCTAACTTCTCTCCCCACGGGTTTATGTTAGATGATTTGTACTGGTATACAAGTGAGCATTATTTTCAAGCCCAAAAATTTTTAGAGACATTTCACATAGAACAAATTCGTCAAGCACCAACCGCGAAAGCAGCAGCAGAAATGGGAAGAGATAGAAAACGTCCTTTGCGTTCTGATTGGGAGCGAATCAAAGATGATGTTATGCACAAAGCCGTCTTGCAAAAGTTCACAACCCATGCAGATATTAGAGAAATTCTGCTGTCTACAGGTGATGAGGAAATAGTAGAAAATTCGCCGATTGACTACTATTGGGGTTGTGGTGTTGATGGTAGTGGTAGAAATATGCTAGGGGTAATTTTAATGGAAGTCAGAAAGCAACTACGCTCATAGAGAAAACATCAACAGAAACAATGACTGTGAATTGATATTTTTGATGTTATATCTGATTACAGAAAAGACTGAATGTCAGTAAAATATTATTTAATTTTTAGCATTAACAAGAACATCTCAGTATAGCGGGTTAATTTTTAACCTTATCTCAAGGTACTGTCTAGCACAGTGCCAAGTATATTCTTATAAAATAGCTTATGAGTCGTCTTTTATAGGAGTAGAGAAATGATGCCGACAATGGCTCTAGAGAAAAGGTATTGTAAGTGGTTCTGGGATGAATCACTAGGAGGCGATTTTGATACTTGGGGTACTAGTACCTATTTCATAGAATTAACTCTAGTAGGTAATGATTTGTGTGCTACCAGACAGATAGAAGTTTATGAAAATGGCAACGTCTTATTTTATGATGAAGACCATCTGGCTGATAATTACGGAATGTTGTGTGATAAACCCCTAGACAATAAAGATTTACAGGAATTTGGCATTACTAAAGCCGAGTTTGAACAGATTTGGAATACAAAAACACCAATGAATAGATGAAACTATCTCAATTTTAGCTGGTGACTTTAGCTGTATCGCTCACCAGCCAGCATCAAATTCAACTGCGTTAAATCAACAGAATCTGCTGCCAAAATAAGCTAATTCGCCTCATTACATAGCTTTTTACGCGCACCAAGTTTTTGTCAAAATTCCATAATAATTCCTCTATGACTCAGCTATTTCCAAATAAGTGATACCAATTTGACTAATAACTGCGACCAATAGACTGCTTAAAACCTTACTAGTGAAGCATTCCCCAATCAAAAATCCTAAATTGAAAATCCAAAGTGGTATGAGATAAGTATTTTTGTTTTGGGAACACTATAAGTATCACCACAGCTAGCAGGAATTGGTCAATGTCACAAGGTGAACATCATAACAACAGTAAAAATACGATCCCTGTGGAAGTTGCAAAATATATGAAACAAGTCAGACGCAACACTATTACCCATGAGTTTGACCAGGGATTACCAGAAGAACTGCTACTGACTCAAGAGAGTGACGACCAATTATCAGCTGCATCTTCCCTTCTCAGACAAGGAATCAAACAGCAAAAAGCAGGAGATGTCATCGCCGCTATCCAATCTTTCCGGCAATCTCTGGAAATGTTTCAACTAGCTGGCGATGTCCCACAACAAGAGCAAGTCTTATCTTTACTGGCATTAGTGACTTACACTTCCGGCGATTATAAAAGTGCAGTTACCTATTCTCAACAATGTCTAGCTTTAAAAAATACCTCAGACCCAGCAGTGCGAATGCAAGTGCTTTCTCATTTAGGGAATGCTTATCGTCATCTCAACAACTACAGCAAAGCGGTTGAATTTCTAGAAGAGTGTTTGAAATTAACCAAGCAGCTACAAGACAAACGCAGTCAAGTTGCAGCATTGAATAATTTGGGATTAGTTTATAAAGCTTCAGGGAACTTTCTTAAGGCCATCGAGTATCAAGAACAAAGCTTAGAAATTGTTCAGGAATTGCAGGATAACTGGGGGATAGAACAAGTCCTGAAGAATATAGGTAATGCTTGGTATGCTTTAGACAACTACCCAAAAGCGATCGCCTACTACGAAAAATGTGTCAAAATCGCTATTTCTTTGAATAATCCCCGCAGTGCAGCTCAGGTACTCAAAAATCTGGGAAATGCTTGTTATGCCGTAGGAGATTATGCCAAAGCAATTAAATATTACGAAAAACGTTTACAGTTAGCTAGACATCTCAAAGACCAGCGCAGCGAAGAACAGTCCCTTGCTAGCTTAGGTGTGGCTTGTGAAGCTTTAGGCGACCACGGTCGCGCCATCACATACTATGAAGCCCGCTTATTACTTGGTAGAACCTTAAAAGATCGTCGCATAGAAGAACAAGCACTTGCTAGTTTAAAAATCGCTTGCTATGCCTTGGGCGATTATGCCAAAGCTATGCAATACCAGCAAGGGACATCTACAAATCCAGGGGTTTAGGGGTATGGGGATGTAAGGGTGTGGGGTGTAGGTTTTCAAAACAGAATTATTACACGCCATATGTTTCTGTTTTCTATTCCCAATGCCCAATGCCCGATTCCCAATGCCCACTAAAGAATGAGAACTGGTACAATTAGGGTCTAGTTAATAACAGTATTCAGTAACCACATGTGTCTGAAAAATATTTTTCACAAGCTATAGATAGCTATAGCTTCAGACAGATGTGCTGGTGCTGACTCAATCAACCAGATTTTCATGAGTAGCGAAATCCAACTCAGCCTTTTTGACGAACAACCTAGTTTTAACCAAAAAGAGCTGATTCCCACAGATGCTAAAATCCCTGTTCCACCTGGAACTTATGCCAATATGACTGAATTGGCACAGCATTGCAATAATTGCCATCGCTGTGAATTAGGTAACACCCGTACCCATGCTGTAGTCGGAAGGGGTAACTTAAAAGCTCCAATTATGATTATTGGTGAAGCACCAGGACAAAACGAAGACGAAACAGGTTTACCCTTTGTGGGTCGTTCAGGACAGTTGCTAGAAAAAATACTGGAATCGGTAGATTTAAATACTGAAAATGATGTCTACATCGGCAACATCAATAAGTGTAGACCACCAAATAATCGAGTGCCGACACCAGAAGAAATGGCAGCTTGTCTACCGTATTTATTAGAACAAATTCGCCTCGTTGACCCGAAAATTATTTTGTTAACAGGCGCAACAGCAGTAAAAGGTATAACTGGTGATAAGCGGGGAATTACTAAGATTCGTGGTCAGTGGATAGAGTGGGAAGGGCGTTTATGTATGCCGATTTTTCACCCATCCTACTTACTCCGCAACCCTTCTAAAGAAAAGGGTAGTCCTAAATGGTTGATGTGGCAGGATATACAAGCTGTGCGTGCCAAATACGATGAAATTCGGCAAAATGCTTAAAGCTGTTCTTCAGTAGTGCTGAGTGCTGTTAGCGGAAGCGGGGCGTTTAGCCCGTGCTGAGTAACGAGTGCTGTTAGCATTCTCTTGGTTAATCGAGTTTTTTGGATAGTCTAGAATACTGAGTAAAAGTACACATCTATTTGTGCATGATGCACAATAGAAAAAAAATCCCAGATGAACCAGGTAGACTACCTCCGCATTAGTTTAATAGATCGCTGCAATTTTCGTTGTTCGTACTGTATGCCAGAGGGGTCAGAGTTAGACTATATCCTTCAGCAGCAGCTACTTACCGATGAAGAATTGCTGACTTTAATTGAAGAAGTATTTATTCCCGTTGGTTTTACGCGCTTTCGCCTGACAGGGGGAGAGCCTTTGTTGCGTCCCCGTGTGGTTGATTTAGTAAGAGCGATCGCATCTTTTCCCCAAACTCAAGATTTAGCTATGACTACCAACGGGTTTTTACTCGCTCCCATTGCTCAAAGCCTCTATGACGCAGGCTTGAGCAGGATAAATATTAGTTTAGATTCTCTTGACCCTGATATTTTTCATCAAATAATTGGTATTCATGGGCGTTCTCGTTGGCAAAAAGTTTGGGATGGAATTCAAGCAGCTTATAGAGTTGGTTTTAACCCTTTGAAATTAAATGTCGTGGTAATTCCTGGGGTGAATGACCATGAAATTTTAGATTTAGCCGCTTTAACCATTGACAAACAATGGCACATTCGATTTATTGAGTTTATGCCGATTGGCAACGGACAATTATTTAGCGATCGCGGTTGGGTTTCATCGGCTGAATTACGCCAACAAATCCGCGATCACTGGGGCTTGACAGAATCTCAAGTTTGTGGTGCAGGCCCTGCGGATGTATTTCAAATTCCTGGGGCGAAAGGGACGCTAGGATTTATTAGTCAAATGTCGGAATGTTTTTGCGATCGCTGTAATCGGATGCGCTTGAGTGCAGACGGTTGGCTCAGACCATGTTTATTAAATGAAACAGGTCAACTCGACCTCAAAACAGCTTTGCGTTCTGGTGTCAGCATCCATCAGTTACAAGAACAGGTCAGAAATTTGTTGGCAATCAAGCCAGAAATTAATTTCAAAGGACGCGACTCTGGGGTTAAGGGTGCTTACAGTCGTACCATGTCGCAAATTGGCGGATAGGAATTATGAAAGTTTGTAGTGAGGACTTTAGTCCTCATCTATCACCAATTTTAGATTTTGGATTTTAGATTATGGATTAAAAGCATAAACTCACAGCTATTCCATAATCTCGAAACATCACTATTTCCAAAAAAATAACCCCTAAAAGCAGGGGTTATTAATTGGTCAATACCTAAACAACAGCAGAAACTTTCTGTTCAAAGAAAGCTTGCAAAACTCTTTCTGCAATCTGACGGCTAGTTAAACCCAACTCTGCTTTAGATTCTTCAGGTGTAGCGTGTTCCACCAACACATCGGGAATACCGATACGTTTTACAGGTACAACTACATCTGCATCTAGCAAGGCTTCTGCTACTGCTGAACCAAAGCCACCCATGACACAACCTTCTTCTAGAGTCACTACGCGCCCAATCTTCTTAGCTAAAGGCACAATCAATTCTGTATCCAAAGGCTTCACAAATCTGGCATTAATCACAGTCGCTTCAATCCCATGTTCGCTGAGAATTTCCGCCGCCTGCATACTGGGGTAAACCATTGTGCCGTAGCCAACGATTAACACATCATCGCCATTGCGGAGAATTTCGCCTTTACCGATTTCCAAAGGTTCCCAGCCTTCTTCCATCAGAGGTACACCATAACCATTACCTCTGGGGAAACGCATCGCAATGGGGCTACTGGTATGGTTAATTCCAGTTACGATCATGCGTTGCAGTTCGGCCTCATCTTTCGGAGCCATCAGCACCATATTGGGAATACAACGCAAATAAGCAATGTCATACATACCTTGGTGAGTAGGGCCATCAGCACCTACAATCCCCGCCCTATCTAGACAGAAGAAGACTGGCAAGTTTTGAATACAGACATCATGAACGATTTGGTCATAAGCCCGTTGTAGGAAGGTAGAGTAAATTGCCGCTATAGGACGCATACCTTCACAAGCCAAACCAGCCGCCAGAGTAACAGCGTGTTGTTCAGCAATACCCACATCAATATACTGATTGGGTAATTTAGCTTGCAGTTTGTCTAAGCCTGTTCCCGTCGCCATCGCCGCCGTAATACCGATAATTTTGGGATTTTGTTCGGCTAATTTGACAAGGGTGTGAGAAAAGACTTTAGCATAGGCGGGAGGTTTGGGCTTACTGGAAGGAATAGCTTTTCCTGTTGTCAAGTTAAAGGGATTTTGGGCATGGTAGCCTACTTGGTCTTTCTCTGCGATTTCATAGCCCTTACCCTTGACTGTTACCACATGAACTAGCACAGGCCCAGCAATTTGATGTGCTTGTTGGAAGGTGGCGATTAATTCTTCTAAATTATGTCCATCTACTGGCCCCATGTAGGTAAAGCCTAGTTCTTCAAAAACTGCCCCTACTTTGGGAACAGCCAAACGCTTCATCCCTTCTTTGATGCGTCCGAGTTCAGGGGAGAGAGATTCGCCCACAAAAGGAATGTGTTTGAATTGTTCTTCAAAGTTATCTTTGATGAACTGCACCGGTGGACTGAGGCGCATTTTATTGAGATAACGAGGAATTGCCCCGACATTGGGAGAAATGGACATTTCATTGTCGTTGAGAACGACTAACAGGTTAGTTTTGGGCAAATGTCCAGCGTGGTTAATGGCTTCTAAAGCCATACCACCAGTTAAAGCACCATCACCAATGACAGCAGCAACCTTAAATTTTTCACCATTCATATCTCGTGCCAAAGCCATACCCAAGGCAGCTGAGATACTGGTGGAAGCATGACCCGCCCCAAAATGGTCAAATTTATTTTCACACCGCTTGAGATAACCAGCTACGCCATCTTTTTGTCTGAGGGTGTGGAAGTCACTGTAACGTCCTGTAATGAGTTTGTGGGGATAAGCCTGGTGTCCGACATCCCAAATAACTTTATCGCGATCTAGGTCTAGAGTTTGGTAAAGTCCTAAAGTTAACTCTACAACACCCAAACCAGGCCCTAGATGTCCACCAGTTGCCGCTACTGTTTGCAGGTGCTTATCACGGATTTGACGCGCAATCTGTTGTAATTGCCGGATAGATAAACCGTGCAACTGATTGGGATGGGTAATTTCACTCAGGTGCATATTATAGTGCTTTCCTCTCTAATCTCTAACTTTCGGTATTTTGATTTTCCCACGGTCGGGTTGCCGATAGAATTAAACTGTCACTAAGTAGCAGTCTAAAATGTAATCTTCTGTAACGGCTAATTAGACACAAGAATTTCAGCAATTTTTACTAGATGTTTATGCTGTCAGCATATACCGCGAAATTACTTTAAAGTATGTGATCAGTTTTATTTTGAGAAAGTAACAAAACAGACATTTATACCAATACTGCCAAAGCCTGCGAAAAACACAAATTCAGAAACTCTAATAAAATTCGGCTTTGCTGATGAGGAAATTTGTGTTTTTTTCCCATAACTATTTTGCCTTGGCATGGTGTCCGTAGAAGTAACAAACGGCCCAGATTATCGGGGTGTCTTCGTTTTTACTGAGACTGGTTGATTTTGGTTTTGCCGGACTAGAAAGTGGGCGGATTGTTGGTAACACCAGGAACTTCTGGTGTTTCTGGTTGTTTTTGTTGTCGTTGCAAATATTTACTCAAAACATAAGCAATATCCCCGCGATTCATCGGTCTTAAGGGGGATATATTATTTTGAGCATCTGTGCTGATAAATCCTTCTGAGACTACTGTGGCGATCGCTCTTCTTGCCCAACTAGGTATAGATTTAGCATCAGGATATGGTGCAAGAATTTCATTGACAGAATCATCCCCAAATTGAAACACTCCATAAGCTTGGGCAAAAATCGCCAAGCCCTCTGCCCTGGTGACTCGTTGATTGGGGAAAAATAAATTCCCTCGATAACCTTTCATCACATCTGTTTTCAAAACTATTTGAATATCTCGATATGCCCAGTGAGAAGAGGGAACATCAGCCACAGGAATTGATTTTTCTTGTTGAGCAGCTTCTCGTCTATCCAACTTAAATGCTTTGACTAAAATCGTCGCTAATTCTGCACGACTAATCAACCTTTCTGGATAAAAATTACCATCGGATGAATTAGTCATTAATTTAGCAGCAACCACTTGTTGAATTGCTTCTGATGTGACTCCTGTATTAGTTTCCGTCGTTTGCGCTTGCACAATTACGGGGAAGCTTTGGAGTAGCAGCACTAAAGAAAATGTACTTAGCCAAGGGCGCATATTTCTGACCACTTTAAATCTGCTTCTTTGTATAGACAACAACCGACGCGTCGCGCACTGATTATTTATGTTGACATATTTTTACAAAGAAGGTTGCCGAAATAGGGCATTGGGCATTGGGCAAGCAGGAAGTGTGGGAGGGGTGGGAGGTGTGGGAGGATAGGAAAGAAATCTTTCCCCCCACACTTCCCACACTTCCCCATCTTCCCAATCCCCAGTCCCCAGTCTCCAAACCCTTCTGCCGCAATTGTGTCAAGAATGAATATTGAAGTGCCAGGGATTGTAGTATAGTCTGCTGTGGACAAGCCTTTTATTTAGACAATATTTCAGGAGTTTTGGGCATGACAGCAGACCCCGTTACTTTGATGAAGCAAGAAGTTGGTAAAGCAGCAGCAGCTTTGGTGAAGTCAGGTTCAATTGTAGGCTTGGGTACCGGTTCAACTACAGCTTACACGATTCAATATTTGGGCGATCGCCTGAAATCTGGTGAACTCACAGATATTGTGGGTATCCCTACTTCGTTTCAGTCTGAGGTGTTGGCGAAACAATATGGTGTTCCTCTCACCACTCTCGACGCTGTTAACCATATTGATATTGCCATTGATGGGGCTGATGAGGTTGACCCCAAGAAAAACTTGATTAAAGGTGGTGGTGCTGCCCACACCCGTGAGAAAGTGGTTGATTACTTGGCGAATCAATTTATTGTTGTGGTAGATAGTGGCAAATTAGTAGACCGTTTAGGTTCTGTGTTTGCTGTCCCAGTGGAAGTGATTCCAATGGCAATTACGCCTGTCACCAATGCAATTAAGGAACTTGGCGGCAAACCAGAACTACGTATGGGTGTAAAGAAAGCCGGCCCAGTCATCACTGACCAAGGTAACTTTGTCTTAGATGTCAGATTTGACTCTATTGACGACCCAGTTAACCTAGAAAAAACTCTCAACAACATCCCTGGTGTTCTCGAAAACGGTATCTTCGTCAACTGTGCTGATGTGGTTTTAGTCGGCGAAGTTATCGACGGTAAACCAGTAGTGCGGCAGCTTTAAGGAAGCAGGGGGCAGGGGAGCAGGGGGCAGGGGAGACAAGGAAGACAAGGAGAGAAGTGATTCCAATGCCCGATGCCCAATGCCCAATGCCCAATGCCCCATGCCCCATGCCCTAATCATTAATCCCCTGTGCCTGCAAGCTGGCTTGTAAACCAGATAAAGAACGGCCGTTATGGGGATATTTAGTTAAATCAGCCCGAAATGTTGACTCTGCTGCGGCATAATCACCTTTAGCTAAAAGCACACCGCCTAGTGCTTCCCGTGTGGGGAAGTACCAGTCTGGTGGTTCTACGTAGTCTAGGTTATCTTCTGCTACTACTGCTTGTTGTAATGTGGCGATCGCATTATCGAAATCATTCCTAGATTCGGCAATTTTGGCATCTAACAATTTTTGGGCAATGTCTAAAATGCGACTGGCTGGTGTAAAACCAATAGTTGCTGCGGCTGGCATGGTCTGACTCGCGGCTAGTAAAGCACGGCTTTCTACTGCTGCATTTCCTGGCTGGTTTTTAGCTGCGTAGGCTAAACCACGCGTAAAGTGCCACAGTGCGTTAGTAGTGGGAAGTGCGGCATCAGGTTGAGGAGTTTGTAAAATTTCATCCCAATCGCCAAAGCGGGCTTGTATTAATAATTTCTGCCCGAAAAATCCCTCTAGCATGGGCAAATGAGGGTCGATAGCACTAATATGGCTAACTAATTGATCTGCCGCTTGCAAGGCTTCTTGATGTTTGCCTGCCATACTGCTGGCGACCATCAGAAAATGTATATTATGGGTGAGATATAGCTGAGGATAAATGCCTTTGACTTGATTGTGACAGATGTAGGGTACATCTTGAGCGATCGCCAACTCATTGACTCGCATGGCTCCGGCATAATCTCCAACGCGAAAATAAATATGGCCTGGCATATGTACTAAGTGTCCAGCCGCAGGGACTAAAGTCTCTAACCGGTTGGCACTTTCTAGGGCGCGTTCTGGATGCAATGAGGCTTCTACGGCATGAATATAATAGTGATTTGCACCAGGATGATGAGGATTTTTTTGCAGGACATATTCTAAAACAGCCACAATTTTGTTTGTCCCTGGCTGTGGTTGACCGTCATGTGTCCACAGTTGCCAAGGATGTAAATCCATGAGGCTCTCAGCATATAAGGTGGCTGCGTCTACGTCATCAGGATAGCGTTGAAATAGACTTGCCATTGCTTGGGCATACTCTACATCTAAGGGATGTAAATCTGCATTGGGATTTGCGGAATAACGTTTTGCTAAAGCCTGAATATAATCTCGTTCGGGAATTGATGCTTGCACAGCCAATTCGGTAGCTTTTTGAATAGCTTGATAAGCGGCTTGTTCTTTTTCCTTGGTGACTACTGAGTTAATATTAGGGCCAAGAGCTAGCGCAATTCCCCAATAAGCCATTGCCATTTGCGGGTCGAGTTCAGCCGCACGTTGAAAAGAACGCACAGCCTCATCATGATTGAAGCCGTAAACAAGATTTAAACCCTGGTCGAAAAACTTTTGTGCTTCCGGGTTTTGGGTAGAAACTGGATGGTGATATGTTCCCAGCCCTGGGATTAAAGTATAGGGTTGTTTGGTTTGGGCGATCGCGGAATTAGAAAATAATAAAGATAGTACAAGTACCCAAATTGTAAATAAGTATTTCATGCTCAAGTTACCTGTTAGACAGCTTTTTTATTAGCTACCTAAATTACAGTTGCTTGAGTATGTTATACGCATCTTTCCTATTGCTTAAGATGGTAGAAATCAAAATTTAAATTGTCAATTATGAATATTTCTTGCCGATTAACTCAAATTTGTGGCTGAGGCACTTATTTACTAAAATTTATATTAAGTAGAATAACTAGAAATAACCAAACTATATTAAGCAAGATAAAAATACTATGATTCAGTTCGTAGTAAGGACTTTAGTCCTTTTCTGTTCGCGTAGCCTCTCGTAGAGAAGAGAGAACTAAAGTTCTCACTACAAACCTTTAAGTATTTACCCTGTTCTACTTAAATACTTAAAAAAATAGTCTGACTTTCGACATCTTTATGAATTGATATAAGGGACAGGTTTCTGAATTTATTTCCCAGTCCCCAGTCCCCTATACCCATTAAGCTGCTTCTCTAAATTGAGTCGAAACGTTGACTTCAGATAATGAAAGTGAAAGCTGTTCAGATTGAGGTGCTGTGGCTTGTTCTAACACTTGTACTTCTATATTGACACTGACTAAATAACTACCCGTGTCAGCACCAACTGCTTCCGCAATTAATTTGGCAAGATCAGGACGCTTTGCAGTCAGAGGATCTCTTAAGATGCAACGATCCCATTCGTGTTTGGCTGTGGGGTTGAGATTGAGAATGTAATGTTTCATCATTGGACTAGACCCTTCTTGAATCCCTCTTCCAGAAGCTCTTGACATGGTTTTTCTACCAGGCTTTGTGAGTGCTGTATCTATTATAGTACATATGTACTATAAATGGGAAGATGCCAGCCAAAAATCATCTGTGCGGAAAGCCAGTATTTCGTTGCTAAGTCTATGCAAAATTACATAGCGTGTTTAGATATACGAACCTAACTAAATTAGAGCAGAATTTATATATCTAATGGCAGAATTTTATTGCAGACAATAAATACTAAATAATAACTATTCCGATCACCTGACGAACTTGATTTAATTATCTACCGATTGCTATTTAGGCAACGGTAGATTTTTTCAAAAATTTACGTCAATTTTTAATTAAAAATCCACTATAGATTCTACATCTAAAATTAAGGATTGCAATACATACACTGGGCTGGATCGGCAAATTTATCTCCGTGAGGAAATAACTTTTCCTCTGTAAAGCCGCATTGATGACATTCGTATAGAACTTTATAAATTAGTGTTGTTGGTGTATGGCAAATTTCACAAGGTAATCCTGGAATGCGTTCTGTAATTGCAAATCCAGGTGTTTGACATTGAGGACAACAGCTATTGATTTTATGAAGTAAGTTTTGTGTAGCTTTAGCAATATTATTCATGCGCGTAGGGTTGTAAAGCGCGCGCATATCAGTTTCTAAGTGAACTGTTTTTTCCGGTGCGCTTGTCAAAGCTAATTCTACTAATTCTGTTAACTTGGCTTTTGTATTAATCCCTTTGATGATTTCACTCTGGGGGGAAATAGAATTTTCATACATTAGCACTAGACCATGTTGAGGAAACCCTATTTTTTCAGCAAATTCGTATGCTTCTGTAAGGGAATTAATTACCTGATGATTAAAGTTTGTCTCTAGAGAAAATTCTTCACCGATAATTTCTAAATTATTGATTTTATCTAATAAAATAACTATTTCTCGATTAGCAGAAAGATAAGGTAATGCAGGATGAGGATGAAAACTACCTTCACTGGCGATCGCTAATTTTTCTCCAGTAATTTCTAAGGCTTTTTCGGCTTTTAATTTAGCGGTTGCGATTTGTGTTACCAGACGTTTAACTTCTCTAGTAAATGTGCCGAAAATATCTGTATCAAAATTCTGGGGTACTATAGTTTTAACGCCTAATTCCTGTTCTAATAGCGGTGCAATTACTTGTTCTTTATGGTGCATGGTAGCAATCACAGCCGTGCGATCGCTAAATAATTCCTGAACTCTACTCATTAATTAAACTCCCTGAGAAAAAGGTAAAAGGTGAACCACTGCGTTGGGCGGCTTTGCCGACTTGTAGCAAGTGGTGAACCCGAAGGGTAAAAGGCAAAAGGTAAAAGACAGACTTTTCTATCAATACCCAATGCCCCATTCCCAATACCCAATTTAAGCATTACCCGATAATAAAGGAATATTTTCCGCTATCGGATCAGTCACAATTACACCTTGCTTTTGTGACCAAAATTGACTTAAAAAATGAATTTGTCTCAATCCAACCAGCAAATTTAAACCAGGAATAAACAACCACCAAACTACAAGCGGTGCTTTCATCCCAGCTTGGCGGTATAATTCATTAACTGTTTGATATAACTTGAATTGAACTATATAAATCCAGATAATCCCTAGCAGAGAAAACCAACCAAACCACCCAGGTACATCAGGATCAAAAATTCGCAAAGCTTGGGGAATTCCTACACCTAACACAAAAGGTGCTAAACACAAAGTCCCCGACCAACCAAACCCGTTATAACGGCGTAGTTCTTCTTGAATAATCCACTTGTACCAGCCGTAGTACAACAACCCAGTGACTACAGACAACAAAATTACTCGCCACAAAGGACGGGGTTGACCTAATGGTTTATCGGACATATTTACGCCTGAGATATCACAACAATTTTCTTAACATTTCTTAATGTAGGATATCTCAGGTGATCTTGTCTAACTTTGTTCTTGAGGAATTTGTGGAATTTGGGCTGTGAGTTTCTCTTTATCTAATCTGCGTTTTCTCGCGTATAGCTGAATAGTCACCGCCATGAAAATAACCAGGCCGAAAATCAGCCATGCTGTGAGGTCAGTGGGAAGATTATTCTTAAACACAGCCAGCATTACGATCACTACTAACATGACTGTGGGTGCTTCATTCAAAGCCCGTAACTGTTGACTACTCCAGCGACATTCATCGGCGGCTAATTTCTTCATTAATCTACCGCAGTAGTGGTGATAAACCAATAACAAAGCGACACACAGCAGCTTGAAGTGTAACCAACCTTGTTTTAAAACCTCTGGTTCTGTACTCAGCAAACCGATAGCCATTGCTACCGTCACCAGCATTCCTGGGGTCGTAATGATGTTGTAGAGGCGTTTTTCCATAATTTGATACTGATTTTTCAGTATCGTCCGTGCTGGTTCTGGTTCTTGGTTAGCTTCTACGTGATAAATAAATAACCTTACCAAATAAAACAACCCCGCAAACCAAACCACAATCCCAATAATATGAAATGCTTTAAACCAGGAATATGCCATGAATTGCAACCTACCTTTATGAATCTCTGCTTTTGATGATGGCTATTACTATCATTATCAGGTTACGGCAAAACATGATTTGTCATTCCAGATATTTGAAGAATTGTGAATTATGGAGTATGTAGGCTTAGGGGCCACAGAGATGATAGTTTTGACATTGATTTTACGGTCAATACTCACCTTTCGGGAAATACCAAAAAATAAATCATCCCAAATGAACAGCTTAGTAGGGTGCGTCAGGGTGAGAAAACCTAACTATACCAAGAGATTATTCATACTGACACACCCTACAGTTTGGATATTTTTTATCTGGAAGTCCCTTGATTGCCAACCTATATTTTTGATCTCTTTACTCGCTTTTTTAGGTAAATCGGTAAAACTTTAACTTAATAGAAGTCATCAAATAAATTTAGCCAAAACTTCACTTGATATTTGTTAATTGATCGCATAACCTAGATTGTCAGTTATCTTCTTTCAGGAAGGTTATGAACAAAAAACTCATACTGAATTTGTTTGCTAGTTCCTCGGTTTTCGTTTCCTTAATTTCGACGCTGGGAATCATTAACCCTGCTCATGCTGGTGTAAACTTAACTCAGCGATTAATACACACTGAAGATGGTCGTACCTGTATTACTAATCCTCACGGTTTGAAAGATTTTGTGTGTATTCGAGATTCGGAAAGAGATCCAAAAGCATCTGCCCCACCTAAATCAATGGTAGTTTCATCACGCCCATCAGATAATTCAGTTGCTGAACTGAACTTTACTGAGGAAGAAAGTGATCTGGCAATTAAGGTTTTTGGTTGTGACTGTCCTTATTGTCTGAATTCCTTGCGGCAATTACGGGGAACTGGCAACTTAGTTTACTAAACTTGTCAGTAATCAGGCACGTTGATGTTTGTTTTGATTTTGAGTTGATTTAGTCAGCAAAAACCAGCATTTTTGTAACCAAATGCTTTTGAAATAGATTAGTTGTTGATAATTGAATATACTTAAAGCCTTGGTAAAATTTCTGGTAGTAAATGCCCAGGGACTTTAGATAAAGCCAAATTTTGTCCTTGAATTCCTAATTCATTGTGGAAAGCACGGATTGTTCTTACTACGTAAGAGAAAGAAGTTTGATAGGCTTCAGGTTGTTTAGTCAAACCATTTAAAGCTTGTAAATGATTTGTTAATGCTGCTTCTAAATGTTGCGATCGCTTACTCTTATCGCCAATAAAAGTATTATCTGTAACTAACTGGTAATGGGCAAGTCCCAGGTTATTGTAAGTGGCAAATAAATCAAAACTTAAAGGCGCGTTACCTAGAGAATTAGCCAAAGCAATGGCCTCTTCATAAGCACTAATACACAGTTGTAGTAAGTTTTGTTTAGCTTCTTTAGGTGTTTGCGCCAAGTTTGCTAAGTGCCAATAAGCTGTGCCTAAATTATTTTGTGTGGCAGCGCAAGCAGTAGGAACATTAGCAGGAGTCCGGTATTTTAAAGCTTCACCGTAGACATCGATCGCTAACTGGAGATTTTCCCCTGGTTGTTCATACTGCGCTAAATTCCAGTAAGCCGTACCGATATTATTTTGAATCATCCCATATTTGAGGGGTTCTGCTTGGGGACTGTAGTAAGCTAAGGCTTGTTTGTAAGCTGCGATCGCTTTTTTCAAATTAACGACTGCTTGATTGTATTGCGCTAAGTGCCAGTAAGCTGTACCTAAATTATTTTGACAAGCGGCATACTTTAAAGGATCTGATTCTACAGTTCTGTAGCGTAAAGCCTCAGTGTAAGCCACAACAGCCTGTTGCCAATTCTCAGCCGGACTACCAAACCGCGCTAAATCTCCGTAGGCTGTTCCCAAATTATTCTGCACCCGTGCATAAGTCTCAGGATGGGTTTGGGGAGAAATGATTTTTAGAGCCGAGTTATAATACTCAATTCCTTGTTCTATGTAGGTTTTCCCTGTTTGTACATAGGTTGGTGTACGGTACAACATCCAATAGAGTGTGCCTAAATCATTGAAAGTATCTGGCAATTGTGGCGATTGTTCATCGTAGGCGATCGCCTGCTGATAAGCAATAATCGCCACCATGATATTTTCTAACGTCGATTGTCCCTGCTCTATATGCAAGCGATATAAATCACCTAGTTGATGATAAGCAGCCGCTAAAACTTCACCAACAGCTTTTTGTGAGTGTAATTTCTCAATTTCCCGTAGCAGTTCTTGTGGTTGCCACTCGTCTTCCCCGAATAGAGTTGTGACATGATCATTGGTGGCTAAAACTAATTTGATTAACTCTTGGCTAACATGAGTCAACGACAACAATGATAAGTTATCAACCTGACTAGATTTAGCAACACTTTCCGGTTGTTGTCGTTGATTAGTGAATAAGTGAGTGTCTGCGGCTGAAGACTCATGCTTGAAGTTGGAATACTCATCTTTTGCTGTTATGGGTAATTCCAGAGTTTCTCTATACTCAAACTCAGTTTCAGTCGGAATTGCTACTTCTGTATCTCTACCTGCATCTTCTAACATTGATTGCTCAGTATTGCCTAGTGGCAAACCCCTAGAATTAGTAAAACGTTCGGGATGCGATTTATTTTGTGTTGTCGGTGTGGGTTCTCCAGCAAAAACAAACACACCAGTCCGCCAACGCCAAAACTGTGGTGCTGACTGCTGAATAGCCGCCAACCAAGGACGCGATAACCATAACAGTACACTAGATTCTAGAAACCGATTCGATTCTTGAGCAAAAAAATATTGTTCGCTTAAACGTAAATAATGCAAAAATAATCGTTGACTTGCTACCGATTGTTTTGTCAACTGTTCCACACCAACAAGCTGAAATGTTGGGATGGGAAGAGGTTTTCCAGGAGTATCTTTAGAACCACCCACTATAGGGGGTGGATAATTCCTTAACCATTGATTAATTTGTTCGATGGGATTCGGCTCGTGCAAATTTAACCGCAATGTTACTAATCGAGGATAAGCCGGTGTACTAGTCGTTTCCTTTCCATCACCTGGCTGATATAAGATTTGTCCCACAGGATAAGCCAAAGTTGAATGTAAACGAGCCGCTACTTGATTCCTCAAGTGCAAATCATCACATACTGCTAAAAAGATTTGTCGCCGTAAACCAAGGCTGAGGGCAAGTTTTAGGCGGTGATATACTTGCCGATTCCAAGCAGAATTATCGGAACGGGCGGGATCATTCATGCTCATGAAGTTCAACGGCCAAGGTAAATAAGCAAGGAACAGGGGAGAAAAACTGCATGATTATATAGACGCGTTTTTCTCAAGAATCAGGAAGTTATCACCCGCTAAGGGTGTTAGTGTCGCAGAACAACCTTCCCAGGATGCAAGCTAGATGCAGCGTCTTAGAGAGAAGTTCAGCCTTGAAATTGATCATTTTGCTGAAACCACCATCAGTTTAAACTTTCTTCAGGGTGGATTAAAGCAAAATGAATGTCTAAACTATGACTATGAACAAGTAAATATGACTATAATCAGGATAAAACTATACTAAATTTTTTATTTTTGATCTCTCTTGTTTGAGTTTTGGTGTTTGTACTGGTATAAAAGAGTTTTTGACTGAATAGAATTAATCTTCATAAAAAATAAAAATCCAGGTTTCTAGCAGACGGAAACCTGAAACACATAAATAAAAGGAATTTTTGATTAAATTTTCTTATTCTTAGCTGAGATTAGAAACAGAGAAAGCGACGAAAATCAGACCACCAACCAAGATTGTCGCTGCAACACCTAAAATTACATAGTTGCGCTTTTGTGCTGCTGTCGGAGGTTCAGCACGATAAACCTTTGGTTCTTGGGCAAAATTATTCAAACGTCCGCCTTCTTCGTTGGTATAGGGCATGAATTAATTCCTTGGACTCAATTTTTTATTTAATCTTATAAAGATATGTATCTGCTATCGATCAGATCAGATATAAATCGTTACATAAATCAAGAATGATTTTATTAACTAACACACGTCAAAAGGCTGTGTTTTGAAGACGTTGCTGTATCAGAGTATGAAATACAAAAATTACCTTTGCTTTTCTTTGTGCCTTTGCGCCTACTCTGCAAGTTACCCGTTAGCGGTATGCGCGAGATAAATTAATATTCTCAATCAGCAACGCCGTTTTGAAAATTAACTAACTAATCGTACCAGTCAGGGGAGAACTAGCACTGGCATGGGTTCTTATGGGCATTCGTCCGGCTAAATAGGCTAAACGACCGGCTTGTGTGGCTAAATTCATGGCGCGCGCCATTGCTACAGGGTTTTGAGCTAAAGCGATCGCACTATTAATTAATAACGCATCTGCCCCTAATTCCATTGCTTGGGAGGCTTCTGAAGGTGCGCCAATCCCCGCATCCACAACTACAGGTATATTGGCATTCTCAATGATGATCTGGATATTTGCAGTGGTTTTTAAACCCTGTCCTGAACCGATGGGTGAAGCTAAGGGCATCACAGTTGCACAGCCTACCTCCTCCAGTCTTTTAGCTAACATCGGGTCAGCATTAATATAAGGCAACACGGCAAAACCTTCTTTTACCAGTTGTTCGGCAGCTTGTAATGTCCCGATGGGATCAGGGAGTAAATATTTCTGATCTGGAATCACTTCTAACTTAATAAAATTATTATCTTCCTGCCCCAATAGTTTCGCCATTTCTCGTCCTAAACGCGCCACGCGAATTGCCTCTTCGGCAGTTTGACAACCTGCGGTATTGGGTAACATCCAAATTTTTGACCAATCTAAAGCTTCCGCTAAACCTTCATGTCCTGGTGCTTTTGTCTGTACTCTTCTTACCGCCACGGTAACTATTTGGCAACCGCTAGCCTCAACACTTTGCTGCATTTCCTCGATGCTGCGATACTTACCTGTACCAGTCATCAGGCGGGAGTGGAAGGTTTTGCCAGCGATTGTGAGGGCTGAGTCTGGAGTGCTGAGTTCTGAGTGGGTAGAGACATGATTGATTGCGTCTTGACTAGAAAGTGGGGATTGAGAAATGAGCATGGGGGTAGATGGCTGTTTTTGAAAGCGAGAATAATGGAAATGGGAGAGGAGAGGATCTGATTTTTGCTCCCAAACTAAATCAGCGATGAGTTTAGCGGTGATGGGTGTAAGTAAGATACCATTGCGGTAATGACCTGTAGCTAAGGTGAGATTTGCACAATGGCTAGTGCCTAAGATGGGCAGTTCATCGGGAGTTCCTGGGCGGAATCCCCACCAAAATTCTTGTATGGGATAATGCTGTAGTTCTGGGTATAAACGAATCGCGCCTTGCAGTAAAGCTTGCATACCATCGGGGGTGTTATGGGGAGTGAAACCCACATCTTCACTAGTTGCCCCAATAATAATGGAGCGATCGCGTCTGGGTACGATGTAGATATTATCTCCAAATAACACCCGCTTTAAAGGCAGTTCTGCCAGAGAATCAGGAACTCTGACACTCAACATTTGCCCTTTGCGGGGAAATACAGGTACAGGTAGTAATTGATTAGACCAAGCACCCGTCGCCAAAACATAATGGTCAGCCCGAATGATGCCCATATTAGTTTGGACACCCATAACCTGACCTTGTTGTTGTAAGAAAGCTTCGACTGTCACACCATCCTTGAGTTCCACACCCAAAGACTCAGCCGCAGCCCACAACACATGAACTAAAGCCCGATTATCAACTTGGGCATCTTCTGGATACCACCAACCGCCAACGACATCTGATCCTAATCCTGACTGATATTGATGGATAGCAGTTTTATCTAACCAATACCCAGGCGATTCTCCCTGCACCCCTGCACCCCTGCACCCCTGCTCATAAATCGGGGCAAGAATACCACAAGCCCAATAACCAGTATTTAAGCCCGTTAAATCCGCTAATTTTTGTGTCCAATCTGGATATAATGAGCGCGATCGCCAGCACAAAGACTTCATCGCCCCATCAGTAATTCTTTCTGCATCTGGGGCTAACATTCCGGCGGCGGCATGGGAAGCAGCAGCTTGGAAATCACGACAAAGCACGGTGACATTTGCCCCGCGCCACTTCAATTCAACGGCGATCGCTAAACCAATAACGCCGCCACCAATAATTACAATCTCACCAGTCATTCGTTAGTAGTCATTAGTCGTTAGTCATTAGTGAGCTAGTGCAGTTTTAGGGATTTCCCCTATGAAGAACTAGCTTTCCTTGGGGGGTTCTCGTTCGCGGAGCGTCCCGAAGGGAAGATTACCCGAAGGGTCATTAGTTCACAACTAATGACCCATAAATTGTAACTAACAACTAGTGACACCAGGAAATAAGCAGAGCAGCACAGTAGCAAAATCAGTGAGCAGTCATCAAGTGAAGAATGATCACTGATCACTGAACCATGTCCCATAGCCAATTACCATAAAGCGCGAATGGGTTCTCGGTCTTGATTACTGGGAGATGAAGTAGTAGATTGCACTTCTGTAGTTGTGTCTGAAGTATTTTCGGTAGTATTGTCAGAAGTGTTGTTATTAGAACTATCGTTATTGTCAGAGGATGATGGTGACTCGTTAGCATTACTTTGAGCTACGTTTGTCCGGCTGGTGGAACGGCGATCTTCTTGAGAAACGTTACCTCTTTCTTCACTAGCACTATCACTAGAGTTATCGCCAGTATTAAAATCTTCTTGTTGAGCTACATTACTTCTGTTTTCGGGTGTAGTAGCATTACCTCTATTCCTGCTGGGTGCAGAGCTATTAACGTTAATGTTGGCTGGGAGAACTTTGGATGCTTTATCTCCAGGGGCGTTGTTGCTGACTTTTTGCGCCTCACGCATCGGAAAATTAATGCCTAGCAATGTCCCCATTAAAATAGCCAAGCCTCCAGCCATTAAAACTAGCGGTGTCCATCTACCCATCTTGATTTTCTCCTTTTTAACCTAACCTTCTGGTTGCCATACGACTTGAGAACCTTGACCCCAAAATCCGTCAAATTTTGTTACTTTTACGTCGCCTAGCACTTGAGTCTGACAAGCTAAACGCAGGTCTTTTGTAGGAGAATGGGGAGGAAGCGATCTCCGCGTTTGATCACGCCAATTCGCTGCTGACACCTCACCCTCTACTTTGACCGCACAAGTTCCACAACTACCAATTCCTCGACAGTTTATTAGCCTAGCACCGCCATTGTAGAGGTCAATACCATTTTTTAGCAGAATTTCGCGTAAATTAGCTCCGCTATTACACTCAATTGTTTGACCTTGAGCCAGTACCTTAGGCATATTCTAATTACCAAATAGACTTTTTGTTGTATCTTGACACATTGCTTGTAAAGTTGTATCAACAGTTTGATTCTTATGACCACAAATCCCTTACCCCAAATTTGGCTTTATGACACCACACTACGGGATGGCACTCAGCGCGAAGGGTTATCAGTTTCCATAGAAGACAAGCTACGCATTGCTTACAGACTTGATCAGTTAGGGATTCCTTTTATAGAAGGTGGGTGGCCTGGGGCTAACCCTAAAGATGTTCAATTTTTCTGGCAGTTACAAGAGAATCCGCTTAAACAATCAGAAATTGTGGCATTTTGTTCAACTCGTCGCCCGCACACCACAGCCGCCGAGGAACCAATGCTACAGGACATACTGACTGCGGGGACTCACTGGGTAACGATTTTCGGCAAATCCTGGGATTTACACGTCACATCAGGTCTAAAAACGACTTTAGAAGAAAATTTAGCGATGATTCGCGATACGATCGCGTTTTTTCGCACTCAAGGGCGACGGGTAATTTACGATGCGGAACACTGGTTTGATGGTTACAAGCAGAATCAAGAATATGCTTTACAAACTCTCAAAGCAGCAATGATGGCTGGGGCAGAGTGGCTAGTTTTGTGTGATACCAACGGCGGGACTTTACCCCATGAAGTAAGTCAGATTGTACAGGATGTGGTGAAAGCGACTGGGGAATGGGGAATCGGGAATGGGAAGAATCTTTCCCAGTCCCTAGTCCCTAGTCCCCAGTCCCCAATTCCCCAAATTGGAATACATACTCATAATGATTCAGATATGGCTGTAGCCAATGCCTTAGCAGCTGTGATGGCAGGGGCAACTATGGTACAAGGCACAATTAACGGTTATGGTGAACGGTGTGGCAATGCTAACTTATGTTCACTGATTCCTAATTTACAATTAAAGCTGGGCTATAGTTGTATCGCTGAACACCAGCTTAGTCAACTAGCAGAAGCTAGTCGCTTTGTGAGTGAAGTTGTGAATTTAGCCCCTGATGAACACGCACCTTTTGTGGGACGTTCGGCTTTTGCCCACAAAGGTGGTATCCATGTGTCGGCGGTGGAGAGAAATCCCCTGACTTATGAACATATTCAGCCAGAACAGGTAGGAAATCGTCGTCGGATTGTGATTTCTGAACAGTCTGGGGTGAGTAATGTGTTAGCTAAAGCCAGGAGTTTTGGTATTGAAATTGACAAGCAATCCCCAGAAACTAAGCAAATTCTCCAGCGTCTCAAAGAGTTAGAAAGTGAAGGTTATCAATTTGAGGCAGCTGAAGCTAGTTTTGCACTGTTGATGTATGAGGCTTTAGGCGATCGCCAGAAATTTTTTGAAGTGAAGGGGTTTCAAGTCCACTGTGATTTAGTGGAGGGGCAAGAATCTAATAATGCTCTAGCTACAGTGAAATTAGCTGTTAATGGGGAAGATAAATTAGAAGCTGCCGAAGGTAATGGCCCTGTAGCGGCGTTAGATGCAGCTTTACGCAAAGCTTTAAGGAATTTTTACCCGCAAATTGCTAATTTTGAATTGACAGATTACAAAGTGCGGATTCTCAACGGACATCGGGGGACAGCATCTAAAACTCGTGTGCTAGTGGAATCGGGTAACGGTTCGCATCGTTGGACGACTATCGGCGTTTCGACAAATATTTTGGCAGCTTCCTATCAAGCAGTTGTGGAGGGCTTGGAATATGGTTTGTTACTGCATTTTCAAGCATCTCAAGACTTGGGGTTTAGGGGTGTGAGGGTGTAAGGGTGTAAGGGTGTAGGGGATAAAAGCGATCGCTTGGAGGAGTGCTGAGTGCTGTTAGCGGTAGCGGGGCGTTTAGCCCGTGCTGTTAGCGGAAGCGGGGCGTTTAGCCCGTGCTGAGTGATTTTTTCTCCCCTGCCCTCTGCCCCCTGCCCCCTGCCTCACAAGTGTAGGTTTTTTACCCAGCAGTAAGTGATGACTCTCAGACTAACGACAGAATCATTGTTTCACTCACCCCTACACCCCTAAACCCTTACACCCCTACACCCCAAAACCAAGGTTTTTGGTACACAACGTAAAAAACCTACATCTGTCAGCTGCCCCCTGCCCCCTGCACCCCTGCACCCCTGCCCCCTGCCCCCCTGCCTGCTTAACCAAAACTCTCCCAAGCTTGAGTGACTACCGTACTCAGCCAACGGCGTTGCTGCTGATCTAATACAGGGTCATCAGCTAGCAGTTGGGCTGTCAAATCTTCTAAAGATTGTCCTTGGGAACGGACGATTTTAATCACTCCGGCGATCGCTGAGGCGACTAATTCTTCATCTACCGGCTGTTGTTTTAAAGCAAAAATTTCTTGAGGACTGTCTGGAATGGGATAATTCATGGCGTGGGTTTATTAAACTTAGGAAATGGAAAAAAGTTTTGACAAATTATTAAAAATTCTTTACTGAATCTTTATTGAAATGATAGGGCGGAGTTTAGCGTACTTTATGCCTTTCGCATATCTGCCTAGATAAGTAGATTAATCACAGATGTCAGAAAAACATGAAAGAAATCCTTTATCTCGAAGTTCCGATTTCGGACACGGCAACCGTACGCAGTTGGCTGCAATCAGAGTTTGACCCAGGAAATTGGGAAAAAATACTGACTCCAGATGGATTCTGCCTGAAATTATCTAGTAAATATACAACAGGTGGTACTAATTTTTCCGAAAATTTACCGAAAGAAATCTCTGTATTTGTTTGGTCTGTCCAGAGAACTACTTACCTTAAGGTCTTCCGATGGGCAGATACACCTCTTGCCCAAGAAAAGGATTTTCTGCAAAAGTTAACAAAAGCCGTCAGACAGCGTTTTCCCCATTGCTACCCCGAACCACCAGCAATTGATTTATCACAGCAATCGATTTTTGAGGCTTTAGCCCCTTACTATCCCCTGACGGTGAAATATTTCCAAAAAATGCCCAATGGGGAATATGACCTCAAGCGCGCCTATTGGTGGGAACAAAGATGGCGTGAAGGAGTGCGGCATCCTCAAAAGCCTCGTCAGGTGCTGTTTGTACAAGGAGATGAGGCAGGAAAAACACCCAATCCGCAATATGACTTGATTTATATTGGCGGTGCGCTGGGGGTAATTCATGCGGCAGTGATGGCACAATTGGGTTACAAAGTGCTGCTGGTGGAACGTCTGGCGTTTGGACGGATGAATCGGGAATGGAATATTTCCCGTGATGAACTTCAAAGTTTGGTGAACTTGGGTTTATTTACGCCAGCTGAATTGGAAACGATTATTGTCAGAGAATATAAGGACGGATTTAATAAGTTTTTCGACGGCAATAATCCACCCAAATTGCGATCGCCTATTTTACACACGCCCACGGTGCTAAATATATCTTTAGACTCCGATAAATTATTGCGGTTGTGTGGACAAAAGTTAACAGCCGCAGGTGGCGAAATTTGGGATGAAACAGAGTTTTTACAAGCCAATATTGAGCAATCACAAGTTGTAGTTACACTCCAGCATTTACCCACTCAAACACAAAAGCAAGTGAGTGGTAGGCTTCTGGTGGATGCGATGGGAACGGCTTCCCCCATTGCTTGGCAACTGAACGGTGGGCGCGCTTTTGATAGCGTCTGTCCGACGGTGGGAGCAGTGATTGACAAGGGATTTGCCCCTGGTGTGTGGGATTCACAGTATGGAGATGTATTGTACAGCCACGGCGATATTTCACGGGGTAGACAATTAATTTGGGAATTGTTTCCTGGTGCGGGTGAAGAACTGACAATTTATCTATTTCATTACCACGAAGTTAATCCAGAAAACCCCGGTTCTTTGCTAGAGATGTATGAGGATTTCTTTACGATTTTGCCGGAGTATCGCCGATGTGATTTAGAGCAGTTGGTGTGGAAAAAGCCAACTTTTGGCTACATACCTGGGCATTTTAGTGTAAATAGTCGCGATCGCCAAGTGGCCTTTGATCGATTAATTGCAATTGGTGATGCTGCATCTTTACAATCACCCTTAGTATTCACAGGTTTCGGCTCACTGGTACGTAATTTAGAACGTCTCACCACTTTATTAAATGTCGCACTCAAGCATGATTTGTTGAGTCAACGCCATTTGAACTTAATCCGCGCTTACCAAAGTAATGTGTCTGTCACTTGGCTATTTTCTAAAGGGATGATGGTTCCTACTGGAAAATTCCTCCCACCCCAACGCATCAATGCCATGTTGAATACATTCTTTGGGTTATTAGCTGATGAACCCCTAGAAGTAGCCGATAACTTTATTAAGGATCGTTGTGATTGGTTAACTTTTAACCGCCTAGCATTGAAAGCAGCACGCATCAATCCCGCTTTAATTTGGTGGATTTGGGAAATGGCTGGCTGGAAAGATTTACTCAGGTGGTTAGGAAATTATGTCAATTTTGGTCGTCACGCCTTAGTGAGTGCTTTACTCAGTGCTTGGTTTCCCAGTTTTCTCATCTGGGTTCAGCCCAAACTAGAACCCCGTTATCCAGGAATATGGCTGTGGTTACTAAGTATTAACTACGCGATCACCACAGGTAAACCGCGATCGCCCCAGCAGTTTGCTAATGCTAACTTAGGGAACGAAACTCTTCGTTCAGAAGGAGTGTAAGTGTTTAAGGGTGTGGGGGTGTAAGGGTGTGGGGGTGTAAGGGAAAATTCATACTTGTTTTTCCCCTACACCCCTATACCCCTATACCCCTATACCCTTACACCCCTATTCATTGCATAAACTTCGGCAATTCCACGGATGCTAAAGACTTTCGTCCTTTTGGTGGACGCTGAGGATAAACTACTGGCGAAGGTGATTGAGAATCTTGATCAACAACTTCTCCTCCCAATTCTGGAGGTAAATCACCTAATCCTAAATTTTCATGCAGTGGGGAGGTTTCACTATAAAGATTGTCTGGTGTTGGAGTAGATTTATCTGTAGACGATAAATTAAATGACAATGTAGCAGAGTTATTTACTGGAGGTACGATTTCTGTAAATTTTATTGCTGGGTTGTCTGGTGTCGTTTCTGGTACGGTATCGTCTTCAACACTTGTCGCCCAAGTTTCCCAAACTGGATTTTCTTCAGCTTGATGATCAGAATGAAGTTCTGTTACTGGTGGTTTTGTAGGTGTAGTTCCAGTTCCAGACTGAGATGCAAAAAACATTTGAATCAGGCTGTCTATTTGCTCATCTAGTTCTGGTGATGGTGTTACAGATACTGTTTCTTCTGGTTGAGTTACTGGTGGTTCATTTTCCCCAGTTTCCATTGATGGTTCTGGCTGAGGGGGTGAGGGAGTCTGTTCTTTAGGCGGCCAGTTCCAAATCGGCGAAGGGTTGGGAACTGCATAACTACTGGTAAATGGAGGTGGTAATGAAGGCTCAGTGTTTACCTGATCAGTATTTTCTGTTGGTGATTCTGGTTCTGCTGACCAAGGTTTAATCGGCTGTGCATTAGGAAACAAAGACCTGGCTTTTTTGGCAAACCGCGATTTGTGAGGGACTGAACTTGGCGGCTTATCGGTAGCTGTATCAGAAGAATCATAACTGGGAATAGATGTTTCTAGACATTTTTCCAGTGCGGCTTTAAATTGTAATGTTTGACGTTGTTGTCGCATTAATCTAGTCCGCAACTCCCGACAAGCGTTTTCTGACTGCAATACTTGCTGAGATTGTTCGCTATAGTTTGTTTGTAATAAAGTGCATTCCCTTTCTAACTGGGCAATGCGTTGTTGACTTATTTGTAATTGGGCTTTGTAACTTTCAATTAAGATTTCTTGACGCTGTGCTGTTTGGGCTGTAGTTTCTAGCTGTTGGAATAATGATTGGATTTGTTCTTGAGCCGCAGCAAGTTCTTGTGCTTGCTGATTAAGCATAGATTCTGTAACGCTAGAGCGTCTTTTTTGCCACTGTAGAGCCTTTTCTGACTCTACTAATTCGTCTTTGAGATGTTCTACTTGCTGATATAACTCATTATTGGCAGTACGCAATTCTGTATTTAATGCCAAGAGTTTTTGAAATTCTTCTGCAATCTGTGTTTGCTGTTCACTATCAGGTTCTACAACCCAATCTGTCTGTACATGGTTATCTTGAGTAAAATCAGCAGTTGTGTGATGGTGCGGCTCATCTGCTGCGGGTTTGAGGAGTGGCAATTTAGCAACGCTTACATTGTCAGTAGGTACGACTGAATAAAAAGGACAGATAGTTTGTTCTGGTTGTAGAGAATTAGCAGAAGAATTAGGAGATTCCATCACATTCCTGTTATTTGAGGTGTCGGCTTCATTCATCACTCTTGAACCACCTACTTAATCAATGTTCAGCATTGCTGATTAACTATCTAGGGAAGAGATTTATAGCCAAGCTATAGTTTTCCCTAGCTTAAGTAGTCATTATTGATTAGTGTTCCCCATTTTGCATCTATAACTGATGTCGTTATAACATTAAGAACTTACCCCCCGTCAACCTGAGATATTGGGGGGATTTTGAGTTTAAATGCTACAGATGTATGAGTTGCTGTACAGATACTGAAATGTTTTGGTTCAAGCGGACTTGGCTTTAGTCAAAAGTTATGTGGTAGCAGCTCCCTAGTTGAAATTCACACGTTGGAGAAACACTATATCTGTATATAATTTATCAAAAACATCTTTGGGATAGTCAATAAAAAAGTCAAAAATTTAAAAATGGGGATTGGGGACTGGGGATTGGGGACTGGGGAGAAATCAATTCAAAATCCTCTACATTTAGCGTTAGTGTTGCATAGTAAAGGCTTGCCCCTACAAAAGCCACAATTCTTGCCTTTTACCTTTTGCCTTTTGCCTTTTGCCCAGTAACTATGGCAACCAACGAGGATGGAAACCAATTAGGGGAAGCTTTTCTGGTTTAATGGTGCTGATGGCTGCATCAGAAATGGGCAGTAGGGGCATTAACCAGAGACTACTAGTGGCGATCGCTTCACCTTCATCAGTCTTCAAATTGTTAGCAGATGGTTTACTAGTATTGGTTTCGGGAACTACTTGGTCAAATAGCAAGGCTAAACCATCAGGTGATAAACTCATCTGCACGTTTCTTTGTTCTACTGGTAAGACTAATAATGGTTTCTGCTGCTGGTTTTTTAGATCAATGGCTACTAAGTAAGGCTGTTCGATATATTGTGCCTGAGAGACGAGTTGTGTTAATAAGCAGTAGAGGGTAGGTGAAGCAGGATCAAACTGGCAACTGAGAATTGAGCCTGTTGTCTTGACTAGGGGCTGCTGTGTGCCTTGATTAGTGACTAAAAATAATTCTTTTGTAAAGTCAGTATTAAATTTGACCATAGCTGCTTGAGAGCCATCCTTGGAAAAGGATTGTACTAAACCAAACTGCGGCAGAAAATCTAAGGGTTTGCTGGCATCCTTTTGCAGAGGTAAAATAGCAGCCCCTTGTCCTTGGGCAATGGCTACGGCTTTACTATCAGGAGTAATCAGAAAATCTCCCCCTGGTTGACTTTGTAAACGTTGGGGTTGAGGTTTTTCCCCTGATGGAACGTTAGCCGGCATAAACCACAATCCAAAGTCGCTGGGATTTTTTCTATTTCCTCTTTGTACGACTATTGTTTGTCCGTCTGGTGATAAGTCGAATTTGAGATTCTGATAGTCTTTATTGTCTAAAACTAGCTCGATTAAACCTGCTGTGGTTGCTGATGCGCCAACTTTGGCAGAAATTCCAGTGGTAACAGTATATACTTTCGCTGATAGTAAGTCTTGATTATTGCTAGCACGGGCTGAAAACAAGATTTTTTCCCCGTCGGGATAGGCTTTAAAGTCCATCACGACTAACTCTTTGGGAGTGAGGACTGTTTTTTGCTCTTGAGTTAAGTTGTAAAGAACTAAGCGGCCTTTATCTTCTTGGTCAGCTCCTATGTAGAGAATCACGCGATCGCGCGTAGTAAACTGACCCAAGAAAGGCTGTATTACCCGCTTCTTATCTTCTGGCGGCGCAAATTTATCTTTAGCTCCTTGTAACTCAACTTTATAGTTTGTGCCGTAAGGTGCAGGTGTTAACAGTGTATAAACCATCCGTCGCCCACTCCAACTGACTTTACCTGCCAGGGGTGGGTCAATTTTTAAATTATCCTCGACACTTTTAGCATCCATCGGACGGCTAAAAGTGAGGGTAAAAGAAATATCTTCTGCCCCAATTTGCTGATTTTGCCAGGAAAAATCCCGCACCCGCGCTGCTACGACATCACCTTGCAAAATGAGTAGCCCAATCAACACACTGAGCAACAGCATGAAAGCGATCGCTATTCGATCTAATGGTTGGAGGAAAGATTTGGTAGTCATTAGTCAATAGTCATTAGTCATTAGAGAACAGGGAACAGGGAACAGTTTTTCTCATCTCCTACCTTGTCCCCAGTCCCTAATAGCTATAAGGATTGGGTGGTTGGGGAATTTTTTTCAAGGAACTGGCGGCGATGGTGAGTTGGCGTTTACCGCTTATGGTTTCTGTCACCATTTTTCCTTCTATTTCTAGCCAAGTGTCAGGGGTGTATCTTTCTTGACTTTCTGAGAGTTTTACGGGTAAGCCAACGGGATAGGCATCTGCGGCGCAGCAGGTGAGAACAAATCTGGCGAGAAATATGTATTCTTTACCCATGTCTGGTGGGTGGATGACAAACCCTTGCACTTTCACTTTTTGACCGGTGTATCCGTCTGGCTCAGGGTAAACGCTGAGTGTGCGTACCCAGTCTACCAGCGATCGCTCTTCTGGACGAGTGGAAGCCCGAAAGGCTTGGGGTTGGACACGAGAATTAGTTAACTCTGTTACACCTCTTTGTAGTGCTTTATCACTGGCGAATACTTGGGGTGTGATGATTATTCCTAAAATTGCTGAGATAAGTAGCAAACTACTACCCCATCCAGGTGCGAAGAAGTTAACGTGCTGAACATTGGGTGTAATCTCCCGTCGTCGCCGTTGCCATAGTTCTTTCGCTTTTAAGAAAGCAATGACAATCAAGGCGATACCACATACAAATACTAAACCAAAGAAATTGGGATGAATTAACAAATTGAGCTTGCCAGTTACCCAATATTTCAGCATTAATACGCCCCAAGATGCAATTGCTAATACATCCAGCCAGGGCAGAAATTTATTTTGGGGTTGAGATTTAGTCATTAGTCAATAGTCATTAGTCATTAGTCATTAGTCATTAGTCACCATTCATTACTTATTACTCAGCACTCATTACTCATTACTCATTACTTATTACTCATTACTCAGCACTCATTTCTTCCACCTTCCCCTACACCCCTAACTAAATGACGTGCAAGTTAATAAACAGGGTGAATAAAAACGTAAGTTGTCCTGCTAAAGCAAATAGGTAAAAGATGGTTTTGGGTTTGAACATGGATAACATCAAACCTACGCTTTTGATGTCAATCATGGGGCCGAAAACTAAAAATGCTAGTAATGAACCACTGCTGAAGGTTGAGGCGAAGGATAGGGCGAAAAAGGAATCGACTGTGGAACAAATAGAAACGACGGCGGCTAACACTAACATCACCAAAATGGAGGTAATGGGGCCTGCGCCAAGGCTGAGGATTAAATCGCGGGGTGCTAACACTTGAATTGCGGCCGCGATCGCACTTCCTAAAATCATGACACCGCCTAATTCCCGTAATTCTTGGATGCTGTTGTCTAGCACTAAACGCAATTTGTCTGCTTTGCTTTTACCTGTATTGAGGTTGGGTTCACTGGTGGGGAGTTGGTTAGCATCTAATCTTGTCGTCATCCCAGCTCTACCCCCTAAAATATAAGTCCCAGAACGCAAAATATTAGGTGTGTTGATGGCTGGTTTGCCTGTTGACGATTTACCTCGACGTTTTTGTTCTGGATTGGGAGGGGGATTAAATTTTAAGTAACGGGCGATCGCTGGTTGTACTATGGGTTGCAAATCGGTCTGAAAACTAAACACATAGCCAATAATTGTCGCAATTAATAACGAAAAGACTACTCGCAAAACTACAATTTCTGGCTGATCACGAAATGCTGTCCATGTCGCCCAAATGACAATCGGGTTGATTGTTGGTGCTGCTAGTAAAAAACCAACTGCTACAGGTGTAGGTACTCCTTGCATTAGCAACCGCCTAGCAACAGGCACATTGCCACATTCACACACTGGAAACAAAAAGCCAACCATACTGCCAACTAAAGCACCTAGTAGCGGGTTTTGGGGCATTTTCTCGACTAATTTGCGCTCATCTACGAAAAATAGCAGCAAACTGGAGAATAAAACCCCTAAAAGCAAAAAAGGCATCGCCTCGACTAGCAAACTCAAAAATATAGTGAAACCATTGTTCAATTGATTCATGGGTGTCGCAGTCAAAAGCGGTTTGAAGTTTTGAGGTTATGCTTAGTCATTCTATCTGAATCAGGTTCAAACACATTTAAATTAGATGCAACATCATTCAAAACAGTTAATTGATAGATGTTAGAAATTTGAGTGGCGGTCTTCATAGCTATCAATAATTTATTGATAGCTGTTTGATGGTGCAACATATACTGATGATCAATGAGTCTAATGATTGTTGTATAAACGCAATAGTTCCTATTTTTTGTATTTAGTGTGGAACTAACATAGCATTGAGCAAAACTCAAAAATTTAAGAGTAAAAGCAATTATCTTTAAATTTACAGATTTGTGACTATTTTTAGTGAGCAAATTTTTTTAGCTTTGTATAATCCTCCAAATTTTGAATTTTGGATTTTGGATTGAGTATTGTTTTTGTTCATAATCTGCCCCTTGTAGGCGGAATAAATTTCACATACTCACTACGCTACGTCCGCTACGCTAACGTCCACCTGAAATCTCCAAGCCCCGCATCTCAGGCGTGTTCGGGATCAATCTAAAATCTAAAATCCAAAACCCAAAATTGTTTGACTCTGGAATTGTTGGTTTGTTCATGATACTTACTTATATCATCGCTTAATAATACTGATTTCTGGGCGATTCGCCTGATAATTTATATTTTTAAACATTTGGGGATCGCTTGATTTTACTCGTATTCATAGTTATTCATAGTTTTGGCTATGCTCCGAAAATTAGATTTTAGGGTTGGTTGACTTTCTACTATAAAAAGTCTCAAGCTGCAATACCAATTTGCAAAATTCTGCGGAGTAAGTATTTTTTTAAGTAAAAATACTGAATTTATTGAGTATTGGCGTTCAAGTTTAGAGAATAGTACGGTTCGGTGGAAATCAGACCAATAGCTAAAATAGCTAAAAAGCTGATAAATCAGGTTTTTTTACTTCCTTGTAGTAGTCCCAGCAGAAGAGATAGGGAATAAAATATTAGCTGATTATTGGCAAATTTGGCTCAAGATGAGAGTTTACTGTGTCACAAGAGTTTTGTTACCAAATATCGCCACCAATTTTATCTGTAGGTAGCGATCGCGATTTGAGTTTAGAATCAAGGCTGCAAGAACTACCAATGTACACTTTTGAAGTATCAGTTAATTGTACTGGTACGGAAGTAGCAAAATATTTTGATAAATATCCCTTACTCCCAGGTGTAATTTTATTAGAACACGGTAAATTTTATGGGATGATTTCCCGACGACGGTTAGTAGAGTTTTTAATTCGTCCCCACGGTGAAGATTTACTGGCAAAAGAACCTTTAGAGGTGATTTATAGCTACGTGCGGAGAACGATTTTACAGTTACCTGAGACAACGCCAATTTTAACGGCAATGTTCCATACTCTCAAGCGATCGCCAGAATTTTTAGCAGAACCTATAGTAATACAGACAGCAGAAAATACCTACAAACTCTTAGATATCCAAGAATTAAATATCGCCGCTTGGCAAATTCGCGGGATTGAGACTCAAGTGCGCTACGAACGCTCTCAAGCCCAAATGATTCAAAATGATAAAATGGCCAGTCTTGGCAGATTAGTAGATGGAGTTGCCCACGAAATTTTAGATCCTGTGGGTTTTATTTGGGGTAATCTCACTCACATCTCCAACTACACCCAAGATTTATTAAAATTAATAGCTGCTTACGAAAATAACTACTCTGATTGTTGTCACACCATCGATGCCATCAAAGAAGAAATAGAATTCGATTATTTAGAGCAAGATTTATCAAAAGCTTTAACTAGTGCGCGTAGTGGTGCAGAAAGACTAAAAAAACTTGTCACCAGCTTACAGAATTTTTGCCACATTGATGCAATTTATCCTAAGCCAGTAGATTTACACGCCTGTATAGATAGTATTGTAATTTTAATTAAAAGCCGTTTAAAAGGCGAGATTCGCATTGTCAAAAACTACGGTAAATTACCCCCAGTTCCTTGCTATATGGGGCAATTTAACCAAGTATTAATGAATATATTAAGCCAATCTGTAGATAGTTTGCTAGATGACGCAGTTAGGCAACAATTACAACCAGATAGTCAACATAATCTCAAACAAGCAGAAATTGTAATTTCCACAAAAGTGATTTCTAAACCCACAGGTACACCCAATGCACCTGATTCAAGATGGGTAGAAATTTCTATTACTGATAATGGCCCAGGAATTCCTGATGAATTACAAAAACAAATGCGGGAAAATTTTTCGATAGAAAAGAGAGCCGATAAGGAAACAAGTTTAGCTGTAAGTTATAGAATCATCACTGCTAGACATGGAGGAAACCTAAATTTTCGCTCCCAACTAGGTAAAGGGACAGAATTTGAAATTTTGTTGCCTTTGTTGTAGGTAGTCAATAGTCATTAGTCATTAGTCAATAGTCATTAGTCATTAGTCAATAGTCAATAGTCATTAGTCATTAGTCATTACTCAGCACTCACCACTTATACCAATTCGCAATTCGCAATTGAGAAATCCTAAATTGACAAGGTTTTTCGGATTTGGATCTGTTTCAAGATTTTCGTGAATTGGTATTAGCACTCAGCACTCATCACTTAGCACGGGCTAAACGCCCCGCTTCCGCTAACATTACTCATTACTCATTACTCATTACTCATTACTCATTACTTCTACCTTGTCCCCAGTCCCCAATCCCCAGTCCCCTAACCTCCGCTAACTTCTCCCCAATCTCTAATTACGGAAAATAAGGCTGAATAATCATCTTCAGCAAATGACATTTTCATGGCTGTTTGGAGAATTTTCTGCACATTTTCAATGCTGCTGAGATCCAAACCTAGAGATTGAGCTTCGGAGATAAATAAATCTGTATCTTTGAGTAAGTGTTTTGTGGGAAAGTTGGGATTGCTGTAATTACCGTCTAACATACGCTGTAGTTTTTTATCGAAGGTAGGTGCATACAGCGCGCTGCTACGCAAAACTTGCATAAACTTTTCTACATCAATCCGTTGACGCTGCACAAAAGCTAAACTGAGAGCAAAGCTGGTAGTTAATGAGCCAATCAGTTGATTTAAGGCTAGTTTCAATCCCGAAGCTGTTCCCACTGGCCCCACTAACACAGGATCAGGGCCAAAATTCTTGAGTAAATCTAAGTGTCTTTCATATTGTTGTAGTTGCGCGCCTACCATCACTGTTAGCGTTCCTGTTTTAGCTTCGGGGATGCTTCCCAATACAGGTGCTTCCATGTATTCTCCCCCACCGCCAACTACGGAATCTCGAATTTCTTGGCTCTGTGTCGGGGTAATAGTACCCATTTGGATGATAGTGCGTCCAGCTAACGTCCGCCATGAAGTATCTGACAACAAAACATGATAAATGGCGGCGGCGTTAGTCAACATGAGAATGACACATTCAGCTTCCCGAATCGCATAGCGGGGATGGTTGACAATTTCCGCACCTGCTGCTTGTAGAGGTGCTAGTTTTTCTGGGGTACGGTTGTAAGCAATTACTTCTATATTTGCTGCTAACAATCTTTGGGCCATTGGTTGTCCCATTAGTCCAGTTCCCAGAAATGCCACCTTCATTGTTTGTTTTCCTTGAGTAAAGCATTAGCGAGTCCTTTGTTTAGACATCGCGTTGTCATAGTTTGGTTTTCAGTAGTCAGGGAGTAGTAATCTTGATTCCCATCTCAAATTACCTAGTGTTGAATAATAATTTGAGTGTTGGCAAATGCCCAAAGAAAAAACTGTGATTGAGTATTCATCAGCTTTTCTACTCCCGAATTACGGATTTAGCAGTTAGCCACCTGCGGCAAAACTCGCCATAATGAGGACTGATAGCAAGATACCAGGACTCAGTAGTGTTACTAGCATTAACAGGTCATGAGCAGTCATAATTATCACTCCGATTGTTGACTTTGCTTCATAGCGATCACTGTTATGCTAGTCCATATCTTACTAATACAGCATTCTTAAAGAGAGTTTTAATTTTTTAGGGGTGTGGGGGTTTAGGGGAGAAAAGTTGAAATGTTTAGTTGCAAGCTTGCTGTAGTAATTCTTCTTTTCTTTTGCCTGTACCCTGTTCTCCGTTCCCTGTTCCCTTTTATTGTGGCACAATTAAGCCTTTTAGTGGTTGAGTACATTCTTGTGGGGATAGTCCCTTGCTTTGAATTAAAACTCCAAAACCACCTAGTCCTGTAGGATCAATTAGTTGGTGGAGTGTTTCTCGTCTTTTGAGTAGTTGAGATAGGTCTATTTTTTGATATGAAAGGTCTGCAATACGGTTTCCTAAGCCTAAAGCCATCAAAAATAAACCTTGCTGGGTAAAGCCAACTTTCTCTAGACCACAGGACTTTCCCCATTGTTCTAATGCTGTAAAGTCAACATGGGCTGTGATGTCTTGCTGTCCGATATTAATATAAGGGTTATTGTGATGACGATGTTGATAGTAACACTGGAGTGTTCCTTGCGATCGCCTGGGATTATAGTAACGGTTGGCAGGGTAGCCATAATCAATTGTTAGCACATAGCCCCGTTGCAAGCGGTCAGCTACTATACTCAACCAGTCTAAAGCCGCTAAATTAATTTCACTACGATAGCCATCTTCATAACCACCTCTTTGTAAATCAATCCCGATTAAATCAAAGTATGCTGCTAGTTGGGGTGTAGATGGTTCACCTGTGACTTCTGTAAAGGACGGGGTGGAAGACACGGAAGCATTCACTGGTGTTTGAAGGGTGACGTAAATTTCTCGCAGTTCACCAGCCTCTAAAATAAACTGATGTACTGGAAAAGCATCTACTAATTCATTGGAGAAAATACAGCCAATAATTGAGTTGGGTGCTATCTCTTCCCAGTCATGCCAATATACGGGAAATTCATGTAGGCGTTGTTGCTGTTCTTGTTTTAAACCTGGGGATTTTTCTAAAATCCCATATTGCAACACAGAGAAAAAGTTGGGATGATGCTGCTGAATGTAGTTGAGGATATGCAAAGCTAAGAATCCTTGACCTGCACCCATTTCTAATAAGATAAAAGGGTGAGGTCGCCCCAAAATTTCCCACATTTGTAGAAATTGTTCGGCTAATAATTCACCAAAGTCTGTGTCAAGATTCGCTGAGGTGAAAAAGTCCCCGCCTTTAAACCCAATGTTGACAGCATTACTGGAATAATAGCCATATTCGGGATGATATAGCACCATATCCATATATTCAGCAAAGGTAATGCGCTGTTTGGGACTATGATGAATACGATGAGCTATAGCTTGATATAGTGCAGAATTGAAATTCATAGGGGACTGGGGATTGGGGTTATCAGCTATCCGTCACTTGTTTACTGTTCTCTGTTCCCTATTCCCTATCACCTAATATATAGGGGGACGTGGCTAAAGTTTGTGCTGCTACTTGTATGAGTTCTATATCTGATTGTGACCAACGATGAGTTCCTTGACAGTGATGGGCTACTAGTAATCCCCATAATCCTCTATTGGTCAAAATTGGTGCTATTAGATTAGCCCGGACTTGTAAATTGCGAAGAAAATCTCGATGACAAGGGGCAATGGGGGCGGTTTCAATATCAGCGATCGCTTTGATTCTACCAGCTAAATACAATGCTGCATACTGCTCGTTAAAACACTCATCTGGCCCTGTTGAACCCAATATAGAAAAATGCTCTGAGCTTACGGCTTCAAATGTGACTTGTCCATGCCATTGCCAGTAAAAGTAGTATAAAACCACGCGATCTACTTGCAGGTGTTCTCTTAATTGGGTTGTCGTTTGTCGAATTAATGCGTCTCGTTGCATCTTATTCACAAGACGATGGAGAACTTTTTGTAAGCCCTCTTCTGTAGATGTATTTGAGCTAGGATCAAATTCTGCGTGAGAATGAATTGCCACAACTCTCGAATTTATAAGATTCAGTTAGTTTGGTTGGTTTTATATAGTAATTTACCTGATTCTATCGGTCAAATATAAACTTACTTAAAGAGGCAAATTTAATTTAATATCGCTAGAACTAAATAATTAATACTAAATAAAACTTTATATAAATTATGCTCTGCAATCCCAATCTATATAAGTTTTGTAGAAATATACTGATAATTAATTAAAAATTAATAATTCTTGTTGAGAATTACTAAGATAGAGAACCCCGATTTTTTTGGATCGGGGTTCTCAAAACTTATACAGCAATAGAGAAAAGCAAATTATCTGTCAACAGACCCCATGATCACATCGATGCTACCGAGAATCACGACGATATCAGCAACCTTCATACCGCGCAACAGATGAGGCAAAATCTGGAGGTTGTTGAAATCGGCTGGACGGATTTTCCATCGCCAGGGGAAGACGTTGTCATCGCCAACCAGATAAATTCCCAGTTCGCCTTTACCGCTTTCTACACGGGCGTAAATTTCTCCTTTGGGCATTTTGAAGGTGGGAGAAACTTTCTTCCCGATGTATTGGTAGTCAAAAGCATCCCACTCAGATTTTTTCCCGGCTGCTAACCGTTTGGCTTCTAGATTTTCGTAAGGGCCGCCAGGGAGTCCTTTGAGGGCTTGCTTGATAATTTTTACAGATTCACGCATTTCGCGCATCCGCACCATGTAACGCGCCAAGCAATCACCGGCGGTTTCCCACTGCACTTCCCAATCAAAGTCGTCGTAGCATTCGTAGTGGTCAACTTTCCGCAAATCCCACTTCACACCAGAAGCCCGTAACATGGGGCCAGATAATCCCCAG